>DAIMYJ010000004.1:25626-61775 GCA_036734545.1 Chitinophagales bacterium
GCACACCAGGGTGGTGAAGAACTGATCTGCGGAGAAATCTGATTTTTCATCTACACCTACCGTGTCGCATACGGTGCGGATCTTCCAGACGTAGTTGGTGTTGCAGAGCAGATTTTTCAAGTTGAGCTTGTTGTTGACGCCGGGCACAAATTTCTTCTTCCAGTTTACGGCCGTGGTGCGTTTATACCACACTTCATATTGCACCGCTCCCGGTTCAAGTGTCCAGTTCAATCGAGCCTTGGTGGTGGTGATATTATTCGTGAACAACCCACCCGGAGGCTCACAGGTAAGAATGGGATCCTGGTCAAATCGCGCTACCTGACCACCCACCACGAACATACTGCAGTAATCCTCGCTGAAGTCGAACCAGTAGGCATATCCGCCCGGAGAGGTGGCTGTGTAATTATAGCTGCCATCGGCATTAACGCGGCAAACAGCCATTTCAAACAAAGTGCCCGCGGCGAAGTATACGTTGTTCGCAGGGTCCAGTTGCATGCCGGCATGCAGCATTAAACTATAGGCAGGGCCATCGGCATCAGGATTTTCCCAAATAACCGATCCGGCACTGTTGTATTTGATCATGGATACACCAAAGGTTCCAGTGTTCGGGAATCCGGCGACTACCGGATTTTGGTCTGTGCCCACTTCCACCTTAGTGCCCGTTATCATATTTGTGTCTACCCAAATGGTATTACCTGCCGGGTCAAGTTTGGTGAGTACGCTGCCTTCTGCGGCAAAGGTGTACACGCCATTGATCATGTATGAATTACCCGTTGCATCACCGGCGATATCGCCAACGGTAAGGGAGTAGTTGCCAACGGATGAAAATATTTCATTGCCATCTGTGTCAATTTTTGCATAGCCGTTAATACTGCCATAAATAGCTCTGCCAATGATCAGGATATTCCCGTCCTGTGCGAATTTGAAATTTGACGCAGCCCCGATACCGGATGTGTTCAGGTAGGTCCATTGGGCAACACCATTGGTGTTGAATTTTTTCACCTTGGTCAGACTCGGACTCATACCCAGCACATAGATGTTATTGTCGCTGTCGATGAGGATCTTTCTGGTGCTGCTGCCGTCGAAGGTGGTCTCATACACCACGCGCCAGAGCAGGTTGCCATCGGTATCGAATTTCATGAGCACGCTGGCGGCATTCACAGGCGAAGCATATCCGCTTCGGATCGTGCCGGACACCAGGATGTCATTGTTGTTGTCGCAGGCTACCCAGGTAGCCAGTTCATGCCGCGTATTATCGGTATTATCGTATTTGACCTCCCACAGCAGGGTGCCACTGGCATTCCGTTTGTCGAGGTAAATGTCGCCGGCAGGATTATAATCCCCCCAGGCCGTATACACGTTATTGAAGGCATCCGTGCTGATCGAGACGCCGCCTGGATAGTTGTTCCATATCAGAGTAGCTTGTCCTGCCGCGAGGAGTGGTAGAGCAAACAATAAGAGCGCAAGCTTTTTCATAGTAGTTTGTTTTATCGGATGATGAGAAATTCTTTATTAAGCCAGATATTGTCGGTGGTTCTGCAGTGGATCACATACAATCCAATGGGAAGCACCTGCACGTCCAGGTCGATACTGTTGATGTCTGGACCGTCATACGAAACAACGATCGCCCCCTGGCTATTATATACCCGTATTTCGGCGATCATGGAGCTACCTGCATCCATGGTGATGGATGCCACTGCCGGATTCGGATACACCATCAGACCATCGTTTTCGACCTCGTCCATGGCTTCCCGGCAAACCAGCATGGTAAAGAACTGATCAGGTGAGAAATCGGATTTTTCATCTACACCTACAGTGTCGCACACGGTGCGGATCTTCCAAACATAGTCGGTATTGCAGAGCAGATTCTTCAGGTTGAGTTTGTTGTTCACGCCGGGCACAAATTTTTTCTTCCAGTTTACGGCTGTGGTGCGTTTATACCATACTTCATATTGCACTGCTCCCGGTTCAAGTGTCCAGTTCAATCGTGCTTTTGTGGTAGTAATATTGTTGGTGAACAGTCCTGATGGTGCATCACAGGTTACGATAGCAGGAAGGTCATACCGGATCACCAGGTCATAACCCAGCCCCTGCACGTACAGCACATTGTCATTATACAGGCATAAGGCCATACCGGCATTGGAATAGGTGTCATGCAAGCCTGTCCATTCACGAATGCCTTCTGCTGTATATTTAAGTGTAACGGTTTGCGTCAGGCTCAGCCAGAAATATCCCGGCCATGGTCCGCCTTGTCCGGTAATATAGATGTTATTGCTGTTGTCGCGCACCATCATCCACGGCCACTCATCATTGTTTGTGTGCGCATCATAGCGGTCAGACCACAGGGTGTCGCCGCTGCTGTTCACCCGGAAGGTGATCCAGTCGACATACGGCATGCCCGCCAACTGTGAACTGTATCCGGTCACAAAGGCACCACCGGCATTATCGGCGAGGATCTTCCTGCCGATATCTGATGTGCCGAAGTCGTAATTGTGATCCCATATCACCGTGCCGGAAGCATTGAGTTTTTTAATGCCCGGATTAATGTCTGCGAAGGCGCCAAAACCATAGGTATACAGGATGAAAGTGTTACCTGCATTATCCGCATCAATGTCGGTCATGCCGTAGCCCGGAAAGTTATGTGTCCATAACAGTGTTCCGTCAGTGGTCGCACGTCCTCCGGTTACACTGGAACCCAACGGCGCAGCACCGGCAAACAGGATATGGCCTTCAGGGGTGAACCGCATGGTGGCCAGTGGCCCTGCCATAGTGGCTCCTGCCAGATTGGTGGTGATGGTCCATAGTTGTGTACCCGCAGGGCTGTATTTCCATAATTGCATACTACCCAACTCATAGTAAGTGGTGTTAAAGGCATTGAATTCACCACCTACATAAATATTTCCTGAAGCATCGGTCATTACCACACGACCGCGCTTGGCGCTGCCGGCATTATCGGTGACGCGCCACATGAGCGCACCGTCCTCACCATTGAATTTCATGAGCACCATCTGGTAGGCGTAATGCTCTGATCCGAAACCGGTATTCGTAAAACCGGTAACGATCACGTCGTTGTTGATGTCGGTGGTCACCCATGCAGCCTGCTCCCATTGTGATGGGGTGGTGTTATCATATCCGGTGGCCCACAGAATATTGCCGCTCGGATCGCGTTTGGTGATATAGATGTCACCATGAAAAATGTCGCTGACCGCCAGCGAATTGCCTTCTGCGTCGGCAGCGATCATAACTCCGTTCTTCGAATAATCGACCTCCGGAGAGACCCAGGCCTCCGTGATCTGCCCCGTGGATGGATAACCCATGCCGACCACGGCCATAGCCATGAGTAGATGCTTGATTTGCATAATAAAAAATTAGATGTGTTAACAAAATTACTGGCTCCAGGCGCTTGGGTCGGGTGACCTGGGTTACAACTGATGGTGACTTCCATCAATTGTTGGGTGGGTTGTTCGGTGATGGTATACGGGCGTTATTTGCGAAAGGTTGCGATATTGAAAAATATGGAAGTGAATACCTCAAAAAGGGTATTCCGGATACTGATATTGCATAAAAAAAGCCGGCACATGGCCGGCTTTTGAAAGTGTGATCTGTTTTTATAATGTTCCGCGTAACTCCTGCTCGCGTTCTATCGCTTCGAACAAGGCCTTGAAATTGCCTTTGCCGAAACTGCGGGCGCCGTGACGCTGGATGATCTCGTAGAAAACAGTCGGACGGTCTTCCACCGGACGGGTGAATAATTGCAGCAGGTAGCCCTCATCATCGCGGTCGATGAGAATGTTCAGTTTCTTCAGCTCCTCAAAGTCCTCATCGATGTGTCCCACTCGGTCCAGTACATCATCATAATAGGTTTCCGGCACATACAGGAACTCAACACCCCGTGCACGGAGTTCGGTCACGGTCTCGATGATATTGTCGGTGGCGATGGCAATGTGCTGCACGCCTGCGCCTTTATAGAAGTCGATGTATTCCTCGATCTGTGATTTCTTTTTGCCTTCCGCCGGTTCGTTGATGGGGAATTTGATGAAACCATTACCGTTGCTCACCACCTTGCTCATCAGCGCCGAATACTCAGTGGATATATCCTTGTCATCAAAGGTGATCAGCAGCTTGAATCCCATCACATCCTCGTAAAACCGCACCCACTCGTTCATGCGACCCAACTCCACGTTGCCCACACAATGGTCAACATATTTCAGTCCTATGGGCCTTACCGGTACGTTGGAGCTCTTCGGCGCATAGCCGGGCATGAATACGCCGTTATAGTTTTTGCGTTCCACGAATTTATGGATGGTATCTCCATATGTGCGGATGGCAGAAACCACCACCTCGCCATGTTCATCTTTCATGCGCGTAGGCTCCATTACCCCCTGCGCACCGCGCTTGGTGGTCTCGGCATAGCTTTTCGCAGCATCATCTACCCACAAGGCCAGGACCTTGACCCCGTCGCCATGCATGCGCACATGATGGGAGATCTCGCTGTCCGGATCAAACGATGTCGTAAGCACCAGGCGTATCTTCCCCTGCTGCAACACATAGCTCGCGCGATCCTTCACACCCGTCTCCAACCCCGCATACGCCACCAGCTCATACCCCCATGCCGACTGATAATAATACGCCGACTGCTTGGCATTGCCCACATAAAATTCAATATGATCGGTTCCGTTCAACGGAAGAAAATCCGTTGATGTAACGGATGGAGTGGTTATTGTTGAATTTTCCATACTACTTTGAAATTGTAAATAAAAATTAGCCGATTAGCCAATTAGCTGATTAGCCGATATGGCTTTATGCTTTTTGTTTTGATGAACTGATTATTTTATTGATGATTTTTGAAATGACCAAAGCCTGTTTTTCCAGATCTATGCAATCGGGATATTCAGGGGATGCTTTACACAGCCTTATCCAATATAATGTTTCGTCAGCTTCTTTTCCTGCCAGCTTCATTTTATGGATGAAATCTTGTTTGCTTTCAGCGTTTTGTGCTTCCTGGGTAAGCGCCCCGATGGCTGTCCCTGATCGCCACAGTTGCCTGGACATTAAATATTTTTTATAAGACTCCAATAATGCGCAATACTGCATCACATCAATGGAAAAGGAAAAGGTGAGATTGAGGATCAGATTGTGCTTCTTGTATTCGCTCATGGCAACATGGTTTTTGAGTTTGAAATACCCTTTCTGAAATGTTGCCGGCCCTTAAAAGTATCAAAATTCCTCTTCCTTTATTAAGCCTCGAAAAAAAATAATAACCCATAATATAAAGAACTGTCAAACCTATCGATTCTGCCTTGTTTAAGCGGTTATGTAAATAACGCTCAAATATATATTTCCTCCATCAGCCTCATCTTATTGAACCTACCCCCTCGCAACAACCACATTAACAACGAATCAAACAATTGGCTAATCGGCTAATCAGCTAATTGGCTAATTATTCAACTCAGCCAACTCAAATAATAATCCCTATCCTCGATCTCCAACGCTTCTTCCGTGAGCTGTAACGGCTTGAACGGGTCTATCATGACCGCCAGTTCGCGGGTTTCGGTTTTGCCGATGCTGCCTTCGTAGGTGCCGGGGTGCGGACCGTGCGGAATGCCGCCCGGATGTAAGGTGATCTGCCCGCGCTCCACACTCTTGCGGCTCATGAAGTCGCCGTCGACATAATACAATATCTCGTCGCTGTCGATGTTGCTGTGATTATACGGTGCAGGGATGGCCAGCGGATGATAATCATACATGCGCGGCACAAAACTGCACACCACAAAATTGCGCGCCTCAAAAGTCTGATGCACCGGCGGCGGCTGATGCACACGTCCGGTGATGGGCTCAAAATTGTGGATGGAAAATGCCCATGGATATACATATCCATCCCACCCGATCAGATCGAACGGATGATTGGCATAATGATAGGGATAAATGATCCCCTGCTTCTTGATCTTAAAGTAAAAATCACCCTGCTGGTCATAGGTCTTCAGATCCACGGGTGTTTTGATGTCGCGCTCGCAGAACGGCGAATGCTCCATCAACTGGCCCACCTTGTTCATATATCGCTTCGGGAACTCGATCGGAGAGAATGACTCCACGATCAGCAGGCGGTTGTTCTCCGTTTCAAATGAGATCTGATAGAGTGTGCCGCGGGGGATGACTACATAATCGCCATACTCGAAAGCGATATCACCGTAGGCAGTATGCAGCTTGCCGTTGCCTTCATGGATGAACAGCATCTCATCGGCATCCACGTTCTTGTAAAAGTAATCGGTCATGCTCTTCCGCGGTGCGGCCAGCGAGATGTGCAGGTCGTTGTTCACCAGCACCGGCTTGCGGCTCTCCAGGAAGTCATCCGTCGGCGGAATCTTGAAACCTTTCAGCGAACGGTGCTTGAGCTGACGCGACAACACCACCTTCGGTTCCACACTGTAAGCCTCGCCCACCTGCTTGATCTTGGTGGGCGGATACAGGTGATACAACAACGAATAGGTATTGCTGAAACCCTCCGTAGAGAAGAGCTCCTCATGATATAAAGTACCGTCTGGCTTGCGGAACTGGGTATGCCTTTTCTGAGGCACCTGTCCCATCGAGCAATAAAATGGCATGGTAGTCCTTTTAAGTATGCACCACAAAATTACAAAAAACACACCCCCACACGGGTGACTTTTATCAACCCTGCAGTAACCCGGGTCAGTTTACGGTAAACTTTCAGGAAGCTCAGATGCCGCGACGGCGTATCTCCTTATGTATCAGCGACAGCTCACGGCTCATTTGCCCGCTCACAGAGCGGTTTTCCTGCGCACGGCGGATGAGGTATGGGATCACATCCTTCACCGGACCATACGGCAGATACTTGGCCACATTGAACCCGGCTTTGGCCAGATTGAACGTGATCTGATCGCTCATGCCGAACAGCTGACTGAACCAGATGTGCGGATGATTGGCCGGGATACCCCTGTCCTGCATGGCATTGGCCAGCAGCTGACTGCTCTGCTCATTATGCGTGGCAGCACACAACGCGATCTTGTCCAGATGGTCCAGGCTGAACCGCACCACCGCATCATAATCGCGGTCGGTGGCCGCCTTGTCGGGCTGAATAGGGTCTGTATAGCCCATATCGGCAGCGCGCTTGCGCTCTTTTTCCATGTAGGCACCCCGCACCGGCTTCAGGCCGAGGATGTAATTATGCTTTTGCGCATCCTCCAGCGAACGCTCGCAAAATGCCAGCCTGTCGTGACGATACATCTGCGGCGTGCTGAACACCACCGCTTTGTTTTTATTGTAGCGGCGCATCAACTCAAAAGTGAGTTCGTCTATCGCATCCTGTATCCAGCTTTCTTCCGCATCCACGAATAAGCCGATGCCATTGTCGGCAGCCGCTCCGGCGATCGCGAACATGCGCTCATACAGCGCGTCTTTTTCTGTTTGCTCCTCGGCACTCAACGCGGCGCCGGTATTGAGTTTTTCCAGCAGCGCAAACGAAGTGAGGCCTGTCACCTTACAGCTGATGAACGGAATATTCTTTTTCCCCGCAGCAAAGCGGATGATGCGTATCAGTTCATGACGCGTGCGCTCGAACTCCGCAGTTGATTCTTTACCCTCCACGCCGTAATCGATAATGGCACTGACACCGAAGCGCTCAAGCTCCGAGAGCACCTGTTGTGTTTCCTCCAGCGTTTCACCGCCGCAGAATTGCTCATACACGGTCTTTTTGATCATCCATTTGACCGGCAGATGCATTTTGATGGACAGGTCGGCCAGCGTGGTGAGCACGCCGGTCAGCGTTGGATTGTTCATCATCCTGAACAACTGATATTCCCACTTGAGTGCTTTATTGGAACGGCCCGAAAATGCGGTGGCCGTATCATTGAAATCTACACGAGGCGAAGGTTCCACAGATCGGTTTTGTGCAAATATACAAGGTGCCGCACAACCTACTGATGACATTCGCCCTCTTATATTTGCAAAAAAGGCATATGAAGAGGATAACATTGATCGCCTGCACCCTGATGATGACCGCTGCGGCAAAGGCCCAGCCGTATGTGAGTTACCTGGTCGGCGATGCAGCAGATGTGGTGACCGTCACCACCGCAGGAACGGTATTGATGGGCGGCGCTGGCGAGAACGATAATGCCGTGCGCTGGTTCCTGCAGCGTGCCGGCGGCGGCGATGTGCTCGTATTGCGCACAACAGGTGAGGATGGCTACAACGATTATTTCTATAGCGATCTGGACATCACCCTCAATTCCGTGGAGACCATCGTGTGCACAGGACCCGCATCGGGCAGCGATCCGTATGTGGTGCAGCAGATACAGAATGCCGAAGCCATCTGGTTCGCCGGTGGTGATCAATGGGAATACATCAGCTACTGGAAGGATACGCCGGCCGAGGATGCGCTGAATGCCCATATTCAGGTGAAACAGGCCCCCATCGGCGGGACCAGCGCAGGTTGCGCCATCCAGGGTGAAGCCTATTTTTCGGCCGAGAACGGCACCATCACCAGCACGCAGGCGCTCAACGATCCCTACCACAACCTCATGACCATCGGCGTCGGCGATTTTCTGATCAATCCGGCCACCACAGGCATCATCACGGATACGCACTACGACAACCCGGACCGCCGCGGTCGGCAAACGGCATTTCTGGCGCATCTGTTGCAGGAGACAGGCACCATCTTTTACGGCATCGGCGTGGATGAATATACCGCCGTGTGCATCGATGAGAACCGTATCGCCCATATCTACGGCAGCTATCCGGATTATGATGATTACGCCTACTTCCTCCAGCCCAACTGCGTGCTCCCCAATACCCCTGAGGTTTGTGCCGACGGCGAGCACCTCACCTGGGATCGCGAAGATGCCGCACTCAAGGTCATCCGCATTCCCGGCACGGAGGATGGCAGCGGCACCGTGGATCTGAATGACTGGAAGTCAGTGAGCGGCGACGACTGGCAGTGGCAGAATTGGTGGGTGGAGGATGGAGAATGGTACGTGTCGGAAGAAGCGGCAGCCATCGATTGCTCTGTCGGCGTGCAAAGTATCGGCAGTGTTCGGCCGTTTGCACTCTATCCACAGCCTGCATCGGCATCGGTATCCCTGCAGTCCAATGTGCCCGAAGGTACCCCGTACGCCATTTACGACCTGTTCGGCCGGCTGCTGTTGAACGGCAGTACCGCCGGTGCCGTTACCACGGTGGATCTGAGCGGTCTGGCCCCCGGTTCCTACATGGTCATTCTCCGCCACAACGATCAAAACGCATCCGCCGTGCTGATCAAACAATGAGCAGATGAACACCGGGGCTGAGGTCATCATCCGCCCGAAATCGCTATCTTTAGCCCGTGCAGAGTTTTGTAGTTTCAGCGAGAAAATACCGCCCCGCTTCGTGGCAGGATGTGATCGGACAGGATCAGGTGGTCACCACCCTGAAAAATGCCATCCGGAACAACCACCTGGCGCAGTCGTTCCTTTTCTGCGGCCCCCGTGGTGTGGGTAAAACCACCTGTGCACGTATCCTCGCCAAGACCATCAACTGCGAAAATATCCAGGCCGACGGTGAAGCCTGTAACGCCTGTGAAAGCTGCCGTTCGTTCAACGAGAATGCGTCGTTCAATATCCACGAGGTGGATGCGGCGTCGAATAACTCGGTGGATGATATCCGCAGCCTCGTAGATCAGGTGCGTTATGCGCCGGCATCCGGTAAATACAAGATATACATCATCGACGAGGTGCACATGCTCAGCGCTTCGGCGTTCAATGCTTTTTTGAAGACGCTGGAGGAACCGCCCACGTATGTGAAGTTCATCCTCGCCACTACCGAGAAGCACAAGATCATCCCGACCATCCTCAGCCGCTGTCAGATATTCGACTTCAACCGCATCCGCATCCGCGATATGGTGAAGCAGCTGGAGATCATTTGTCAGAAGGAAGGCATCAGCGGCACGGAAGAAGCCCTGCACCTGATTTCCCAGCGCGCCGATGGTGCCATGCGCGATGCGCTGAGTATCTTCGACCGCATCACTTCATTTTCCGGCAACGCCATTGCCGCCAAAGATGTGATCGAGAACCTCAACATCCTCGATTACGAATATTTTTTCCGCATCACCGACGCTGCCGTGGCAGAAGATGTTACTTCAGCACTCGTGATGTTCGATGAGATCATCAATAAAGGTTTTGATGGCGATGTGTTCATCAACGGATTGTCGGAACATTTCCGCAACCTGCTGATGTGCAAGGATGAACAAACGGTGGCGCTGCTCGACACCAGTGAGGCTGCCATCAGTCGGTATAAAACACAATCACAGCTCATTCCTGCCGCCTTCCTGCTCAGCGGGCTCAACCTGTTGAATACGGCAGATATCCAGTACCGCGGCGCCAAGAACAAGCGCCTCCACGTGGAGCTGACCATCATGAAGTTGTGCTACATGCACCGCGCGGTCTCCACCCTGCAGGCAGGATCCACGGAAAAAAAAACTCCTGACCTGAACAAAACGGCTCCGGTACAGGAAAAAAAAACACCTGAAACAGTCATTGCACCTCCGGTGATCAAAACGCCGGAGAAGAAAATATCCGGCGCTGAAGTAAAGCCCTCGGTGAACCCCGTGCACACCGTGAAAGTGGAGAACAGCACCGTGATCACCCCGATACCGGAAGACATCGAGACGGTGATGATACCGCGGAAATCCGAGATACGGAATGCGGTGAAACGCGAGGAGGAATCCCGCGCCGAAAAGGTGGAGCGCAAGTTGGACCCTCAGGAATTCGACCTGATCTCGCCGGAGATATTCTTTGTGGCCTGGAAGCAATACGCCGATCTGATCCGCAGCGATAAACAAACAGAATCCATCATCATGGACCATGCAGCAGTTACCATTGATGAGCGCAATGTGGTGACCGTGAAGCTGGATAATCCCATCGAAGTGAATCTCATGAAAGGGATACAAACAGAATTGCATGATTTTATCAAGCAATCGCTGGAGAACAATTCTTTTGAGATCAATTTCGTTGTGGAAGCCAGACAGGCAGAAAAGGTGAAACGCCCTTATACGCAGCAGGAGAAGTATAAGAAGATGGAAGAGATCAATCCCTTGATCAGGGAGTTGCGTGAGCGTTTGGGTTTTGAACTGGATTATTGATCAACCGAAATACCAATTGTAAATATTGATACCTATGCATAGATTGTTCGTTACCGCAATGCTGGCTTTGTGCATGCACATCGCTTTTGCGCAGACCAATTCGTCATCCTCATCGTCAGGAAGTTCTTCCGGCAGTTCCTCAGGGCAGAATCCCAATGCCGCCGCCGGTCAGAACAGTCCCAGCGTAACCTCCAGCCAGTCCGGCAGCGCCGGCCCGGTGCGTGTGGATCCCAATACGCCGGACCCGATCACCATTTTCCAGACGACCAATGCTTCTTCGGGTGCCAACAACAACAAGCCCGTCAAGTATGATTTTGTGCAGGTGCCCAACGATCCGACGCGCACCCGTATTTATACACTGAAGAATGGTTTGAAGGTGTACCTTTCACAGAACAAGGTAGAGCCGCGCATTCAAACCTATATCGCCGTGCGCACCGGTTCCAACAACGATCCGAAGGAAACTACCGGTCTGGCGCATTATCTGGAACATATGATGTTCAAAGGCACCAGCAATATCGGCACCAACAACTGGGAGCGCGAGCAGATGGTGATCAACGGTATCTCACAGTTGTATGAGAAACACCGCAAGGAAACAGATCCGGAAAAGAAAAAACAGATCTATGCCGAGATCGATAAGATGAGTCAGGAAGCAGCCAAATTCGCGATCCCGAATGAGTATGATAAAATGATCACCTCATTGGGCGCTAAGGGCACCAACGCATACACCAGCAAGGAGCAAACAGTATATGTGAATGATATCCCGGCCAATGAAATTGAGAAATGGCTGGTGGTGGAAAGTGAACGCTTCCGCACCTGTGTGTTGCGCCTCTTCCATACCGAATTGGAAGCGGTATATGAAGAATACAACATGGGTCAGGACCGCGATTCCCGCAAGGTGTTCGAGACCTATTACAAAGCGCTCTTCCCGACAACGCCGTATGGCACACAAACTACCATCGGTGAAGGTGAGCACCTTAAGAATCCGTCCATGGTGAACATCATGGGCTACTTCTACACCTATTATGTGCCGAATAATATGGCGATCTGTTTGAGCGGTGATCTCGATTATGACAAGACCATCGCCATGATCGATAAATATTTCGGCAACTATTTCAACAAGCCGGTGGATGTGCGCCGCTTCACTACAGAGAAACCGATACTGGAAGTGCAGCGCCGTGAGGTGTTCGGACTCGAAGCGGAATCCATGCTCATGGGCTGGCGTGTGCCGGGAGCCAATACGGAAGAAACGTTGCTGGCAGAACTGGTGGCCGGGTTGTTATACAACCAGCAGGCCGGATTGATCGACCTGAACCTGAACCAGCAGCAGAAAGTACTGGATGCAGCAGCGTATTACACAGAATGGCGCGACTACGGTGTGCTGAACATGATGGCCGATCCGCGTGAAGGACAGTCGCTCGAAGAATGTGAACAGTTATTGCTGCAGCAGGTAGAAAAACTCCGCAAGGGTGAATTCGATGACTGGCTGATACGCGCTGTTGTAAATGACTATAAACTTTCGCGCACAAAATCCTTTGAATCCAATCAGGGACGCGCCAATGCATTCGTGAATGCATTTATCCTCGGTGCAGACTGGGGGGCATACCTGAACAAATTTGCTGTAATGGAGAAATTCACGAAACAGAATGTGATCGAGTTCGTGAATGAATATTTGGATTCGGATAACTATGTGATCGTATATAAGCGCAAAGGCGAAGATAAAAATGTGAAGAAGGTAGATAAACCGGTCATCACTCCGGTGGAAGCCAATCGCGATGCGCAATCCAAATTCCTCACCGATTTCATGGACCTGCCCAGCGCACGCGTGCAGCCGGAATTCATCGATTACAAGGAACGTATCACGAAAGCTGAGCTCAACAACGGTGTGCCATTCCAATATATCCGCAATAATGAGAACGATCTGTTCGAGTTGTATTATATCCTGGATATGGGCAGCTATAATGACCTGAAACTGCCTCTGGCCATCAACTACCTGCCGTTCCTGGGAACAGATAAGTATTCGCCTGCCGCTCTGCAGAAGGAATTCTTCAAGTACGGACTTACTTTTTCCGTGAACGCTTCATCCGACAGGGTATATGTATCGTTGTCGGGCCTCGAGGCCAATCTCGAAAAAGGGATACAGCTGTTTGAACATGTGTTGAGTAATGTGGTGCCCGATAATAAGGCTTATAAGGAGTATGTCGACGGTATCCTGAAAGAGCGGGAAGATAACAAGGCGAATAAAGGATACATCTTCGGTTCGGCACTGGCTTCCTACGCCCGTTATGGCGCCGAGTCGCCGCAAACGAATATCCTGTCTGAACAGGAATTGCGCAATACCCTGCCTTCCGAATTGACGACCATGATCAAATCCCTCACCGGATATAAGCACCGCGTATTCTATTACGGCATGAAAGATATCGACGCCGTAAAAACACTGCTGAATACGCATCATAAAACCAATGCCACCCTGATGGACTATCCGCAGGCGAAGAAATTCACCGAGCTGGATACCAAAGAGAATAAGGTGTTGTTCGTGCACTATCCGATGGTGCAGGCTCAGGTGACCTTTATGTCGAAGGACGAGAAGTTCAATAAATCGCTCCTGCCGCAGGCACGCCTCTTCAATGAATATTTCGGCAGCGGTTTATCCAGCATCGTGTTTCAGGAGATCCGTGAAACACGTGCACTGGCTTATTCGGCCTATGCGAATTTCGGCACACCGCTCAATGGGGATGAAGCCCACTACGTGCGCGCAGGGGTGAGTACCCAGGCAGATAAAATGCAGGCTGCCATGGAAGCTATGATGGAGATCATGAACAACATGCCGCAGGCAGAAGAGCAGTTCAATGCCAGCCTCGAGTCGGCGATCAAGCAAATAGAAAGTGAACGCATCGTACGTTCCGGTATTTTCTGGAGCTATGAGAACGCCCTGCGTAAAGGCCTTACCTACGATATTCGCCGTGATATCTACCTGAATATGCGCGGTATGTCGCTGCAGGATATGCAGTCGTTCTTCGATGATCATATCAGTGATCGCCATTATACCATCCTGGTGATGGGCGACCGCACCAAGCTGGATCTGAATTACCTGAAATCCATCGGCACCTTCCGGGAAATGACCCTGGAAGAACTCTTCGGCTATTGACATACTGTTGAATGATACCTCCAACAGGGGCTTTCCGCATCGGAAGGCCCCTGTTGGTTTACAGGGGTTTCCTTACCGCCGCCCCGGCAGCCGCCAAACCCCCGCGGTGCCTGTGCTGCGCGGTCGCCACTCCCGTTGTTCAGCACCCGGCCGGTAGCCCACTAAACCCTGTGGATAGCGGCGCTGTCTGCTTCCAACGTATTATTCATTATTTTCGCACCACAATACACAAAGTATGGCCGAAGTGATCAGAATGCCCCGTATGAGCGATACCATGACAGAGGGAACCTTTGTTGAATGGCATAAGAAAGTGGGCGATACCGTGAAGATCGGAGATATCCTCGCTGAAGTGGAAACCGACAAGGCAACCATGGAACTGGAGAACTATGTGAAAGGAACACTCCTGTATATCGGCGTGGAAAAAGGCCAGGCCGCTAAAGTGGACCAGATCATCGCGATCGTGGGTAAGGAAGGTGAAGAATTTCAGTCGTTGCTCACGGATGCACCTGCAAAACAGGAAGCACCTGCAGCAGAAACCACCGCAACACCGGAACCGGTAGCTCAGGTTACGGTGCAGCAGACCACTGTGACAACCACTGACGACGGCCGCGTAAAAGCCTCTCCGCTGGCAAAGAAGATAGCCAAGGAAAAAGGCATCGACCTGCAGGCGATCACCGGTTCAGGACCGGAAGGTCGCATCATTAAAAAGGATGTGGAACAGGTGCAGCCCGGTGTGCAAACAGCAGCCGCATCATCCGCTGCTACCGTTGCCTATAACCATGTGGCCGGTACGGAAGGATATGAAGAGGTGCAGGTTTCACAAATGCGCAAGGTCATCGCACAGCGCCTGTCGCAATCCAAGTTCAGCGCTCCGCACTTCTACCTGACGATATCCGTGGATATGGACAACGCCATCGCTGCCCGTAAATCCATGAATGCAGTGAGTCCGGTCAAGATATCATTCAATGATATGATCGTGAAGGCCGCAGCACTGGCCCTGCGTCAGAACCCTGCCGTGAATGCAAGCTGGCTGGGCGATAAGATCCGTTATAATAAACACGTACACATCGGTGTGGCGGTGGCTATCAATGATGGCCTCGTAGTACCGGTGATACGCTTCGCTGATAATAAATCACTCTCCCAACTGGCCGCAGAAACAGGCGACCTGGCAGAACGCGCCAAGGCCCGCAAACTGCAGCCTGCCGACTGGGAAGGCAATACCTTCACCATTTCCAATCTGGGTATGATGGGCATCGAAGAATTTACGGCCATCATCAATCCGCCGGATGCCTGTATCCTCGCCGTAGGCGGTATCAATCAGGTGCCGGTGGTGAAGAACGGACAGATCGTTCCGGGCAATGTGATGAAGCTCACCATGAGCTGCGATCATCGCGTGGTAGATGGTGCTGTGGGTGCCGGGTTCCTCAAGACCTTGAAGGAATACCTCGAAGATCCGGTGCGCATGCTGGTGTGATACAGAACTTTTTACGGCACCGGCGCTTTATAACAGCATGAGCAAACGAACACTTGTCCTCGGCGCCAGTGAAAATCCCGAACGGTATGCCCATAAAGCCGTACGCCGCCTCCGCGCAGCAGGTCACGACGTTGTAGCTGTCGGGAAAGTGGAAGGACATATCGGTGATACGCCCATCCGCAAGGAATGGCCGGAGGATCATTCGGTGGATACCCTCACGCTGTACGTTAACCCGCTCCATCAAAAACCCTTTTACGACCGCATACTGAAACTGGCTCCTAAACGCATTATTTTCAATCCCGGAACCGAAAATCCGGAACTGGAAACACTGGCCGAAGAACAGGGTATTGAAACGGTTGAAGCCTGTACCTTAGTTTTGCTTGCAGTAGGGGAGTACTGATCTCCCTGCGGTCACACCAAATCCTGCTCAGCAGTTGAAAACGCCCTTATCGCATACAGAAGAGAATTATCTCAAGGCCATCTTCAAATTATCGGAACTCCAGACCGATAAGGTGACCACCAATGCCATTGCCGATAAACTGCAAACCACGGCTGCCTCGGTAACCGATATGGTCAAGAAACTCGCCGTTAAGAAATTGCTGAATTATGAAAAATATTACGGCGTTTCACTCACGGAGAAAGGCAAGAAACTGGCCAAGGACCTGATCCGCAAACACCGCCTTTGGGAGACATTCCTGGTAGATAAATTGAAATTCAGCTGGGATGAGGTGGATGAACTGGCCGAACAACTGGAACATATCCGCTCAGAAATACTCACCGACCGCATCGATCAATTCCTCGGCTATCCGAAATTCGATCCGCACGGCGATCCCATTCCGGATAAACACGGCAATATCGCATATCATGAAGAGGTAACGCTGGACGCTATGCACGCCGGTGAAAAAGGCATCATCGTGGCCGTGATCGACCACTCTGCGGCATTCCTGCAATATCTCGATAAGATCAATCTCGTGATCCACACACGTGTGGCCATCAAAGAGGAAGAAGAATTCGATCTCAGTAAAACGATCTTACTCGACAACAAACATGAGATCGTGATCTCACAGAAAGTGGCAGCGAACCTGCTGGTGCGCAAATTGACCGCCTGAATACTTCTGCTGTTTAATTCGGTAGCCGCAGGGAATAACCTGCCGACAGGAACCAGTCCTGCGCCCACTCGGTCATGCCTACGCCGCCGGAAATATCCAATTGCATATTTTCCCTGATCAGATAGGTAAGTCCGCTGTCGAATAGATGTCCGGCTTCATATTCGTCCGAAGAAAATTGTCCGTAAAACTCAACAAATGCACCCAGCCGATCGGTAAAGGCGTAAGCATTCGATAGTGTGTAAATATAGGCCGGGGTATAGGTGAAAGGATCCCATGCACAGCCGGCGTTATAGGATAAGGCATACTTGTCGGTCAGGCTGTGTTGCACACAAAAACGAAAATCCGGTGTCAGGCTGCTGCTTGACTCGGTAGTGAATGCCCAATCAAATGTTTGCACGCCGATATGGCCGATGAATCCGATCTGTGTGATGCCTTTCTTTCCTGAATAGATCGGCGTTTTCATCCCGGCAAATACACTATTTGTCCAGGCGCCGTCTATTGGATCACTGCCGGTAGTATAGGTTAGGGTATTGGTGCCACCGAGCCGCAACTCAGCGTATTCAGTGATACCTATGCGCGCCAGGAGGGTAGGGAGGTCAACTTCCCGTGTGCGTCCCGCAGCACCCTGTTGCACACCGGCCTCTACCTGCACGTGCCACTGCGGAACCAGAAAAGGACTTTCCGTTTGATCGGGTCGGTCGGTGATGATCGGACCTGTCGGGGCGGATAATGTTGCATCTGACGCTGCAGTCAGACCGGGAGATTGTGCCGACAACTGCCCCATGATCATGCAGCCGGCAAGCCATAGGAAATAGCGTTTCATATAGTGGTTGGTTTATGTAAAGATACACGCTGAATGAACCTGTGACGCAGAAAGACGAGTAAAAATGATACGCCTAACATGGTTACCATCCCACCTGATATGGAAGCATTCATCCACACGGCCAGATAATAACCTGAGATACTGGCAATGATGCCTATGAGCGCTGCCAGCAGGAGCATTTTTTTCAGGTCATGGGTGAGCAGATAGGCGGTGGCTCCCGGAACGATGAGAAAGGCCACTACGAGAATGGCGCCTACGCTTTCAAAACTCATCACGGTGGTGAGAGAAACAGCGCCCATGAGTGCATAGTGCCATACGGCCGTTGAAACACCAAGCGTGATCGCATAATCCGGATCGAATGTGGTGAGGAAAAGGCCGCGATAGCCAAGTAGTATACCGCCCAGTATGATCAGGCATAATGCCGACAACATCCAGACGGCAACCGGAATACCCAGATACGATTCGAATTGCACAAAAGTGATATCGCCATATAACACACATTCCTGATCCAGATCCACAGAGTCTGCGAAATAGGTAATGAGGATGACACCGATGGCGAACAGCCAGGTAAAGCTGATGCCTATACTGGCGTCTTCCTGCAGTCGCGCTTTTTTATGGAAGAGTTCGATCAGAACGGTGCATAACATGCCAACCGCAGCGGCGCCGATGAGCATGGGTACGCTATTGCGTGTGCCGCTGATCAGGAAGGCCACGGCAATACCGGGCAACACGGCATGCGAGATCGCATCGCCTACCATGGCCATGCGTCGCAATATCAGATAGCAACCCAGTGTGCCCGAAGAGAGGGCTACCAGGCAACCGGTGAGTATGATCCAGAATGCGTCGTTCAGCATATCAGTTATACGGTATGGTTTGTTCGTGCGGATCTTTTTCCGGACGATTCAATAATTCAATGAGCCGCGCCTCCATTTCTGGTGTGATCACGTGCTCGATACCCTCGGCGTCTTCATGCACATGATCGCTGGGCAGGTGCAGTTGCTGTGTGAGATATAATTCCCACAAACGATGGATTCGCGTTATGCGGCGTCCTTCCTTTTTACCGGCATCGGTAAGCATATACCCGCCGGCGACACGCGCGATGAGTCTTCTGCGCAGCAGCATACTGAAACCGCGGCCCAGTGTAAAGGCAGGCATCGGCCGCTCCTGCATGATCTCTTCCTGTGTGAACAGATGTTTGCCGCTGTTCTTTTCTTCCAGATGATAGATCTCCTTCAGAATATTCTCTCTCAGCGATCTGTTGAGATACTGCCTGCGTCGCACCCATTTCCAGGCTACCCCTTTACCGGGGGCGAACACGATGGATAAAAGTGCGATCACCGAAATGATGGTAACGATCCACGGTCCGGTGGGCATTTTATTGTTGGCATAAGAGATATAGGCGCCGATGATGCTTCCGGTCACCGCAAAAACAATGGCCAGGAACAACATCGTGCGATGCCGGTCGGTCCAGTATTTCGCTGCTGCCGCCGGTGTGATGAGCATGGCTGCCATCAGCACCACACCCACCGCCTGTATACCTGCCGCTACGGCCATCACCGTGATCGTGGTCAGGATCAGCTGCAACGCCTTCACCGGTAGTCCGGAGGTCTGAGCGAAAGCGGGATCGAAACTGAGTACGATGAACGAACGATAACCCAGCGCCACCACGCCTGTGGTGATCAGACAAACGATGCCCATGGTCAGGATATCGTCAGGCTGCATCGCTGCGGCTTTGCCGAACAGAAAATTATTGAGTCCGCTTTGCGATGCGTTGCCGCTTTGCTGAATATAGGTAAGGAGTAAAATGCCCACACCAAAGAATACACTCAGTGTAAGCCCGATCGCCGTGTCTGATTTTAATTTGCTGTGAGCAGTGATATAGTCCACCGCCCGGATGGATAACCACCCGGTAACAAATGCGCCGCACAGCAATACCCACAGATCACGCGTGTCAAACAACATGAAGGCCAAACAAATACCGGGCAGCACCGCATGCGCGATCGTATCACCCGTGAGCGACCGCTTCTGCAGGAAGGCGAACGTGCCCACCGTGGCGGAACTCACCCCCAGCAGCACCATCCCCAACACCACAAACCGCACATTGGGGTCCTGAAGTGATATGAACGCTATGAATTCTGACATGGTATTGATGTACTCATTTGCTGATCTGCAGATGTGCTATTCATCAAAGGCTCCATCTGCATACTTATTTTTTCTTTCCAATATTCTTCAACCCTTCAAATCTTCAACCCTTCAAATCTTCAATCCTTCAAATCTTCAATCCTTCGAATCTTCAATCCTTCAAATCTTCGAATCTTCAAAAATCACTTTTCTCTCGGCGGCACCTGCAACTCACCCAACTTTTCTCCTACCCTCGCCAGCAGATCGATCTTACCGCCATAGGTTTTTTGGAGATACTCGGGAACAAATATCTCCTCCTTCGGTCCGCTGGCAATAAGCTGGGTGTTCAATAATATCATCCAGTCGAAATAGGCATAGGCACTTTGCAGATCATGATGCACGACAATGATCGTCTTGCCCTCTGCACGCATAGCAAGCAATAATTCGAAAATGGTCTGCTCGGTGGTGGCATCAATACCGGCGAACGGTTCATCCATGAAATACAGATCAGCATCCTGAGCCAGACTGCGCGCGATGAACACACGCTGCTGCTGTCCGCCCGACAATTGCGCGATCTGGCGGTTGATGTAATGTTGCATGCCTACTTTTTCCAGGCACTCCAGCGCTAGGAGTTTGTCCTGTTTCTGCATTTTTCCGAACAGCCCTTTTCTGCCGTAACGACCCATCATCACTACATCGAGTACACTGGCCGGAAAATCCCAGTCCACCGTACCGCGCTGTGGCACATACGCCACCCGTGTGCGCACCTGGTCAATCGGTTTACCGAATACATGCACATGTCCGCTGTCGGTGGGTATCAGTCCCATCATCGCTTTGATCAGGGTTGATTTTCCCGCGCCGTTCGGACCTACGATGCCGGCCAGTTTACCTTCCGGCACCTGAAAATCCACACCCCACAATGCCGGCTTTCGGCTGTAAGAAACAGTGAGGTCGTGTACTTCTATCGCTGTCGTTGCTGACTTTTGCATGATCGGTCATTTATTGATCAGATAAACAAATTTATTTTCGCTGTGCAGATCTATTCACCGCTGAGTGCTGCACTGATCACCCGCACATTATGTTCTACCATGCCGATGTAGGTGCCGTCGGGTGTTCCTTTTGCACCCATGGCATCACTGTACAGGGTGCCGCCCTGACGCACGGTATGCCCACGCTGCTTACATCCTTCTATCACGGCCTGAATGGATTTTTCACTCACACTGCTTTCCACGAATACCGCCGGGATGGAATCGGCAATGATCAGGTCTGCCATATCGGTGATGTCCTTAAGTCCGAATTCTGCTGCCGTAGAAATGCCCTGCAGTCCTTTTACGTCGATGTCATAGGCCCTCCCGAAATACCCGAAGGCATCGTGCGAGGTGATCAGCGTACGGTTGGAGGCCGGTATCGCGGAGAGACGTGAGCGTACGGTGTCCTCCAGCGCACGCAGCCGACTGAGATACTCCTCGCTTCTGGAAGCATAATAAGCAGCATTATCCGCATCCGCAGTCTGCAGCATTTTACTCATATACGCCACGCATTGCATCCACAACTGCACATCGAACCACACATGCGGATCATAAGTGACCTTGTCGCCCGACTGTGTGCTGATCCGCAACCGGTCTTTGGCAATGCCATCGGTTACGGCGTATACCGACTGCGTTTCCTCCAGACGGTCGAATACCTCCTGCATCTTGCCCTCCAGATGTAAGCCGTTATAAAAGATCACATCCGCATCGCGCAAAGCCGAAAGATCACCCTGAGTGGCCTTGTACAGATGCGGGTCCACACCGGGGCCCATCAGCGTGGTCACCCGCGCTTTGTCACCGGCGATCTGCTCTGCCACATCGCCGATCATGCCCGTGGTGGCCACGATATGCAAACGCGCATCTGCCTCCTGCTTGTCGCCGGAACACGCCTGCAATACCAGCAGCACGGTCGCGACCATTACGATACTTACCCTTTTCATGATCGGTATTTGAATGCAAAGATATAAAATTTAGATTAGTCTAAAAAATATTTTAGTAAACCTGAAAAGCGGTGCTGCGCGGGATATCGTAACTTCGTGGCCGTGAAGCAGCCGTTTGCCATAGGGGATGAGCTCCTGTACAGCAAGGTGGTGGGCCCCGACGAGATCGCCGCTTTCGACAGCGGGATCGTGCATCAGGTGTATGCCACCTTCCATCTGGCCAAAGACGCCGAATGGAGCACCCGCCTATTCGTGCTGGAAATGAAGGAACCGGATGAGGAGGGCATCGGCACATTCATAGAGATATATCATCGCTCACCGGCGGCCGTGGGCAGCAGAATAGATTTCTTTGCGCGGCTGGAGGAAGTGAACGGACATGAGGTGATCTGCTCGTTCAGGGCCGTATGCGGCGAGCGGCTGGTGGCGGAAGGACGCACGGGGCAGAAAATATTAAAGAAAGATAAAGTGAACCGATTGATGGAGCAGATCCGTTGATATACGGTGTGAATATGAAACCGGGAGAACTGAACATACGGAACAAGCGGGCGACCTTTGAATATGAGATCGTGGACACTTATGTGGCCGGCATCATGCTGCGCGGCAGTGAGATCAAAAGTGTACGCGATGGGAAAGTCAGTATGAATGATGCCTACTGCCAGTTTCGCGATGGTGAACTGTGGGTGAAGAACCTGAATATCTCCGAATACAAGCAGGCTACTGTTTGGCAGCATGAACCGCTGCGCATGCGTAAACTCCTGCTCAATAAAAAAGAAATGTCGAAGCTGCTCGCCAAAGTGAAGGAGCGCGGCTTTACCATCATACCCCTGCGCCTCTTCATGAATGAACGCGGTTACGCTAAACTGGAGATCGCTCTGGCCCGCGGTAAAAAAGTGTATGATAAACGCGCCTCCATCAAGGAGAAAGATCAGAAACGCGATATGGATCGCAGTATGATCCGCCGCTGAGAGGCACAGCCCTTTCGCTCAGCGCACATTTTCTACTTCCTGTATATTAATCCACTTTCCCCGGCAGCATGGGCACGAACCGGAAATTGTCGCCCACTTCCTTGCGGAAATCATTTTCACCCGTCTTGGTCAGCTTGATCATCAACTGATCATCGCCGTTACCCAGTGGCAGCACCATGATACCGCCTATCCGCAGTTGTTTGAGCAGGGCCTGCGGTATCTCCTTTGCGGCTGCAGTGATGATGATCCTGTCGTAGGGAGCAAATTCAGGGATACCCGCATAACCGTCGCCATAAAATGTCTTGATACGCTGATAACCCAAAATGTCGAGCTGCTTGCGGGAGGTGTCGTGTAATTTTTTGAACCGCTCGATGGAATATACGTCTGCCCCCATCTCAGCCAGCACACAGGCCTGGTAACCTGAACCGGTGCCTACTTCCAGCACCTTCATACCGGGTTCCACCTCCAGCCACTCGCTCATATAGGCAACCGTGTAGGGCTGACTGATCGTTTGCCCCTCGCCGATCTGAAAGGCTTTGTCCTCATACGCATGCCCCAGGAACGCCGGGTCCATAAAGGTATGGCGTGGAACCGCATTGATGGCCTGCAGCACGCGCTCATCCACAATGCCCTTGTGGCGCAGGACGTTCACCAGTTCCTGGCGCATACCCTTATGTTTATATGAATCTAATTCCGGCCGCATGGTGTGGTTGTTTTCGACAGGCTGCAAAGTAGCGCAATCGGCACCGGATAATTTCCACCGGGCGGGCCGAATTATCCACATTCACCCGTGGCCGCTGCAAAAAAACAGTTGCCGGCCGTATTTTTAAGGCACGAATTTTGTCAAAAGCGTAGCGCACCTATTATCATTAAAAGCAAAAATGAACATGACGCCATTTAAAAAACTCCTTTTACCGGTGATGCTGCTCATCGCCACCACCGCCGGCGCGCAATCCACGCTCGGCCTGAATGCCCAAAAAGCGTATGATATCACGCCGGCAGATTTCGGACTGGTATTCGATACCATCCGCATCGCCACGGATGACGGCGCTTCTCTCTTCGGCTGGCACCTCTACCCGGGCGAAAAGAACGATAAGTCATCTAAAAAATCCGTGATCATCAGCCACGACGGCAATGGCAATATGGCCAACGCCCTCGAGCAGGCCGGTAAATTCCTGGGTCTCGGATTCCATGTATTCATGTACGACTACCGCGGTTTCGGAAAAAGCTCTGACTTTACCGTGAGCCCGAAATTCTACATCTATCAGCAGTTCGCTACCGACCTGACCGGTGTGATCGAATACGTGAAAAAATATCATGCACTCCTGAGTATCGACCTCTATGGATTCGGTATCGGTGGCGGCCTCTCACTGGGTGTGGGTGCCAATAACCTGAAAGTGCATCGCGTGATCGCCGATAACCCGTATACCACCTTTGAGACCGTCCAGACGCGCTACGAAGCAAAGACCGGCAGCCGCATCATGATGCCCATCGGTTATAACGTGACCCTCCTCGAACCGAAAATGGCGCTCGAAGACAAAGGTGATCACCTCCGTGGCATCCTGCTCATCATCGGTGAACAGGGCAGCATCATGAACAACAATGACATGCTCGAACTCCAGGCGCTGAAGAAGAAGGTCACCAACATCTACGTGGTAAAAGGCGTGGACAATGACAAGAACTTCAGCAGCAACCGCGATGAGTATTTTAAGCAGATCAAGGCTTTCTACGAGAAATTCCCCGCTCAGTGATCTGATCGCTCATGTATATAATTCCGGTAAAGGCCGCCTTCAGGGTGGCCTTTGCTTTTGGGGATACCGGCCGCCCATCGGCTTTCGACCATCGGCGATCCGCGCTTGCACTGATTCTCCTATCTTTGAGGAAAATTTCAGTTCATGACCCAGATCAAATTTGGAACGGACGGATGGAGAGCGATCATCGCTCAGGAATTCACGACAGACAATGTTGCACGCGTAAGCAAGGCCACGGCCGACTGGATCAGGCAAAGTTCTGCCTCACCGTCGGTGGTGATCGGACATGATTGCCGCTTTGCCGGAGCCCTTTTTGCAGAGGTGTCTGCCAAAGTTTTGTGTGCCGAAGGCGTGAAAGTATATATCGCCAAAGGTTTTGTTTCCACCCCTATGGTCAGCTTCGGCGCCTTTACCCTGAAGGCAACAGCCGGTGTGGTGATCACGGCCAGCCATAACCCGCCCTCCTATAATGGGTTTAAACTGAAAAGCGGATACGGCGGCCCTACCATCCCCGAGGAGATAGCGAAAGTCGAATCCATGATCCCGGATGCACACGCCATACCTGCTACCTCTCTGGAGGAATTTGCACAACAGGGATTGCTCGAGTGGGTAGATCTGGAACAGATCTATTACGAGCATGTGGTAAAAAGCTTCGATCTGGATGCCATCAATAATTCCGGAATCCGCCTCGGCTATGATGCCATGTATGGCGCCGGACAGCGTATCGCCACACGCATATTTAAAAATATGGTCACCCTGCATTGCGATGATAATCCCGGCTTCCATGGTCAGGCACCGGAACCGATCCACCGCAATCTGCTCGAATTGAGTGCACTGGTGAAGAATGATCCCACCATTGTATGCGGACTTGCCAACGATGGCGATGCAGACCGCATCGGTATGTATGATGAAGAAGGCAACTTTGTGGATTCACATCACATCATCCTTCTGCTGATCCATTATCTGCACCTCTATAAAGGCTACAATGGTAAAGTGGTGATCGCGTTCAGCGTGAGTGAAAAAGCAAAACGCCTCTGTGAACATTACGGCCTGCCTTATGAAGTAACGAAGATCGGTTTCAAATATATCTGTGGTAAAATGGTGACCGAGGATGTATTACTCGGTGGTGAAGAAAGTGGTGGTATCGCAGTAAAAGGCCATACTCCTGAACGCGATGGTATCTGGTGCGGACTTCTCCTCATGGAATTCATGGCGAAGACAGGCAAGAACCTCAATGAACTGATCAAAGAAGTGTATGCCATCACAGGCTCCTTTGTGTTCGACCGCAATGACCTGCACCTGACAGACGCATTGAAGAACTCCATCATGGAGAATTGTAAGAACGGCACATATCGTTCCTTCGGAAAATATACCGTTGAACGTCTGGAAGATATCGATGGATATAAATTCCACCTCAGCCCGAACAGCTGGGTGATGATCCGCGCATCCGGCACCGAACCCCTGCTGCGTGTATATGCCGAATCCCCCACACGCACTGAGACCGACGACATCCTCGCCACGGTAAAACAGGTGCTGCTGGGTTGATCAGCGAGCCGGGATACGACCGGTGTCATCAGAATGCGAATGGAAACACAAATCTGCAGGACCGCAATGCGTACTTTGTTCGGATGGGTATTTACAATCACACGCCGGATGTCAGTGGCCATATTGCTGCTGCTGTCGTTTGCACTGCATGCGCAATCGGGACTCGATAGATTTGTTACGCCCTCCGATACTTTCAATCAAAAGCGCCTCGGTATCATTCTCGGCACCGAAACCGTATTGTATGGCAGCGCCACCATTGCGCTCTATCAATACTGGTATAAAGATTATCCGATGAGCAGTTTTCATCTGTTCGACGACAACGGTGAATGGCTGCAGTATGATAAGGTGGGGCATTTATATACCGCCTATTTCGAAACGGATATCACCACCAAATTTTATCAGTGGACCGGCATGCAGGATAACAAGGCGTATTGGGCAGGAGCGCTCACCGGATCCATCCTGCAACTCACCATTGAAGTGTTCGACGGGTTTTCGGATAAGTGGGGATTTTCCATGGGCGACTTCGCGTTCAATACCATGGGTGCTGCATTATGCGCAGGACAAAATTATGCCTGGGATGAGCAGCGTATCAAAGTGAAATTCTCTTCGCACTTCACTGATTATTCCGGGTATGATGCTGCCGTGCAGGACCGTGCCGCACAACTCTTCGGCACCACCGGACCTGAAAAAGTACTCAAGGATTACAACGGCCAGACCACCTGGCTCAGCGTGAACCCTTCCATGTTCATGCAGGAGGATACCCGTTTTCCGAAATGGCTGATGATCTCCGGCGGCTATTCGGTGGAAGGCCTGCTCGGTGGATATGAGAATGCGTGGTGTGATGATCCCACGGTAAAACCGGAAGACTGTGATCCGGCAGCGCTGACCAGATATGATGACATCGAACGATACAGGCAGTATTATTTGTCGGTGGATGTGGATCTCTCCCGCATCCCGGTGCGTTCCCCTTATCTGAAGATGGCACTGAATGTGTTGAATATCGTGAAGTTCCCGGCGCCTGCCATAGAATTTAATCAGGGTCAGGGAGTGCGCTTCAAACCGCTGTATTTCTGATCAGCATAACAACGGCTCCTTATAGCTTTTCAGCTACCTGCACATAGTGGTCAAAGAAAAATTCGTGTTTGAGTTTTTCTGTCTGCACCATACGACAACCGCGTGCAGTGAGAAATGCGGCATATTCCTGCAGATCATATTGATGCGGGTGTAAGATGTCTCCGGGTATCATCCTGAACAAATGCTTGAAGAACCCGTGATTATGCGCGTCGATGCTGACTACCAGTTTCCCGCCGGGCTTCACCATGCGCGCCAGCAGATCGTAACTCTGTTGAATATCCGATACGTGATTGATCGCATTCATACAAAAAACAATATCATAGGTACGGTCGGTTTGATATTGTTCCAGCGGCACTGAGTGAAAGGTAACATAGGGATACATCTCCTTTTTAAAATGCGGAAGATCGCTTGCATAAGCATCCAGTAGCGGATCCACCGCATCCACACGACAGTCGGCCAGCTGCATGAATATCCCCGCAGGTCCGCAACCGGCATCCAGGATATCCATACCCGGTTTGACCGGCGCAGTGCCGGCAATGCGGTCGAGTATGCCCTGCCAGTAGCTGCGTTTCCAGGTGTGATAGGCGGCCACATCCTTTCCTTTCAGATATTGCTGCCACCACGTACGCTCAGCCTTTTGGGCGATATTCCACTTGATCGTTCTTTTCATGCGTACCTTTGCAATGCCGTCAAAGGTACATAAAACATGCAGATACCGGTTGGAACAGAAGTAGTGATATTGGAGTCAGGGATCACGGGCGTTGTGGATCACTACGACGGAAGTACGGCTTACGTGCTGGCCGGTGGCGACATGATACAGGTGCATAAAAAGGATATCGAGCCGGTTTCGGCTTTCGGATCTATCCGCACCGCGAAAGCCGATAAAACGGATCTGCAACCATCCTCCAACCGATATCATGGATTAATGATCACCTGGAAAGCCATGCGATCCATGGCCGGTGAATTACAGCATTTTGAAGTGTACTTTCACAACGGCACGCCCGATGCAGTATTACTGGAATATCTTTTTTGGCTGGAAGAAGCACAGCATACCACCGTCAGGAAAAGCATCCCGTCTGGCGGTATGGAACGCCTGCATCTCATCCGCCCCGATCAAATGAATGACCGGCCCGTATCGGAAGTGCGCTGCTGGCGCAAAGGAAGTGATCAGGTGAATGCCCTCATCGCTGATACAGAGGTGCGACTGCGTGTAAAACAATATATCGCCAGGTTGCAATCTCCCGAGTTCATCAAAACAGGTGAACTGCAGTTCGAGATACCGGTCATAGGTCAACAGAGAACGAACAAGGAACAGCCCAAACGCGAAGCAGCGCCGGAAGCGGATATCTGGAAAAAGGACACGATACAGATGCACCACGAGGTGTTGCAAAAGGCCTCCATGCCCGACCATATCGACCTGCATGCCGATAAATTACTCCCCAACGTACGCAACATGGAACCCGGTGAGATCCTGCAATTCCAGCTGCGCGCCTTCACGCAATTCCTGGAAAAGGCCATTCGCCTGCGCATGCATAAGATCTATGCCGTGCACGGCCTCGGCACCGGCCGCCTCAAACAGGAGATAGAGATCATCCTGGACGATTACCCGGAGGTCACATCCTACAATAACGACTATACCGCCCGTTTCGGCTTCGGCGCTACGGAGATCATACTCGACTGACGCAGTCTCAAAGGGCACTGAAACCACTGTCAGGACTGCCGGCGGGCACTATTTTTGTGGGGTAAAGGTTACTTTTGTAGAGTGAAAAGTTCTTGAACATATTCCTGCAAACCGTTCTATCGCTTTAATGGCGCTTCGGCGACCGGCAAAGAGGAAAGTCCGGATAACACAGAGCACCGCACCACCTAACAGATGGAGGATTGTGCAAACAGTCTATGGAACAGTGCCACAGAAAATTACCGCCCGGGCAAAAGTGCATGCACTTTTCGTCAGGGTAAGGGTGAAAATGTGAGGTAAGAGCTCACAGGTATTTTGGCAACAACAGTACCGGGTAAACCCTGCGGGTTACAATGCCAAATAGGCCGGAGTAAAAGAAGGGCGGCTCGTCCTAATCTTCGGCGGGTAGGCAGCAAGATCTCGGTGGCGACATCGGGACCAGATAAATGATAGAAACTCAAACAGAATCCGGCTTATGAGTTTGCAGGAATATCTTTTCACCGATCAACGACCGGTCAGCAATGCCGGCCGGTGAACAATGTGCATGGCCATGGAACAAACTGTGCCGATCTTTATTTGTCCGTATTGCGGGCACCTGACCAAAATGATCTGGGTGCACGGGCATGGACAATGTGCAGTATGCGGCGTTACCATCGATGAATGCTGCCGCGGTGAGCACGCAGAGCGCGAAGTTCCTGAAACAGAACAAGACCAGAAACAGAAGACAATACATAAACCCAAGCAAGATGATGATGATACAAAAAAGCCCTGACCTGCGCGCATCCCTCCTCCTGGCAGGACTGTTTTGGATGTGCTCGATCCAAGCCCAGAACCTCGTCACCTTTATGCCGCCGGATCCGGCCAAAACACCTCCGCCGGCGCAAACGGATACCGTTATTACCATCATCGACGCCCAAACCGATCACAAAAGAGTTACCCTCCTGGAAAATAATATCATGGTGCGCGATGGTTTTTATTTGAAAGGGAAAAAGACCGGACGCTGGACCGATTATTCTGATACCGGTGTGCTCCTCCAGATCGCCGATTATGAGAATGATCAGAAGTCTGGTGAATACATGGAATTTGATGTGAATGGTGCACTCGTGGTATGGGAACACTATCGCAACGGACAACTGCACGGAGAAAAGAAATATTATGTGCAGGGTAAGAACGGACGCGTCTTAAAATCAGCTTATAATTACGCCGACGGTCAGCTCGACGGCCTGTGCTCCGAATATACCGCAGAAGGTAAATTGCAGTCGCAAAATACCTACGCCAAAGGAAAAAAGAATGGCATGAGCACCTGGTATTTCAGCAATGGGAAAATGGCCATGATGCAGTACTATAAAAATGATGCACTCGAAGGCAACCAAAAAATATATAACCAGCAGGGCATCCTGATCACCGACGGTAATTATGTGAACAATGTGAAACAGGGCGCCTGGACAGAATACTACGATTCCGGAAAACTGAAGGCCAAAGGCAACTACACCAATGATAAAAAGACCGGCACCTGGACATACTACGATGAATCCGGGAATCTGGTGAAGACCGAAAATTTATAACCCGGCAGCACCTGCAGCATTAGCGGCCATCCGGGCCCGCGCCACATGTATTCCGGCTGGCCGGGATGCGGGTGGCTAGTTTTCCACACAAATTTTCGGGGATTCCTGTCCAATAAACTATATTTGAACGCGTTTAATTTTTTGGACAACAGCAGGCGTAAACCCCGGCTGTTCCCTGAGACGCAGCACACACACTTTAGATTACCGGAAAACCAGTTACATGGCCAACTTACTGCTTATTGACGACGAGAAAAGTATCCGTAAAACCCTCAAGGAAATATTGGAATATGAGGGATATATGGTTGACGAGGCATCTGACGGTGCCGAAGGATTGCGCATGATCCAGGAGGGTGATTATGATATCGTTCTGTGCGATATCAAAATGCCGAAACTGGATGGCATGGAAGTGCTCGAAAAAGCACAGGTCACCAATCCGGATGTACCCTTTATCATGATCAGCGGCCACGGCACACTCGAAACGGCAGTGGAAGCTGTGAAAAAAGGCGCATTCGATTATGTAGCCAAACCGCCGGACCTCAACCGCCTGCTCATCACCATCCGCAACGCGCTCGATAAATCCAACCTGATCACCGAAACCAAGGTGCTCAAAAGGAAGGTGGGGAAAACACGCGAGATCATCGGTGAGTCGCCGGCTATCATGAAGATCAAGGAGACCATCGACAGAGTGGCGCCCACGGATGCGCGTGTACTGATCACCGGTGATAATGGTACCGGAAAGGAACTCGTTGCCCGCTGGATACATGAGCGCAGTAACCGCGCTGCCGGTCCTATGGTGGAGGTGAACTGTGCAGCCATCCCCAGCGAACTGATCGAAAGCGAACTCTTCGGACATGAAAAAGGTGCCTTTACCTCCGCCATCAAACAACGGATAGGAAAATTTGAAGCTGCGCACGGAGGTACGCTCTTCCTCGATGAGATCGGCGATATGAGCCACAGCGCTCAGGCCAAAGTGCTGCGCGCACTGCAGGAAAATAAGATCACCCGCGTGGGCGGTGATAAGGAGATACCGGTGGATGTAAGGGTAGTGGCAGCTACCAATAAAGACCTGCTCAAGGAAGTGGAAAGCAATAACTTCCGCCTCGACCTCTACCACCGACTGAGCGTGATCCTGATCCATGTACCTTCACTCAACGACCGGAAAGATGATATCCCGCTGCTTGCAGAGCGTTTCGTTAAGGAGATCTGTGAAGATTACGGCATTCCGAAAAAGGTGGTCACACCGAAGGCCATGATGGAAATTCAAAATATCCATTTCACCGGTAACATCCGGGAACTCCGCAACGTGATCGAACGTCTGGTGATCCTTTCCGATCAGAAGATTACGGAAGAGGATGTGCTCAATTATGCGCAGTCACCTAAAAGCGGCGGTAGCCCCAAAGACCTGTATGAGCGATTCGAGAAATTCCAGGATTTCAAGGATTTTGTCGAACGTGAGTTCATCCTGCACCGCCTCAATAAGAACAACTGGAACGTTTCTAAAACGGCTGAGGAGCTGGACATCCAGCGCAGCCATCTCTACAATAAGATCGAAAAGTATAACCTGAAACGCGATTGACCTGACGGGCCATGGCAGCAGCAAAAAAAAGAGCAGCACCGGCAAAACCTGCACCTGAGGCACCTCCCAAACCGGCAGCACAGGCAACGGAACCCTGGCTGCAGGCAATGATCAATATGGCGATCGGTATCGCCGTAGTGGCTGTGATGGGATGGATCGTGATCAGTATGATTCGAATGATCGGCGGTTGAGATCACCTCGCCTGACAGATCAGCGCTCGATGGTATAGGTCTTGCCCTCAATGGCCAGCACCGTATTGGGAAAAACTTCCTGCGCCTCACGCAGCAGCGGGAGCAGGTCGTCATACTTTGAAGAATAGTGTCCTATCATCAGCTTTTTTGCCTCCGCCTGCAGGGCTATGCCGGCCGCCTGTCTTGTGGTGGAATGATAAGTGTCGGTAGCCCGCTGCGCACTGTCTTCACTGAACGTGCTGTCGTGATACACCAGATCCACGCCTTTGATGAAAGGAACGATCTCCGGTGAATAAGCCGTATCGCAGCAGTAAGCATAACTCCTCGGACGCGGCGGATCGAGGGTGATCGCACTGTTCAGTATCCGCTCGCCGGTAGCCTCATCCAATATATCCTTGCCCGCCTTGATGTCAGGTATCAGATCCACCGGTATCGAAAATTCTTCCAGCTTTTCGCGGATGACCTTGCGTTGCCGCTGTTTCTCACGAAAAATGAAACCCAGGCAGGGGATACGATGATTCAACACCACCGTGTCAACAGTGATGTCCTCATTTTCATAGATCTGCCGGCTTTCCGCAGGATCCAGCGTATGGAAATGCAGCGGGTAACTCAACACGGTTTGACCGGCCTCCAGCTGCGCCAGTATGATGGCTTCCAGTCCGGGCGGGGAGAATACATCCAGCGGACGGGTGCGACGCATGAGATGATATGTAGAGATCACCCCGATCAGGCCAAAGTAGTGGTCGCCATGTAAATGGGAGATAAAGATCTGATTGACCTTCATCCATTTGATACCGAAATCAGCGAAACGCATCTGGGTGCCTTCGCCGCAATCGATCATATACGCGCGGTCGTTGATGGTCACGATCTGGGCACTCGGATGCCTCCCGTGCGCCGGGATGGCAGAGTTGCTACCGATTACCGTGACCGAAAAAGACATGATTTACTCGTTACCGATCTCGCGCTCGATCTCCTCCATCAAAATGAAGTCGGTAGCCTCCGATTCAGTGGGAACGATATTCAGGATAGTGTCCAGCTGGCTGATCTTCACCAGTTTCATGGTGGAGTCGTTACAGCCGATCAGCACAAAGGTGCCGTTGCTGTCCTTGCACAGGCGATGCCCGATCAGCAGGGCACTCAGGCCTGAACTGTCTATGAAGGAAACATCGCTCAGATCGCATATGATATTGCGATAGCCCTCCTGATTGAGGATCACCAGCTCGCTCTTCAAATTGGCTGATATAATAGAGTCCAGGCGGTTTTCATCCAGTTTAAAGATGCAATAACGCTCCTTTTTGTCCACTGTAAACTTCATAGTGTCAGTATTGGGTGTAAAAATAAACCATACCCCCCGAAGGTAGGTAATCAAAATTTTGCTCAAATTTGTTTGGTCGGCGCAGGCCGGATAGGGAATTTATTACCCGCCGCCTGATGTTTACACAATTACGACACAGCCCCTGCAACATTCGGGGCCCGGTTATTGTTATTTTGTCAGGTAACGCAGCATTGGTAAAATTCTTGAACTACAACGAGCATGGACGCAAAATTTTCTCCTAAAGTAAAAGAGGTCATTTCCTACAGCCGTGAAGAAGCCCTTCGCCTGGGTCACGACCACATTGGCACCGAGCACCTGTTGCTGGGCCTCATCCGCGATGGCGACGGGTTAGCCATCAAAGTGCTGATGAGCCTGGAGGTGGACATCCCCATGCTGCGCAAAAGCATAGAGGACGCCATCCGCGACAAAGCCTCACGCCAGCCCTTCAACGCCGGCAGCCTCCCGCTGACCAAACAGGCCGAGAAAGTGCTCAAGATCACCGTGCTCGAAGCCAAGGTACTGAAAAGTGATACCATCGGCACCGAGCACCTCATGCTCTCCATCCTGAAGAACAAAGACAACATCGCCACCCAGATATTAGGACAATTTGACGTGGATTATGACGTGTTTCGTCAGGAACTGGATTATGTGCGCCAGGATCAGGGACTCCGCGATACCCCGCCCACAAACCAGAATGAAGATGAACCCTTCGAGGAAGAGGACAAGGGCGAACGCGGATTCAACGTGCCCCGTAAGCCGGGTGCTGCGAAATCCAAAACCCCTGTGCTCGACAACTTTGGCCGCGATGTGACCCGCGCTGCTGAAGAAGGCCGCCTGGACCCCATCGTTGGTCGTCAGGAAGAGATCGAACGCGTAAGTCAGATCCTCAGCCGCAGAAAGAAAAATAACCCCATCCTCATCGGTGAACCCGGTGTGGGTAAGACCGCTATCGTCGAAGGCCTCGCCCTCCGCATCATTCAGCGCTAGGTTGCGCGCGTGCTCTTCGACAAACGCATCATCATGCGCGACCTGGCAGCCCTCGTGGCCGGTACCAAGTACCGCGGGCAGTTCGAGGAACGCATGAAGGCCATCATGAACGAGCTGGAGAAGAATCGGGATGTGATCCTGTTCATCGACGAGATCCACACCATCGTGGGTGCCGGCGGCGCTACAGGCTCGCTCGATGCCTCCAACATCTTCAAACCGGCCCTCGCCCGCGGCGAACTCCAATGCATCGGCGCATCCACGCTCGATGAGTATCGTCAGTACATCGAAAAAGATGGTGCCCTCGACCGTCGATTCCAGAAAGTGCTGGTGGACCCGCCATCACCGGAAGAGACCATGGAGATCCTCGGCAATATCAAATCCAAATACGAGGAGTTCCACAACGTGATGTATTCCGATGAAGCGATCAAAGCCTGTGTTACACTGAGTACACGCTATATCACCGATCGCTACCTGCCGGACAAAGCCATCGACGTGCTGGATGAGGTAGGCGCACGCGTGCACCTGAAAAACATCAATGTGCCCGAAGAGATCGTAAAACTCGAAGGCCAGATCGAAGAGATCAAGGAAGAAAAGAACCGCGTAGTGAAAAGCCAGCGCTATGAGGAAGCAGCAAAACTGCGCGATACCGAAAAACGCCTCCTCGAAGATCTCGAGCGCGCAAAAAATAAATGGGAAGAACAGGTGAAATCGGAACGCTATCCGGTCACCGAAGATGATATCGCCGAAGTGGTGGCCATGATGACCGGCATCCCGACCAAACGCATCGCTCAAAGCGAAGGCACCAAACTGGTGGGTATGGCCGATGAGTTGAAGCGTGGGGTGATCGGACAGGACGATGCCATCGTGAAGATCACACGCGCCATTCAGCGTAACCGCGTCGGATTGAAAGATCCTAAAAAACCGATCGGTTCATTCATCTTCCTCGGACCTACCGGCGTAGGTAAAACAGAATTGGCCAAGGTACTCAGTGAGTATCTGTTCGATTCTAAAGACGCCCTCATCCGTATCGACATGAGCGAATACATGGAGAAATTCAGCGTGAGCCGACTCATCGGCGCGCCTCCCGGATATGTGGGTTATGAGGAAGGCGGACAGCTCACCGAGAAAGTACGTCGCAAGCCGTATTCCGTGATCCTGCTGGATGAGATCGAGAAAGCACACCCGGATATCTTCAATATTCTGTTACAGGTGCTCGATGATGGTATCCTCACCGATGGCCTCGGCCGCAAGGTGGATTTCAAGAATACACTCATCATCATGACCTCCAATATCGGCGCCCGTCAATTGAAAGACTTCGGTACCGGTGTGGGATTCTCTACCCAGGCCAAACAAATGGCGCAGGAAGAAAATACCAAGGGCGTGATCGAGACGGCATTGAAACGTACGTTCTCACCCGAATTCCTGAACAGGATAGATGATGTGATCATATTCAACTCGCTCAGCCGCGACGATATCTTCCGCATCATCGACATCAGCCTGCGCGATGTGACCAAGCGATTGGAGGCATTGAACTACAAGCTGCAACTGGAAGAAAGCGCCAAGGATTTCCTGAGCGAACGCGGCTATGATCCGCAGTTCGGTGCACGTCCTCTGCATCGCGCTATCCAGAAGTATCTGGAAGACCCGCTGGCAGAGAGTATCCTGGGCGGTAAGTTCAAAGAAGGGGATACCCTGCTCGTGGAATATGATAAAGATTCCGGCGGACTGGTGAT
>DAIMYJ010000005.1:0-11061 GCA_036734545.1 Chitinophagales bacterium
AGTATCTCATCACCCTGCAACAGCACCTGATCGGGTTTCAGTTGCCCGAGGACGGTCATCAAACCGGGTTCAGGGATGGTGCCTCCGTAGATATACAGGTGGTCATCACCATACTGCACAGGAAATTTTTCTGCCAGGTAGGGTTCCGTGAGATAGTGCACGGGTTGCCCGAGAGCAGACACCCACTTGTCGCTGATGCGGTCGATACCGATGCGCAGGTCGGCAGCCGGGCGGGTGAAGGTAAGCGGCAACAACTGCTGCCAGCGCTTATCGTCGAAGAGTATGATGTGCATGTGCGACAAAATTAAAAGAAAAACCCCTTCTGCACGGGATGTGCGGAAGGGGTTTTGGCATGCGCTGTATGCGAATTACTTCTTAGCGTATTTCTTGTTGAATTTCTCGATACGACCTGCGGTATCAATGAATTTTACCTTACCGGTAAAGAACGGGTGGCTTACGTTGCTGATCTCGAGTTTGATCAGTGGGTATTCCTTGCCGTCTTCCCAGGTGATGGTTTCTTTGGTGTTGGCAGTTGACTTACCCACCCAGGCGATATCTACGCTGAAATCCTTGAATACTACTTCACGGTAGTTTTCGGGATGAATGTCTTTTTTCATATCGAATTGTGAATTGAAGGTGCAAAATTAATACATTTTTTACTCTCCGGGAAATTTTTCCACGTCCAAAATGCGTAAACTTGTATATGCAAACGCTGGAAGGCATGAAATGGCGCACTTTCAACGGGCGGGAGATCACCCGGCCGATCGAGGAAGAGGTGCGCGATGCCATCGAGCGGGAAACGGCTGCCGGCAACCGTTTGAAGGTATGTATCGGCTCAGACTCACAGGTTTACGGGCGGGTGATCGAATTTGGCACGGTGATCGTTTTCCTGCGGGAGGGCAGGGGAGGCTTCATGTTCATTGCCAATGAGCGTTCCACCCAGCGTATGGGCCTGAAAGAGCGCCTGTTATACGAGGTTTCCCGTTCCATCCAGGTAGCGTATGCCCTCTGTGGCATGCTGGATGCGTATGATGTGGACCTGGAGGTGCATGCCGACATCAACACGAACCCCAATTTCCAGTCCAATACGGCGCTGCAGGAGGCCATGGGCTACATTCTCAGCATGGGTTTTGTATTCCGCGCCAAGCCCGATTCCTTTGCGTCATCGAGTTGCGCCAATAAAGTGGTGTAAACCTACTTTCCTTTTAGAATAACATCCAGATAATCAAGCACTTCGATGCGTCCAAGGCGTTTGCTGGCACTGGTCACGAACATCGGCGGCAGGGATTCCCAGTTCTTCAGCATTTCCTTTTGGTAGGCTTCCATGCCGGCACCGGCGCTTTTAGCCCGTTTATCGGCCTTGGTGAAGATGATGGCAAAGGGGACGCCCTTTTCCCCCAGCCAGTTCGTGAACTCGAGGTCGATGGCCTGTGGCGGAATGGCGGCATCGATGAGCTGGAACACGCACATCAGCTGTTCGCGGCTGAGCAGATAGTTGGAGATCATGCCTTCCCAGGTACGACGCAGATCGCGGGAAACTTTGGCGTAGCCGTAGCCGGGGAGGTCAACCAGATACCAGTTATTGTTGATATGGAAGAAATTGAGGGTCTGTGTTTTGCCCGGTTTCGCACTGGTGTGTGCCAGTTCGCGGCGTCCGGTGAGCATATTGATGAGGGAGGATTTACCCACGTTGGACCGGCCGATGAACGCAAATTCCGGTGCGCTGCCCTTCGGGCATTTTTCCAGTTCTACAAAACTTCCGGTGTAATCTGCTGTTATGATCTGCACGCCGCAAAGGTAACGCTTTACGGTGCGGTTGGCAGAATTCCTGTTTTTGCCCATTATTCCATGTAACTTTGCGGCCCATGCCGGAACCGGTAACTCCATACAAGACCAGCGCTTCCAAAAAGGAAGAGGTGCGCACGATGTTCGACAATATCGCCGGCAGGTACGACCTGCTGAACCGGGTGTTGTCGCTGCGCATCGACGTAGCCTGGCGCAACCGGGCCATCCGCCTGCTGAAACAGTATCGTCCACAGCACATCCTGGATGTTGCCTGTGGTACGGGCGATTTCAGTATCGCAGCACTTAAATCCGGCGCTACCCGTGTCACCGGGGTGGATATCTCGGAGAAGATGCTCGCGGCAGGGCGGGTGAAACTCGAGAAAAAGTCGCTGGATGACCGGATCACACTGGTGAGCGGAGACTCGGAGCAGCTGGATTTTGCCGACAACAGTTTTGATGCAGTAACAGTAGCCTTCGGGGTGCGGAATTTCGAGCATCTCGACAAGGGTTTGGCCGAGATCTGCCGCGTGCTCAAACCCGGCGCACCGGTGGTCATCCTGGAGTTCAGCAAGCCTGCATCCTTCCCGGTGAAGCAGCTGTATCATTTCTATTTCAGTACAATACTTCCGCTCATCGGCCGTTTAGTGTCCGGAGATGCGCGGGCATATACGTATCTGTTTGAATCGGTATCCGCTTTCCCTGAGGGAGAGGATTTCCTGCAGCATTTGCGCAAGGCCGGTTTTCGCGCCTGTTCATCCAAAAGACTGACGTTCGGAATATGTTCGCTGTACAGTGGAGAAAAGTGATCGGATGGCTGCTGATGTGCATGCCCGCAGTTGTTTTCGGGCAAATGCACGTACAGGAGTATGAGAACCGCTTCAGCATCAAGCCTTACCACTTCGGTATCTCGCTTTCCTATAACACCAGCGATTTTAAAGTCACTTTTGCCGATCAGTTCATCGGTCATGATTCCGTGATGCAGGTCACTTCCTCTACAGGTCCCGGATTCAATCTCGGCATCATCACCAACCTGCGCGTGGGTAAGTATTTTGACCTGCGTTTTGTGCCGAGTCTGAGTTTTGCGGAAAAGAACCTGGATTATACCTATCGCAATGAATCCACCTCTCAGCAAACCGTTGAGTCGCTCTATCTGCTCATGCCCTTCGATGTGAAATTCAAAAGCATGGCGTATAAGGATATGAAGGTGTTCATTGTAGGGGGCGTGCAATACACCTACGACTTCAGTTCCAACGCAGAAGCCAGGAACGCCGAAGGACTGGTGAAGATCCTCCCCAGCGACATTGCGGTGAATTGCGGATTCGGATTTGAATTCTACTTTCCGTATTTCATCCTTGCCCCTGAGATCAAACTCTCCAACGGCATCATCAACATTCACGCGATGGATCCCGTGTTGCAGGAGAGTTTCGTGATGGACAAGCTTTTCAGCCGGACCCTCCTGTTCTGCATCAATATTGAGGGTTGATGCCTCTGCGCGGCGCTTTCTGCTGATTATTCCTGCATTTTCTACCTTTGAAGGTCAATAGATCATACAATGAAAAAGAACATACTTTACCTTTTTCTGTTGCTGCCGCTTTTCGCCGGAGCACAAACCACGATATCCATTGAGGATCTGTGGGTGAATTACCGGTTCTATCCAAATGGCATCGATGACCTCCGCAGCATGCAGGATGGCCAGCACTATACGCTGAATGAAAAGGGTGAGGCGATCGTTCGATATACATATGCCGACGGTAAAAAGGTGGGCGATGTATTCAATGTGAACCAAACCGGCGGTGTGATCACGCAATTCATGGATTATCATTTCAACGCTGATGAAACGGCGGTTCTGCTTACCACTGCTTCCGAGGCACGCTATCGCTGGTCCTCTTATGATGAGAATTATGTGTACGACATGCGGTCGAAGAAGACCACCAAATTGTCGGACAAAGGCATGCAGATGTATGCCGATTTTGCGCCGAAGGGCAACAAAGTGGCGTATGTGATCGACAACAATCTCTACTACAAGGATCTGGACAATAACACGGAATATGCCATCACCACTGACGGCAAATGGAACAGCATCATCAACGGCGGATCCGACTGGGTGTACGAAGAGGAATTCACCTTGGTGCGCGCATTCGCCTGGAGCCCCGACGGCAGTAAGATCGCCTATTATAGATTTGATGAGACCGCCGTTCCGCAGTTTGATTTGATGACCTACAAAGGGGCATTGTATCCCGTTAATTATTCTTTTAAATACCCGAAAGTAGGGGAGGCCAATAGTAAGGTGGAGGTGTATATCTATGATCTGGCCAGCAAAAAAAGTGTACGGGCGAACATCACCAAGCCGTATGAATACATTCCCCGTATCAAGTGGACGAATGATGGATCTGCCTTGTGTGTTTTCACGATGAATCGTTTGCAGAATGACCTTGAACTTTTCCTTGCCGATCCTGCCACCGGAAATACCCGCAGCCTGTTCAGGGAAACGGCCAAATATTACATCGAGATCAATGATGACCTCACCTTTTTGAAGGATAATCAGTCATTTATCTGGAAGAGCGAGCAGGACGGCTGGTATCATCTGTATCGGTATGATATGCAGGGCAAACTCATCAATCAGATCACGAAAGGGGAGTTCGAGGTAAAGGAGGTGTTAGGTGTGGATGAGGAGAACGGTCTTGTGTATTTTATGAGCACAGAGGAGTCTCCCTTCGAGCGGCACTTGTATTCCATTCAGCTGGATGGCAAGAAAAAGAAAAAGATCACCACCAGAGCAGGTAACAATCAGGTAAACTTCAGCGAAGGATTCACCTATTTCATAAATACCCAGTCTACTTTCATGCAGCCTGATCATATCAGCTTATGCGACAGGAACGGTAAGGAGATACGTGTACTGGAAGATAACAAGGCGCTGCAGGATGATGTGCGTCAATTGCATATACAGTCGCCTGAATTCATGGAAATCCCCACGGTATCAGGCACTTCACTGTATGCGTATATGATCAAGCCCTATGATTTCGATAAGAATAAAAAATACCCTGTATTCATGACTGTTTATGGCGGCCCGGGCTCGCAGGAGGTGATCAATGGTTTCGACGGATTTAACATGATGTGGCATCAGATGCTTGCACAGAAAGGATACATCATCGTGTGTGTAGATAATCGCGGAACCGGTGCACGCGGACGCGACTTCCGTCAGGTTACCTATGGTCAGTTAGGCAAGTTTGAAACGGATGACCAGATCGAAGCGGCGAAGTGGCTTGCCGGTCAATCCTATGTCGATGGCAGCCGCATCGGTATCTGGGGCTGGAGTTATGGCGGCTATATGGCCGGACTCTGCATCACACGCGGTGCCGATGTGTTCAAGACAGCCATCTCGGTTGCACCTGTGACCAACTGGAAATATTACGACAACATTTATACCGAGCGGTATATGGGCACACCGGAAACCAATCCTACCGGCTTCGATGATAATGCACCGATGGCTTACGCCAATATGCTCAAAGGCAATCTATTGCTCATCCATGGTACCGGTGATGACAACGTGCATTTCCAAAACTCGGTAGAGCTTATCAATGCGCTGATACGGAATAACAAACAATTCGATCTGATGGTATATCCCGATCGCAATCATGGTATCTATGGGGGGAAGACAAGACTGCACCTCTATAACATGATGACAGAATATGTACTGGAGAATTTGTAAGTCAGGAAAGTTGGAGAAAGTAACCCTCACCTCCGCCTGAACTAACAACAAAGGCCTGCTCAGCTCAACTGCGCAGGCCTTCGTGTTTTGTTTCAGATCCGTTGATCATCGTTCGATCCTGTATACAGGATAGCGCATATGCGATCGCTCTTTATACCCGGAGTGCTCGTAAACAAAATGCAGCTGCGACCAGGCATCGGCGGCAAATTCGGTATCGGCTGCTTTTTTGGCTTCCAGTTGTGCACGCAGTGCGGGGTTGTTCTGTAAGATCTCTGCTGCAAGGTCCTCAAATACATAATCGCTGAACCATTCCTTTTGCATGAGAATGGCATCGAATAATCCCCATGCATAAAATCCATCCGGCGATTGCGGTTCAAGCGCGTACATCAGATATTGATTGGCAGCCTGGTTCATTTGTATGATGCGGTCGCCTTTGAGTACTAATATCTGCTGTTGCTCGGTTCGAACAGTCACCTCACTGTGATAGTAATGTCCTTCATAGGGTTGGAGGGCAGTTTGCATGCCGGTGATATAATAGGCATTAACCTGCATCATGGTATCGGCCTGCACGGTCTCCATGATCACGCCATTGGCCTCCAGGTTCTCTATTACCCTGCGCCAGGCCTGCGGTACGATGTAGGCTGCGGGGGCATCTAAAGTTAATGCGGGTGTGTAATGATCCAGGAAGGGTATCGGTTTGGTGAATGGTTCGTTGCGATCGTAATACAGACGCTCCAATCCGCTTACCTCACTGGTCTTATATTTCGCCGCATAACCGCGGAACAGGAAGCTTTCCTTCCTGGTGGTATCAAGTTCCCAGTCGAGCGCAAGGCTGCGTAATTCACGTGTGGCCGTTTGTGCCTTGGTGCGCTCGGTGGTGATGTGGTTTCCGTGTTCCCGCACGTAGGTATGTACCACCTTGAGAAAAGCCAGTGTGGATTCCACACGCTGTGCATAGGGTTTTAACATGTGTGTCTCGGGCATGAAACCGATCGTATTGTACAAAGCCGTAAAACCTGTTGAGTAGCGCGGACGATCCAGGAAGCCCTGTATGCCGTTATCGGGGATGCGGTCTATCTCATTAACGTAAGGACACATCGGAAATCCGGCGGTTTCCATGCGATCGAACAAAGCCGGCAACATGGTCTCTTTGAGATAGTTGCCGAGGGGAGCGGTGAGTTTGTTGTGTTGGGTAGGGATGAGGGTCATCACATACTGATAATCAGCGCCATTGCTTACATGCGTATCAATGAATACATCCGGGTCCCATTTGCGGAAGGCGCGCGCAAAGGAGAGCGCATTGCGCGAGTCGGCCTTGATGAAGTCGCGGTTCAGGTCGTAGTTCTGTGCATTTCCCCTGAACCCGAAACTTTCCGGGCCATCCTGATTCACGCGGGAGGTGGAATTCCGATTAAGTGCGCCGTCAATATTGTACACCGGGATCATACAGATCACGGTGTTGCCCAGTGCTTCCTGCATGTCGGTGGTGCCGAGTAACTCGCTGATCCACCGGATGCAGGCATCAATGCCGTCAGGCTCTCCGGGGTGGATGCCGTTGTTGATGAACAGGATATTCTTGCCCCTGGCACGCGCTTTGACCGGATCGAAATCACGATCGGCATCGATCACAAGTACATGCAGGGGTATCCCTACATCGGTGAGTCCCTCTTCCTGCAATTGCATGTATTCAGAGAGGCTGTCGGCTTCCCTGAAACAGGCGATCACCTCGGCGTACGTGGGTGTCTGGTTATGCCTGTAGCGTTCTGTGATAGGCGTTTGACTCATAGATGGGCGGTTGGTGATAGTAAATATTGCCAGTAAAAAGGTGTAAACAGCAATGCGCATAGTGGCAAGTTATAAAAAAGAAAAAACCTTTCAGTTGTTGTGCTGAAAGGCCTTCATTGTGTGTGTGTATTGAAATTATTTCTTCCGGGAGGTGCCGGAATTGATATCGAACACTAAAACTACGGTGTTTTTCTTCTTTTTACAATTGATATACTCTTCGTACAGGCAGTCGATACTGTAGTTGTTGGAGATGGAGTGCACTTCCCAGTTGCCTTCGTACATGGCATAATTGACTATACGAACTTGATGCATGCCGGGAGTAACATCGGTGCTCACGCTGTTCGGCTTGCTTTCCTTGGTGACCGTTGAGGTGGCTACCAGGTTGCCATCCACGTATAATTCTGTTTTGGTGTCGTGGTCGTAGCCTTCAACGATATTCTCGAAGGACCACTTTACGGTAAGTTTGACCAATTTTTCGGCGGCCGGAACAGGTTCAGAGGCCTGCAGGGCGAATCCGGTCGCCAGAAGGAGAATTGTTAAGAGTCGTTTCATAAGTATTGTTCTGTCACAAAGATAGCATCATATGACAAATCGTTGCACGCCGGTAGGATGATCCTGCATGATGAGCGCGTACATCTTGTCGAAATCGGCCTGATTACCAACGAAGTCGGCCTGTGTGACGTCCAGGATCAGGACCTTCTGGTCGGGGATCTGGTGGAAGTATTCGAGGTAGATGGTTTCGATCTTCTTGAGGTATTCCTTTTTCACCGTTAGCTCAAACTCCCTGCCGCGCTTGTAAATGTTATTCACGAGGCGGTCGACACCTGAGTGCAGGTATACGATGACATCGCTCCTGCGCAGTTTGGGGTTGAGGATATTGAAGATCTTCTGGAACAGGGCAAACTCACTGTCGTCGAGGTTCACACGTGCATACAGGAGTGATTTGTTGAACAGATAGTCGATAACATATTTCTGCCGGAACAGCTCGGCGTCATTCATTTCGCGGTTGAGCTGCTCATAGCGTTCGGCCAGAAAGAACATCTCCATACCGAGTGCATAATCCTGTTGTTTGACGAAGAATTTCTGCAGGAAGGGGTTGTCTGCAAAGGTTTCCAGTACCAGTCTGGCTTCCAGGCGTTCGGCCAGACGGGTGGCAAAGGAGGTTTTGCCTGATCCGATGTTCCCTTCTACTGTGATGATCCTATGCTCCATGTATCCTGTGCCCGAAAAGCGGTCAAAAATACACGAAATGCCCTAAATAAGGGCTGCAAAAAAGAGGGGAGTGTCAGAATTGGTAAACAGCGTCCACTTCCTTTACGGTGAGCGGGTCTGTGCAGGCCATGGTAAGCTCAGCGATAGTCTGTTTCAGCACGGGATGCACCAGGTCGGGTGCGATCTCGCACAGCGGATCCAGGGTGAACCTGCGCGAAGCGATGTGCTGATGCGGAACGGTGAGCAGAGGCGACTCGATGGCCAGTTCATCAAAGAAGAGGATATCGATATCAATGATGCGGGGAGCCCATTTCTCGGAGTTGTCGCGTCCCAGCAGGAATTCGATCTGCTTGAGCAGGTGGAGGGTTTCGAGCGGAGAGCAGGGGGTGGTAACCTTGATGGCCTGATTGTAAAAATTCGGCTGGTGCGGCTTGCCCCAGGGAGCCGTTTCGTAGATGTGAGACTGGCTGTCTACTCTTCCCAGGAACATGCGGATCGCGGCGGTGGCCTTGGCAAGGTTCTCCGTGCGGTTACCTAAATTTGTTCCCAACAATAAATAGGCGGTGTGTTCCGTCATCATTGGCTGTCGAGGAGTTTTAATCCTTAAGGGGATTAACGTTACGAACCGAAATATAGTGCCCTTGTTCATGATTTAAAAATTTCCAGTAAGAATTCTTATGAAACCGTTTGTCACATCTTTCCTGGGGAGCCTGCTGGCTCTGGTCGTTTTCAGTATCCTTTCTGTGCTCATTCTGGTGGGTGTCATCAGCGCCATCAGCGAGGGTTTGGAGAAGGATAAGGCAGCAGCCGAGGAGAACTCCATATTGAAACTCAATATCAACTATCCCATCGCCGAGCAGACGCGCTCCGGCATGCCTACCGGTCTTGCGCTGGTGGGTCTGGAGGCCGACCGCGGGGTGGGGCTGAATGATATCCTGTCCAATATCCGGCAGGCGGAAACGGATCCGAAGATCAAAGGCATATACCTGCAGTTGGGCATGAGCCCGAACAGCTATGGCACCTTGCAGGAGATACGCGATGCACTGGAAGACTTCAAGGCCAAAAGCGGCAAGTTCGTGGTGGCCTATGGCGAGGTGGTGAGTCAGAATGCCTATTATGTGGGTAGTGTGGCCGACAAGGTGTATCTCAATCCCGCAGGCGCGCTCGATTTCAAAGGTCTGGCTGCGCAGGTGTCCTTTTACAAGGGGGCCATGGATAAACTGGGCGTTCAGACACAGATATTCTATGACGGCAAGTTTAAAAGCGCTACAGAGCCATTCCGCATGGATAAAATGAGTGAAGAGAACAGATTGCAGCTCGAAACCTTCCTGCATGATATGTTCGATACCCATCTGGAAGAGATCGCCGCCAGCCGCAAGGCAGATGTGGCGCAACTTCGGATGGTGGCCGACAGCCTGCTGGCGTGGTATCCTTCGGAAGCTGTGCGCCTGGGGTTGCTGGACGGACTGAAATATTATGATGAGGTGGAGCAGGAGATGCGGCAGCGTTGTGGTATCGGAGAAGATGCTGAACTGCCGATGATCAGCATGGCTGATTACCGAGAAACTTATTTTCAGAAAGCAGAGAAGGAAGATGAAGGCCGCATCGCTATTGTATATGCCACCGGCACCATCATTGACGGCAACGGTCGCGACGGATTTCTCGGCTCTGTGGATTTCAGCAGGATGATGCAGGAGGTGCGTGATGACAAGGAGATCAAAGCCGTTGTACTGCGCGTAAATTCACCCGGTGGTTCCGCAGTGGCCAGTGATGTAATGTGGCGTGAGATAGAGATCACGAAGAAAGAAAAACCGGTTGTGGTTTCCATGGGCGATTATGCGGCGAGCGGAGGCTATATGATCTCCTGTAATGCCGATAAGATATTTGCGCAGCCGAACACACTCACCGGCAGTATCGGTGTATTCCTGATCGTACCGGAACTGTCGGATCTCATGGAAGATAAACTGGGCATCACCTTCGATACGGCAATGACCAGCAGGTATGCCGATTTCCCGTCGATCATGCGGCCGTTCGCCGAACGTGAACAGCAGATACTGCAGGCGGGAGTCGACAGCACCTATCTCCATTTCAAGCAGATGGTGGCTACGGGAAGGAAAATGTCGCTGGAATCGGTGGAGGCGATCGCGCAGGGACGTATATGGACAGGTGAGGAGGCCGTTAAAAATGGTTTGGCTGATGCGCTGGGAGGTGTGGATGAAGCACTGATCGCTGCAGCAGATCTGGCGGGCATTAAAAACTATTTTGTGGTAGAGTATCCGGAACAGAAGAAAAGTATCCTGGATGATGTGGTTGCAGGTCTCACGGAAGAGACAAAGATGCAGCTGCAGGCACAGGAGCTGGGGATATTGTATCCGCATTATCAAAATATGAGAATGCTTCTGGAGCGACCGGTGATACAGGCGCGGTTGCCGTATGAGATCGAGTTGCGATAAGCGGCGTCGAGGATAGAGGCGGTTAGATTTTGCATCATCATTTTGTGCGACGAAAATGCCGCCCCTACGGGGCTTGTATATTTCTTTGCCCTTGCGGGCTACGGTAATGTCGCCCCT
>DAIMYJ010000005.1:11161-29624 GCA_036734545.1 Chitinophagales bacterium
GTTCATGTGCAATTGTTCTTGCACACTCAGCAGTCCTCCTATCTTGTGAAAAGATCGGGCGCTTCACGTCCTGTCATATTTGTGCCATGCTGCAGCATATGAGTTTTCTGTGACACATGCCCTTTCCGGGTGGTCTAGTTTTGATGAAAACCACATCAATGAAACGACTGACCTTATTATGCATGGCCTTCGGCATCAGCAGCGTGCTGCTTGCGCAAAACGAAGGTGAGATCACCGGCAAGGTGTATGATCCCGAAACCGGCAAGGCGGTTCCGCTGGCCCATATATTGTTGTCTTCCGAAGGCAAACATGTGATGGACCTGGAGAGCGATTTCAATGGCATGTACACGGCATCTCTACTGAAGCCGGCAACGTATGACCTGAAAGCTATACTGCTGGGATACGATACGGTAGTGATCACAGGTATCGTGGTCGGTTCTGATGCCATGGTGTATCAGGATATTCTCATGTCAGAAGGCATCGGGCTCGATCCTTTCGAATACAAGATACCGCTGGTCAGTAAAAATGATATGCAGGAAGAAACCACGCTCACAGGTGCAGAGCTGCGTCAGCAGGGCAATGATAATATCGTTGATGCCGTGATCAAGAATGTACCCAAAGTGATCCCCAATGAACGGTCAGGCGGCATTTCCATTGCCGGTTCCCGGGAGGATGCGGTATTGTATGTGATCGATGGTGTGCGTGTGATCGGCTCTGCGTATCTGCCAATGAATGCTATCAAGGAAGTGAATGTGATCACCGGCGGGATACCCGCGGCGTACGGCGATTTCATGGGCGGTGTAGTGGAGATCACCACTAAAAATTATGCAGGCGTGTATTAATTGGCTATTGGAACGGCGGCCATCCCCATGCGGGTTGCCCTAGCAACATAGTGAACGCTGATGTTTTCGTTTGTTTGATCCACCGGTGTAGTGTGCACATCGGTGGATTTTTTTGGTGAGTGGTGAGTAGTGAGTGGTGAGTGGTGAGTGAATCAATGGGCATTGGTCACATGGCCAGGTCTGAACTGCGTAATTTATTTATTACTAATTTTATTACAACTTACAACTTACAACTTACAACCCTCAACCCTCAACCCTCAACCAATCACACCATGTTTGTTGTTTTTCAGGAATTAATGCGTGCTGTTTTGGGTGTGGATGTTCGTGTGCAGGAGGTGAGGCCGGTACATGGGGGTGAAATAAACGAGGCCTATCAGGTGGAGACGGATGCAGGTGTGTATTTTGTCAAAGCGAATGCAGCAGAACGATATCCAAACATGTTTGCGATAGAAGCCGCGGGGCTGGAACTGCTGAGTTCGGTGGTGCCGGGTAGTGTGCCTGCCGTGGCCGGTGTGCAGACGATCGGTGCACAGCAATTTCTGGTGTTATCGTTCATCCATTCTTCCACCCCTAAAAAAGACCATTGGGTGCACTTTGCCCACATACTGGCAAAATTGCATGGGGAGCGTGGCAGTGCATACGGACTCGAATATGCGAACTACATCGGTTCGTTGCGGCAGGAGAACACACCAATGGAGGTGTGGGCGGATTTTTATGTGCAGTGCCGCCTGCAGCCGTTGCTTGTGCATGCCTTTGATACCGGTGCGATCGCCCAAGATACACTGCGCAGGATAGAGCGCATTTTTCCGGTTTTGGAGCGCGAGTTGACTGAAGGGTATCCGGCTCTGTTACATGGCGACTTGTGGAGTGGTAATGTGATGTGTGATGGGGCAGAGGAGCCGATGCTGATAGACCCGGCGGTGTATTATGGTCACCGGGAGATGGACCTGGCGATGATGCGCCTGTTTGGCGGATTTCCGGAGTCGGTATTCAGCGCGTATGACGCCATTTTACCGCCCGATGCCGGCTGTGCAGACCGCGTGCCGCTGTATCAATTGTATCCGCTGATGGTGCATGTTTGCCTGTTCGGCGGGAGTTATACCGATCGCGTGCTCGGAATTGTGCGCCGTTATACGTAAATTTATCTCCGTTAATTATGAAACCCGTAATCTTCCTCCTCGCAGTGGCCGGCAGTGTTCTGGCCATGGATCATTTCGTATCCGCTGATCACTTTACTGTAACGCCGGAAAAAAAGACGGCCATCGATGAATGGTTATATGCGCAAAAGGCATTTCCGTACGACCGTCCGGATAAAGCCGCTCAGCGCAATGCCGTTAAACATATGCTCAACAGCAGAAAAATGTTGAGTGGTCTGCGCACTGAATCGGAAGGAGAATGGCAGTTCATCGGTCCGCTCAATATCGGCGGACGCGTGCGTGATATTGTTTGTCCGTACGGTGATGACAATACTATTTATGTAGGATCGGCGTCAGGCGGCGTGTTGAAGTCGACCGACGGCGGTGAGACCTGGGCCAATATTTTTGATACAGAAGTGACCCTTTCGATCGGTGATATCGCCATTGATCCTACGGATAACAATATTGTGTATATCGGCACCGGTGAACCGGGAAACGGCGTGGGTTCGGTGACGTACGATGGAAATGGAATTTATCGGTCGACGGATGCTGGAGCTACGTGGACGAACATCGGACTTAATACGGGCGGTAATACCGGTAGGATTGCGATCAATCCGCAGAATACGGATGTCATATTTGCTGCCATGCTGGGCGATCTGTTCGAGAATACTTCCGACAGAGGCATTTACCGCACGGAAGACGGCGGTGCCACCTGGGAAAAAGTGTTGTATGTAAATGACAGCACAGGCGGTATCGATGTATGCATCAATCCGGAAAATCCTGACATCGTGTATGCCTCCACCTGGGAGCGTGTGCGCAGGTATAATCGCCGGGATTATAATGGTCTGGGCAGTCGTATTTATCGCAGTGAAGATGGTGGTGACACCTGGGAGATGCTTACGAACGGACTGCCTGTAGGTGCCAATGAGTTGTCCAAGATCACATTGTGCATCGCGCCTTCGGATCCTGATATTGTATATGCGGGGATCGTTGGCACCGGAGATAAACTGAAGGATATTTATAAGACCACGAACGGTGGTGATAGCTGGACCGCGTTGAATTGTGCTACGGAAGTTTACACCACAGCGCAGGATAACTGGTTTGGCGGTGTGCGCGTAAATCCGAATGACGCGGATGAAGTGTATTGGGTAGGCTTCATCACTTCCCGCAGTCTGGATGGCGGCCTCACGTGGAATGAAGTGATGCCGGATGCGCATGTCGACTGTCAGGCGTTATACATCTCGCCGACAGATCCCGGATTCAGGATCCTGGGTACTGACGGTGGCTTGAATTTTACGTATGATGATTTTGATGATTACACATTGGAACAGAATATTCCGATCACGCAACTCTATACGCTGGATGTATATCCCGGTGATACCTCGCGTATCATTGCCGGCGCGCAGGACAACGGTTCTTTTGTGCGCGAGCCGGATAACTATTGGAGTTTTGTGAACTGGGGAGATGGTGTGAGCACCAAGTTCGTACCTGTTGATGAGGACTCCTATTTCGGTAACTATCAGTATGGCGGATATTATGGTGTTGTGTCAGGAATAGATCGTTACGCGTGGGGCTTTGAAGGCGGCGAACGATTCAACTGGAGAAGTCCGATCGAGGTAAATCCCAACGATCCCGAAGAGATCTATTTTGGCGGCAATCATGTATATCGCAGCACCAATTACGGTACATCGGTTACACGTATCAGCGATGATCTCACGAATGGCAGTCAGGGCACCGGACTCACCTTCGGCTCTATTTTTACGATCCATAATGCGCCGGCTGACGATGACTACATTTATATAGGCACCGACGATGCCAATGTTTGGCGCACCAAGGATGCGGGTGATTCTTGGGAACTCATCACCGAGGGTTTGCCGTATCGTTATTGCATGAGTGTAGAATCGCATCCCGAGAATGCAGAAGAAGTATATGTGGCTTTCAGCGGTTTCCGCTGGGCAGAGAGCATTGCACATATTTACCGGTCGACAGACGCCGGTGATTCATGGACATCCATCGACGGCGATCTGCCGGATATTCCGGTGAATGATATCCAGGTGTTCACGGTGGGAGACAGCACCGGTTTGGTGATCGCTACGGATGTGGGATGTTACTATTCTTATAATTACGGGGAGAACTGGTATGCCTTAGGTTCGGAGATGCCTATCGTTTCTGTTTACGAGATCTACTATGATGCAGAGACCAATTACCTGTTTGCCGGCACTTATGGCCGTGGCGCGTGGAAGATAGAGATGCCGCGTGCGGAGGGGCCGAATGTAAGCGTTAGCAACCTCGAGGATGTCAGCCTGTCTATCTATCCGAATCCTGCATCAGATTATGCAGGTGTGCATTTTACGCAGATGGTGCAGGACCTGGAGGTGACGGTTGTGGACATGGGCGGAAAGATCGTATGGTCTGCCAGCTATGACCGTGTGCGCGATATCGAGTTGCCGGTGCAGCAGTTGCCGGTAGGGCAATATCTGGTGCGTATGGCTTCGAATGGTCAAACGGTGGTGCGGAAATTCGCCCGTTCATAAGGTTTGGGGATGTTCACGGCATGCATTATCTTTGTGTTTTAATGCAAAGCCGCATTATCCTCGATAGTTCCAAGTTCCGACTCACCATTGAGCGGCTTTGTCACCAATTAATCGAAAACCACGGAGATTTTTCCAACACCTGTATCATCGGGGTGCAGCCGCGTGGCGTTAAGCTGGCTCAGCGCATAGTAGCTACACTGGAAGAATTACTGCCCGGCGTCAAGATACATTTCGGCACGCTGGATACCACCTTTTACCGCGATGATTTCCGCCATCAGGAAAAGATCCTCATGGCAGAGGAAACAGATATCGACTTTGTGATCAAAGGCAAGGAGGTCGTGCTGGTGGATGATGTGTTCTATACCGGCAGGACCATTCGAAGTGCACTGGATGCGCTGCTGGATTTCGGAAGGCCGGCGAAAATTGAACTGCTGGTGCTGATAGACCGCCGCCTGAGCAGGCATGTGCCCATCACCCCTGATTACGTCGGAAAGACCATAGATGCCGTTACCAGCGAGAAGGTGCGTGTGGAATGGAGTGATAATGGTCTGGATGACCGCGTTTGGATAGTCCCACATAACCCGTAATATGAGCAACCTGAGTGTCAACCATCTGATCTCCATCAAGGACCTTCAACCGGAGGACATTCATCTCATTCTCAATACAGCCGATAATTTCAAGGAGGTGTTGAACAGGCCGATTAAGAAGGTTCCTACTCTGCGCGATATCACGATCGCCAATTTTTTCTTTGAGAACAGCACCCGCACCCGCATCTCATTCGAACTCGCCGAAAAAAGGTTGAGTGCCGATGTCATCAATTTCTCTGCCAGTGCATCATCCGTAAAAAAGGGTGAGACCCTGATCGATACGGTCAATAATATCCTGGCAATGAAAGTGGATATGGTGGTGATGCGGCATCAGAGTCCCGGCGCACCGGTATTACTGAGCAAGCATATCGATGCCAACATCATCAATGCCGGCGACGGCACGCATGAGCATCCCACGCAGGCTTTGCTGGATGCTTTCAGTATCATGGAGAAACTGGGCGAGGAGCGGGGAGAGCGGTTAAAGGACCTGAAGGGTGTGAAAGTGGCGATCATCGGCGATATCCTGCACTCGCGGGTGGCCGGCAGCAATATTCACTGCCTGCAGATGTTAGGCGCTGAAGTGACCTTATGCGGACCGCCGACACTCATGCCGAGGTATATTGAGACACTCGGTGTGCGCGTAAGCCATAATGTACGTGAAACGCTGGAGTGGTGCGACGTGGCCAACGTGCTGCGCATTCAGCTGGAGCGACAGGACATCAAATTCTTCCCTTCACTACGTGAATATTCTCTGTATTTCGGTATTGACCGGGAGATGCTTGACAGTCTTTCCAAAAAGATCGTGATCATGCATCCCGGCCCGATCAATCGCGGAGTAGAACTTACCAGCGATGTTGCCGACAGCAAACAGTCCATCATCCTGCAACAGGTAGAGAACGGCGTGGCCGTGCGCATGGCGGTCTTGTATCTGCTGGCAGGTAAACTGGATTGACCAGCACCCAGATAAGTTGAGGGATCAGGAAATAGGAATGCGCTGCTGAGTACAAAACGCAGTTGCAATAGGCTGGATGAATTTCAGCATTACCTTCAACTCACAACCTACAACGCACAACATTAAACGACTCTTCATTGCACCGGCGCACCGGGGCCGGCACCGCCGCCAAATTCCTGCTTCAGCTGGTCGTCGAGCCAATCGGCCCATAAGCCCATATCATTCACGCAGGTAACGGTCTCGTTGTATTCCATGCCTGCGATGTCGCGTTCGTAAGTTGCGTAGATCCAGTCGTTGTCAGGGTTAGGATTGGGCATGGCAGTAAGTTTAACGCCGAGCGACTGATCGCTGATCTCCAGACAGCGGCGATAGAAGCGCTCACGGTCGGTAGCGGGCACGCGAATGATGCCACTGAAGATCCTGAGGTAATGCCGGGTGGAACCATCATTTTGCGGATGGCTGCTCACGAATATCTCCAGTTTGGCGGAGCCTTTGTAGACGTAATACGCTTTATTTTGTTCGTTCCAGCAGGTAGCGGGATCTACACCTACTGACTGGATGAATGTCTTTACATGGTCGAGGATCTGTTGTGGGGTTGACATATGTTTCGTGGTTGTTTAGTGTAAAGCGAATATAGGAAAATTCTCTATGGGACAAAAAAATACGGAGGATGGTCCTGTATGGCAGACGATCCTCCGTATCCCATGATCGGCTCAGATGCAGCCGAATACTGTCATGCGGATGGTGTTTCCTCGGTGGTTTTCCGTTGCGTTTTCCAGCCACAGCGGTCGTAGTAATATTGTTTGAACCGCTCTTTTTCTTCCGGGGTCATGTTGGCCATTTTTGCCTCCATGCGTTCACGCCAGTGTCCGCGATGCTGCCAGTGGTTGTGGCGGCCCCAGCCGCGCGGTCCCCAGGTCATCACCCCGGTGAGCATCTTGCCCAGTACGATCAGACCGATGGCCTGAATGAAGGTGATGGTGTTGCCGCCGAAGATCTCCGGGATAAGCCAGTTCCACAGGTACATCGTGACCAGTCCCATCAGGGTGATCATCGCCGCAGCAATGAACAGGAAACCGATGCCGTATTTGATATATTTTACTTTTGACATGTTATGCGATTTAATCGTTCTCTAAAAGGTTATCGTACAATCCCTGCAGTCGTTCACGCAGGTGCAGGACGGCGTAGCGCTTTCGACTGAGCAGTGTGTTGAGGGGTGCACCCGTGATCTCTGCGATCTCATTGAAGCTCTTGTTCTCCAATTCATGCAAAATGAACACTTCACGCTGCTCTGCCGGAAGTTCATTGAGCGCCTGATACATCATTTCCCAGACCATTTGCCGTTCGTACAGCGCATCCGGATTATCCTGATCGTCGGTGGCCAGGGCGGCGAGGCTGTTGAAGTAACCTTCTTCCTCGTCGTCATACGCTGCCGTCATATCCATGGAGTCGGTCTTGCGCTTGCGGTACCAGTCAATGATCCGGTTACGTGTAACGCGGTACAGCCATGAAGCCATATTTTCTATGGTTTCCACCATGGAGTGGTTAGAGGCCAGCTGGTAAAAAACATCCTGCAGGATATCGCGTGCATCCTCCTCATTCGCCACCCGGGTGCGAATGAACTGGAGCAGCCTGGTGCGCTCGCGCTTAACGGCCTCTTCAATGATGATCTGTTGCTGTTGCGACATGTATCGGCTCAAATGTAAACTCTCGTCCATACTTGCACAAATGACGCATAGCCATGTGCGGATATTGTAAACAAGAACAACGCCCTGCCCGGGATAGTGCCGGACAGGGCGTTGATTTATTCACAAATTATTGATAATCAATTATTTATGTTTTTCCAGCCAGGCGGTCACCTCTTTCCAGTATTCGCCGGAAGCGGGGTCTGACGACCATAATGCCTTGGAGCCGTGGGTGCCTTTCATATCGGGATAGTATTGGTAAAGCACGTCATCGCCGAGATGTCCGAGCGCCTTAGCGATGGGCGCGCCTTCTTTTTCAGTTGAGGTAATGAAGATGGGCTTGCCGCTATAATTTTTGAAAATATCGGCAGCGGATTCACCGGTATCGAATTTCAGGATCGGGCTGAAGCCTACCACTGCGCGCACATTGGCGTTGTCCATGGCCACTTTCATGACCAGGGTGGCAGAATAACTGCTGCCCCAGAGGATCACCGGTTTACCGCTGATGCCGGCTGCGTAGTTCACGGCAGCCTGAATATCCGGCAGTGAGTTCATATAGCCGGTTTCTGCAGCTTGTGCCACAGCGCCGGTATTGGTGGTATTGGTATGTTCACCCATAGCGCCGCCGGAACGCTGGTCGATGGCCAGACAGCTAAAGCCCATCTGCACCAGTTTAGGGGCGATCTCGGCGTACTCATAGTTGTTGAAACGGGCCTGATGACACAATACGATCATCGGCGCAGCTGAATCGGTCATATACAATACGCCGCGCATCGGCAGGCCATCGGCCGAATTGAACACTACCGTATCCTGTTGCATACCGGAAACGGCAGCAGCAGTGAATTGCGGTATATCCACGTTCTCTTCCTTATTGCCTTTTTTTCCGGAACAGGCACTCGCCAGCAGGAGCGTAGAGGCCGCAATGGTTATCCAAAGTGATTGTTTGATCATGATGCTTGTTTATTGGCTGCAAAGGTATGATTCTCCCGTCATGGCAGGGTAGGGCGTGGTGGCGGGCTCCAGTAAAAGTTTTCCTAATTTTGGCAATGAATTCGCCCATCCGGGCGTTATACCACCTTTGATGAGATCTCTGCGTACAGGTTTTGTGTTGTTGATCGCCTTTGTGCTCGCCTGGGCTGCCTCCGGCTGCAGAAAGGAAATCCTGAATGATGATCCGTCTGCCGTGCTGCGTTTCAGTGAGGATACCGTGCATTTCGATACGGTGTTCACCACGGTTGGCTCCATTACACTGCCGCTGAAGCTCTTCAACGATTACAATACTACCCTCAATATCACCAACATCACTCTGTCGGGCGGGGCATCCTCTCAATTCAGGATGAACGTTGACGGTCAGCCGGGAGAAACCTTCACCGATATCGAGATCCCGCCAAAGGACAGCATTTACATTTTCGTGGAGGTGACCGTAGATCCCAATGCCGAGGCTTTGCCTTACGTGATCGAGGACAGCATCGTCTTTTTTACCAACGGCAACGAGCAATCCGTTAAACTCATCGCCTGGGGACAAAATGCGCATTTCCATTACGGCGAGATACTCTGTGATACCGTTTGGAATGATGATCTGCCACACGTAGTGGTGGGATCGGTGCTGGTGGATTCATTATGTCAGCTCACCATCACCGAAGGCACCAACATTTACATGCATGGCGGCAGTTATTTCTATGTATTGGGCACGCTTAAAGTATATGGTACGAAAGACAGTCTCGTTACCTTTCAGGGCGACAGGCTGGAAGATTTTTACAAGGATGTACCGGGACAATGGGAAGGCATCTATTTATTGCGCGGCAGCACCAACAATCTGATCGAATATGCCGAGATCAGGAATGCGATCGAGGGCGTAACGCTCGGGTATAGTACCGATCCCGATATCAATTCGTTCCTCGACAACCAGCCGTCACTGGAGATCCGAAACACCAAGATATTTGATATCCAGAACAATGGTATCACAGCTTTGAACAGTGTGATCAAGGCCACGAATGTGCTGATCTACCACATCGGAGCCAGCAATGCAGCGCTGTTTCTCGGCGGCGATTATCAGTTCAGGCATTGTACCCTCGCCGGTTATGGTTCCACCTATCTCACGCATCAGACACCGGTGCTCGGCATCTTTGATTATTTCGCTTTCAGTTCGGAGTTGGTATTGCAAAGTGATCTCACGCGCGCCGACTTCTATAATTCCATCATATACGGATCCATCGCCGAAGGCGATGAGGTGGTGATCGACACATCAGCAGCCATGACCGTTTTCAATTTCCTGTTCGATCATTGTGTATTGCGTACTACATATGATCAGGATCTGCTGAATGACAACGGCTGTTTCTTCAATCAGGACCCTGTCTTCGCCAATATCGGTGAAAGAAATTATTGTCCGACCACAGGCTCACCCGCCCTCAACGCCGGCATAGCTCTGCCATGGGACCCTGTTACCATTGATCTGCCCGGCAATCCGCGTCCTTTCGCCGGCACACTCCCCGACATTGGGGCCTATGAGACCGAGGCGGAGTAATGATCCCGAAAGCTTTTTGGAGTGTTCTGCGCCGGTCGGCATTGCTGTCGCTGCAGCTGCCTTTGGCTTACATCGGCTATGGGTCGTAGTCGGATTCCTCAATTCCTTTCAGTATATTTGACTACATAACCCAAAATATCCTGACATGCTCACATTTGAGATCAAACACCAGGACAGCTATTCACGAGGTGAATTGCTGCTCCGCTCGTTCTTTGGATGGCTGTACATCCTTATTCCCCATGCCTTTCTGCTGATGTTCTATGCCATCTGGGTATATATCGCAGCATTCCTGGCCTGGTGGATCATCCTGTTCACCGGTAAGACCCCGGATTTCTTCTATGATGCCATGCTCGGCTTCTACCGCTGGAGCACCCGCATTTCAGCCCGATTTCTCAACCTTTCAGATGGCTATCCGTCATTCGGCCCTTCGGGAACCGACGACAAGACAACTGTCGATTTCCCGCTGATCCATATCGGTCGCGGTCAATTATTGCTGCGGTCGTTCTTCGGTTGGCTGTATATGGGCATTCCCCATATCTTTTGTCTGTATTTCCGACTGATCGGAACCTATGTGCTGGTATTCCTGGCCTGGTGGGTGGTATTGTTCACCGGCAACTATCCTGCAGGATGGCATAAATTCAATGTGGGCACACTGCGCTGGCAGACACGTATAGGCCTGTGGAGTTTGTTTCTCTATCCATCCTATCCGCCATTCAGCGGTGCTCCGGATCAAATGGAAGAAGCGGATAAGCCTATCGATCAATTGTGATCCTAACCTTTTTCACAACCAGAAAGCCGGTGAGATTTATCTCCCGGCTTTTTTAATGCTTGAAAGCAGAGTGGGGGAGATGAGGAATGAGGATATCAAGTAGCGAGTATTGATAGATATCAGGAGTATGATTCTTGAACCTCACCCCCCGCCCTCTCCTTGCATCCCTTCGTTCCTCCGGGCTCCAAGGGGAGGGAGCTTAGTTACATTTTAATAAGATCAGCGTGCTTTCGTGTTCTCGATATTACTCTCGACTCCCGACTCCCGACTCACGATTCACGATTCACGATTCACGAACGATACTTGCATTCTTAGCAAACCACCACTCACCACTCACCACTCACCACTCACCATTTCCCCTCCCTTCACTATATTCGCTCTCATGGTGCACGGTGATGTGTTGAATAAACTGCGGCGATATTGCGCGTATCAGGAGCGCTGTCATGAGGAGGTGCGCACCAAACTGCTGAGCCTGAAGATATACGGCAATGATCTGGAGGAGGTCATCAACACGCTTATTGAAGAGAATTTCCTAAACGAGGAACGCTTTGCACGCAGTTTTGCCGGCGGGAAATTCCGTGTGAAGAAATGGGGAAAGCAAAAGATCCTGCGTGAGCTCAAACTGCGCAAGATATCAGACTACTGCATACGCAAGGCCATGGAAGAAATTCCGGATGACGATTACGATAAAACACTGCGTTCGCTTATTGCTGCTTCCATGAAAAAATACGCCGGTGATCCTTTCGTTCAGCGCAGTAAGACGGCGAATTATTGTATCGCCCGGGGCTTTGAACACGACCGCGTGTGGGAGATCATATACCATGATCATCCCCACAAAAAATAATGCGCGTTCAGACACTTTTAATGGTGAGCAATATGCCCATGCCCAGCATCATCACGAGGCGGTAGGAGAGGTATTGGTAGAGTTTGGTCTCCTGCTGACGAACCACAAAGAACACACCGATCAGAGCAACAGCGCTGCTCACCATACCCACCATCAATTGCTGTTGCCAGCCTGGCCAGTGCAACAGTCGAAAAAGTATGCCCACGCTCGCCACTGACATCCCAACACCGGATACCAGTCCGATGATACGGGCGAGGGGAGTGATGTCAGTTTCCACGGTGACGGGATACCAATGTATCCAGGTGTCATTCCGGAGAATGATACCCGACAAGAGGTATAAAAAGCCAAGCGTCAGCAGACCTGTCATCAGCAGGATATCCGCCAGCGGCATTTCCAGCAGCCGCAGCGCCAGGCCGGCGATACATATGCCAATAGCCACCTGCTCTGCAGCGCGGTAATACTTCCCTTGGTTCATCATTTTTTAAAGATAAAGTAAACGGCCAACACCATACAGAAAAATCCGACCAGATGGTTCCAGCGAAAGGCATCTGTCTTGAAAACAAACACCGCCATTAGGGTGAATACCGCCAGCGTGATCACCTCCTGGATGATCTTCAGCTGGAACAGATCAAAGGGGCCGCCATACTCCTTACTACCAATGCGATTCGCGGGCACCTGAAAACAATATTCGAAAAATGCCAAACCCCACGAGATCAAAATGATCACAAACAATCCGCTGTTCTGAAACCAACCCAGCTTTTTGAATTGCAAATGCCCATACCAGGCCAGGGTCATAAATACGTTGGATACAATAAGCAGTAAAGTGGTCAGGGTGAATTTCATATCGCAATTAAAGTGGCTGCTTGTTATTCAGACCAATACACCGAACGAGCCCCGTTACCGCTCCTAAGCACCTGTAAATACATCAGTGCATCAGCACACGAAGCGCAGCCATGTCCCGAGTACTTGGGATCAATTCAACTGCCTGAAATCCACCGGCACCACCTTGCTGATACCCTGCTCAGGCATCGTTACGCCGTAAATAATGTCCACCTCAGCCATCGTGCGCTTGTTGTGCGTTACGATGATGAACTGTGACTTATCGGCGAACTTGCGGATGGTATTGTTGAACTTCATGATGTTGTTGTCATCCAATGGAGCATCCACCTCATCGAGGATACAGAACGGTGCGGGCTTGATCAGATACAGTGCGAAGAGCAAACTCATACCGGTCAGCGTTTTCTCACCACCCGATAACTGGTCGATCACCTGCGGTTTCTTGCCCTTGGGTTTCGCAATGATATCGATCTGTGCTTCCAGCGGATCGTAATCGTCTTTCAGGATCAGATCGCAATCATCTTCCTCGTTGAACAGACTGCGGAACACCATCTTGAAGTTCTCGCGGATCTGTACGAACGCTTCATCGAATTTCTTGCGCGCCGTCTCATCGATCTCCTGGATGGTATCCAGCAGCGAGGTCTTAGCCTGCAACAGGTCTTCACGCTGTGTTTTGATGAAATCGTAGCGCGTCTTCATCTCCTCGTACGCCTGGATCGCCATCGGGTTCACCTCGCCGTAATTATCGATACGCTTTTTGGCGGCTTCTACTTTTTCCTGCAGTTCTTCCAGTGTCACATCCTGTGGCGGTTCATTGTCGAGGATGCTTTCCAGTTCAACCTGGAACTCCACCCACAATCGCTCCTTGATACCTGCCAGCTGCACCTTCAGATCGTTCAGACGGTCTTTGATGGAACCTAATGTATGTTCACTGCTGTCCTTTTTCTTTTGCAGCGCTTTGATCTTCTCTTCGGTCTCTGCAACTTCACCGCGACTGCCATAATAATGTTCTTCTTCGCGCTGCAGCATTTGCTCCATCACCGTCTTTTCATCATACAACTTCATGAGCGCTTCCTGCATAGAAGTTACGCGGGTCTGGTTGTCGGCGATCTCTTCCGTTACTTCTTGTAGTTGTTTCTTGCTGCTTTCTACGGTGGCTACAGCCTCATCGTGACGCGTGCGTTTGTAATCCAGGTCCTGTTGAACGCTCTGGAAGCGGTTGAACTGCTGATGGTAGCGGATGTTCTCCTGATTATACTGATTGCTGTGTACGGTCAGTTTATCGGCTACCTCGCGATAGGATACTTCCATATCAAGCAACTCGCGCTGACGCTGTTCCTTCAGTTCCAACTGTTTGTCATGTGCAGCGTTGAGCTTGATGCTTTCTTCATCAGACTCCTGTATCTGTCGCACGAAAGCTGCTTTCTTATCCTCCATCTGCTGCAATAACTGCTCGATGGATTCGATGCGTGCCTTGGTGCTGATATGCGCCTGCACGGCTTTGTTCAATTCTTCACGTGCCTGCTGTATCTGCCTGTCGAGTCCGCTCTGCTGCAGTTCGGCCAGTTGCGATTGCTTTTCCTTCAGGTCGTTGGCGAGTACACTTTCCTCTTCCTGCAGTGTCTTGATCTCATTTTCGAGTGTCTCCAGCGTTTTCTCGCGACCGATGCGCTTGCCCTTGAACAAACCTACGCTACCGCCGCTGATCGCCTTGCCGGATTTGGCGATGCGTCCCGATTGATGCAACAGGTGAATATCGGTCTTACCGCTCAATGAAGCACTCACAGCTGCAAAATCCTGATCTGCCGGGATGATATATACATGGCCCAGCAGATGTTGCACCAGGTTGCGGTACTTTTCATTCACCTGTACTACACTCATTGCCGGTACCACACCATCAATAGCGCTGCCTGCATCACCGCTGCGGAATTCCGACAGCAGGAAGAAATTGGCGCGTCCTTTTTCTTTGTTCGCCAGTTCGTTCACTGCCTCCACCGCATGGGCGAGGTCGTTCACGATGTAATAGTTCAGCCACGGGTCAAGGAAACTCTCGATGGCTGTTTTATAGGCGTCCTGACAACTCACCACATCGCTCAGCAGAGGGGCTTCTTTCATGCTGGGCACATTGCGCTTGAGATATTTGATGGATTCCGGGAATCCTTCAAAACTCTCGAACATATTCTTGGTGAGGTTGAATTCGTTTTTCTTCGCATCCAGCTTACGACGGGCATTGCCCACTTCGTTGCGCGACTTCTCGATCTCGCGCTGGAGTGCCTGGATACTTTGCTTCAGCTCCTGATCCTGTTTGATCAGCGCATCCACAGCCTGCTGCGCAACATTCTTGGTTTCTTCATGCACCACGAGCTCCTGACGCAGCGGTTCCAGCTTATCGCCCTGAGTGCCGCGGTCGCTTTCGATGTTACCTAATTCGCGGTGGTAGTTTTCCAGGCGCACTTTATTGATGGCGATCTTCTTGTCAATGTCATACAATTCGCGCTCCGCCTGTTTGAAGATATTTTGTGAACCTTCGAGTTTCTCGCGCATCGCATCGTGATCCACCTTTGCCTTTTCCAAAGCCTCGAGAAAATGCTGCAGGCTTTGCTTGATGGTCACCAGTTTTTCATTTTCCTCCGCTACGCGGATTTCGAGCTGCTCGATGTCACCTTTGGTAGATGCGATATATTGCTCGGCATCATCAATGCTCTTGTGCAGGGATACCTGCTTTTCTTCGAGGAATTTCGTGCGCTCCTTGGTGAGGTTCGCATCGTTCTCCTTTTGGTGGATCTCATTCACCACCGCATTCAGGTCCTTCTGCAGTTTGCTCAGCGACTGTTCTTTGTCGATCAGCGCGGTCTTCTTATCGGCGATGCTGGCTTCCAGCGCGTCGATCTCTGCTTCGATGGCGATCTTGGCATCGCTTTCAAAGTTCTGCTGATTGCTGAGCTGCTTGTAAATGTCTTTATGGGATTGCAGGGTGAGCACAGCAAGGTCTATGCTGTTCACCTTGTAATCACTCTTCAGTTTCTGATAGCGCTGTGCACGCTTGGCCTGCTTCTCCAGTTCTTTCAGGTTGTTCTCGATCTCGAACAACAGGTCTTCTACTCGGTCGAGGTCCAGCTGCGTGGCCGAGAGTTTGTTCAGCGTCTCTTTCTTGCGCGATTTGTATTTGCTGATACCGGCAGCCTGTTCGAAGAGTTTACGGCGACTGTTATCCTTATCATGCAGGATATCGTCCAGCATACCGAGCTCTATGATAGAGTAGGAGTCGGTGCTGATACCGGTGTCCATGAACAGGTTGTGGATGTCTTTCAGTCGGCAGGTAACACCGTTGATGCGGTATTCGCTTTCACCGGTCTTGAAGTAGTGGCGGCTTACGGTCACGGTAGAAAATTCCGTGGCTAGCAGATTGCGTGTATTTTCGAAGGTCAGGCTCACCTCGGCCATGCCGGAGGATTTCCTGTTCTTGGTGCCATTGAATATCAGGTTCTCCATCCTTTCGGTACGGAGGGCGGTGGGCTTCTGTTCGCCCAGCACCCAGCGGATGGCATCAACTACATTGGACTTACCACAGCCGTTCGGCCCTACCACACCGGTGATGTTCTCGTTGAAATGCAGGACAGTCTTGTCTGCAAAACTCTTGAACCCCTTGATCTCTAACGTCGATAGTTTCATAGTATTAAGAAGGGCTCAAAAATAACGGAACCGCTCACGGTACATCAAAAAAGGCGGGATATTTAAATTAACATTTGTGGATAAATGACGCTTTGCAAACCCCGCGCGCCCGAAGGGTATCCGTCCCCGTGTGCATAACGGAAGTCCAAAGGGATTTTGTATCTTCGTCAGGTCATGGATTTCATCTGGTCGCTGCTCATCTTCTTCTTCTGGATATTCATCGTGAACCTGGCTTCACGCGGGATCAAGAAGGTGTTCGGGGGTGGTGAGCAGGACAAGAAACCTGCGCCCACACAGCGTAAGCCCGAAATGCCGGTGCCTGCCGATCCGGAAGGACCTTCACCCGAGGAAATGTTCCGGGAACTGCAGAAAAAGATGCAGGAAGCCCGCCGACAGCGCTCCCTCGAGCAAACCTCCAACGAAGGCCGACGCTACAGGGATGATGTAAAAGAGAAACAAAAGGTCTACCAGGCCAAAGATGTCACCTCCGAACGCGAAAAGCGCTCCTCAGAAGAGTTTCAGCGCGTTCTCGCCGCTGCCCGCAAAAAACAGCACGACGCCGACGACCACCACCTCGAACGCAAATCCACTCCGATGCAAGTGGAACAGGAGGCCTTGCCCGAATTCGAACTCGACCTCCGCAACGCCGTCATCGGCAGCATCATCCTCGAAAGACCCTACAGTTAAAGCCCCGATTTATCTATAAACCATCGGCTAATCCCGAATACTCGGGACTTCGCTGCGCTGCGTTGGCTAATTGGCTAATCGGCTGATCATTCCACCTGATCACTCATAAAGAAACTGCGCCGTACTCCTCGACCGCTGTTCCAGAAAGATCTTTTTGTTGCTGATCAGCCTGTCAAGCACTTCCTGCGAGTAGTGGCGAACGGTCAACAGCTGCAGGTTGGTGTTCTCCCGCACCTGCACATGGCTGTAGAAGCCGCGGAGGTCCTGCATCAGTGGTTCCAGCACATAGGGGTTGTAGTCCACCACGATGCTCACGCTCTGCGCGGCGATCTGGATGGTGTTGATCTTCAGTTTATGCCTGGAGAACAGCCCGTAGATATCCGCCATCTGCATATCGGCCACGAAAGTGGTGAGGGAAGGCGTGATGGATATCAGCGTCTGACCCGTTTTATGCATCACCACGGGCGGATAGGCGATATACTTCTGATCTGTGGCGATCACCGTGCCCTCTGCTCCCGGATCCAGGAAACTGCGCACATGCAGTGGGATCTGCTTCTGCTGCAGCGGATAGATCGTCTTGGGGTGTATCACCGATGCCCCGTAATAGGTCATCTCTATCGCCTCATAATAGGTCAGTTCGGGCAGCAGGGTGGCATCCTCGAACTTCTTCGGATCGGCACTCAGCACACCGGGCACGTCCTTCCATATCCATTGTCCCTCAGCGTCCAGCGCGTGAGCCAGGATCGCGGCAGAGTAGTCGGAACCCTCACGACCCAGCGTGGTGGTGTATCCGGAGGCGGTACTGCCGATAAATCCCTGGGTCACCACATGGCCTTTCCCGAGCAGGGCAGGGAGGTGTCGGCGGATGGCAGCAGTGGTTTCCACCCAAAGCACATTACCCGATTGCCACGCGTCATCCGTGATGATCAGCTCGCGGGCATCCACCCGGGTATTCTCAAGGCCGTCCTGCTGAAGGTAGGCGCTGAGTATGGTGCTCGACAGTTGTTCCCCCGTGCTCACGATCTGGTCGTAATACTGCGGGAAGGGCATGTCACGGTTCTTTTCGGCCTGGGTGAGGATCTGGTCGAAAAAATAGCCGAGATCCAGCGAGAGGCCCAGTTCTGTGGCGATGGAAGTATGCGTAGCCATCAGCTGCTTCAATCCCGCAACGGAGTCGCGCCCCGCGTAAGCCTCGCGTGCAACGGCCTCCAACGCATTCGTGGTCTTCCCGATGGCCGATACCACGATCACCAGATGCTCACCCGGGAACCGCCTGATGATCCCCGCCACATTCCGCACACCATCGGCATCCTTCACGGAAGCCCCGCCGAATTTGAACACTTTCATGGGGCAAAGATAGTGGGTGAGTGGGTCAGTGGGTGAGTGGGTGAGTG
>DAIMYJ010000005.1:29724-57675 GCA_036734545.1 Chitinophagales bacterium
TTAAGCAGGGCAATTGATCATGGGAAAAACTACCGCCACCGCACGCTCTGCCGGGCAGTTCAATGCACTGCTCCTCACCCTGCAAACCCGCTTCACCAAACACCCCGAACGCCACAAAGGCATTACATGGGAAGCAGTAGCCAAAAGACTATCGGCGAATGCAGCAGCGCTCCGAACGCTGCAGGCCATGGAAGAGAGTGGGGGAGAGCCGGACGTGATCGGCATCGATAAAAAGTCCGGCGCCGTCATCTTTATGGACTGCTCTGCAGAAAGCCCTGCCGGTCGCCGCAGCCTGTGCTTCGATCGCGAAGCGCTCGATAAACGCAAGGAGAACAAACCCAAAGGCAACGCTATGCAAATGGCTGCAGCGATGGGTGCAGAAATATTAACGGAAGAGGAATATCGCCATCTGCAGACACTCGGAAAATTCGATCAGAAAACCTCCAGCTGGATACAAACACCGCCTGCCATCCGCAACCTTGGCGGAGCCCTCTTCTGCGACCGCCGCTACAACCACATCTTCACCTACCACAATGGCGCCGATTCCTACTACGCCGTCCGCGGCTTTCGGTGTAAGGTGATAGTGTGAGTGGGTCAATGGGTGAGTGGGATTTTTCTAAGAAGAGAGCTATCGTTCGTAATTCAGAAGTCGTCTCAACCTTCAACCTTCAGCATACAGATACTGTGCACTCAGGACTTAACAGATCTGATTTATATTATTCATAACTCCCCTCCACCTTCGTGCAACCTTCGTGCCTTCGCGCCTTCGTGGCCACAAAAATTACGCAGGCAAAAAGCCGATCTCCCCACCCAACATCTTCTTACGCCGCAGCGGTCATATAAGCACATCATTTCACCCACTTCCTGCACGTCACCCACTCCTTCTCATACACCGCTGCATATTGATCATAGAACTGGATCGCCGGTGTGTTCCAGTCCAGCACCTGCCATTTGAGAAAGGTATTCGTCTCTTTCGCCAATGCTATCACGGCATCAAACAAGCTTTTCCCTATCCCTTTCCCGCGAGCCGCTTCCTCCACCACAAAGTCCTCCAGCCAGAGATACTGTCCTTTCCATGTTGAATAGGCGAAATAATACAAGGCCATACCCACCACACGACCGGTGGCATCTTCCTCGGCCACCAGGGCATCGAATTTTCCCTCGCTGAAGTCCTGCAGATAGCGGTCGGCAGAGGTAATTACCTGATCCGGCGCCTGCTCATAGATCGCCAGCTGCATCACCAGGTCAAAGATCGCCGGCATGTCGGCGGCACGGGCTTTTCGTATCGTCACTTGCATCCCCCAAAGATACACTGCCGCAAACGCTTACCCTGCGCGGAATGGCCTGTCTCCGTGCTTTTTATGTTAACTTTGCAGGCCTAACCACTACCTATGAAAGTTAAAACCTTAGGTGAATTCATCGTCGAACGCCAGTCCGATTTCCCTTTCGCGACCGGTGAACTCACCCGACTGCTCTCCGATATCAGCATTGCCGGCAAGATCGTGAACCGCGAAGTGAACAAGGCGGGACTGGTCGACATACTCGGCGCGCAGGGCACGGAGAACATGAGCGGCGAAACGCAGCAGAAGCTCGATGTATACGCCAACACCCAGTTCATGAGTGCGCTTATGGCCGGCGGTGAGGTGTGCGGATTTGCCAGCGAAGAGGAAGATAACTTCATCAGCTTCGACGGCGCCATCTCCAAATCCGGAAAATATGTGGTGCTCATCGACCCGCTGGATGGTTCAGGTAATATCGATGTGAACGTATCCATCGGCACCATCTTTTCGATCTACCGTCGCCTCAGTCTCAGCGGAGGCGCCACCCTGGAGGACTTCCTGCAGAAAGGCACCGAGCAGGTAGCGGCCGGTTATATCATCTACGGCTCCTCTACGATGATGGTGTATACCACCGGCTTCGGCGTGAACGGCTTTACCCTCGACCCCAGCATCGGCGAGTTCTGCCTTTCGCATCCCGATATCAAGATCCCTACCCGCGGCATAATCTATTCCATCAACGAAGGCAATTATGTGCACTTCCCGGAAGGGGTGAAGCGCTATATCAAATACACACAGGAAGAAGACCTGAAGACCAGCCGCCCGTATACGAGTCGCTATATCGGTTCATTGGTCGCTGATTTTCATAGAAATATGCTAAAGGGTGGCGTTTACTTATACCCTGAAACCGCCAAATCGCCGAAAGGGAAATTACGGCTCCTATATGAATGCAACCCGCTGGCCTTCATCGCCGAACAGGCAGGAGGCATGGCCACCAACGGTAAACGTCGCATCCTGGAGATCGAGCCGCGTGAATTACATCAGAAGACGCCCTTCTACATCGGCTCAAAGGCCATGGTGGAAAAGATCATGGAGTTCCTGGAGCGCCATTCCGAGGTAGGCGCCTGAGATCATTCCAGTTCCAACCCTTTTTGCAGGGATAACTCATAACCGGTATCCGGCGGAAGGTTCGGCATATCGGCCGCCGACTGCGCGATCTGGTCACAGCGTTCATTCTCCGGGTGACCGTTATGCCCCTTGATCCAGACAAAGCGGATCTGATGTTTGGAGTAACTCTGCATCAGCCGCATCCAGAGGTCCTGGTTCTTTTTACCGGCAAATCCTTTTTTTATCCACCCGTATATCCATTTCTTTTCAATGGCTTCGCATACATATTTCGAGTCGGTGTGGATCGTGATGGGCAGCCCCTCTTTGTTCAGCGCTTCCAGCCCCGCGATGACCGCCATCAGTTCCATACGGTTGTTCGTGGTGCGCCGGTAACCGCCGGAAAGCTCCTTTTCATGCCTGCCGTATCGCAATATGGTCCCGAAACCACCCGGCCCCGGGTTGCCTTTGGCTGATCCGTCAGTATAGATATGCACCATTCGTTCGTTCTGCTATTTGTGCACGTAAAGAAAATACATAAATTTTACATCGTCATTCCAACCTGAAACAACACCACATGCGCAATTTTCTTATCCTCTGTGTGCTCACCCTTTCGCTCGCGGGCTGTAAAAGTACCGAGCGGGGTGCCCTCGATCCCGATACCCTGGCCAAGAAGCTCTTCGATGCCGTGCGCAGCGAAGCGGTCGATAAATCCGCCCTGCTACTGCCGGATAAAGGCACCTACCGCAAAATAGAAGCAGAGAACGGCCGCGAACCTGCCGATCTGAATGCTGCCTATGAAGCCTTCACCGGCAACGCTCAGGCCGCTTTTTCAGCAGCCTTTAACGCCACCGCCAAATGGGACGAAGCCACCTTCACCCGCGCCAATTACACGGAGTCCAAACTCGAAAAACTCCCCATCGCGCGCGTAACCACCAAATTCCTCATCGCACAGGAACCTCACAAATTCGAATTCACCGCCGTTAAATTCAACAACCGCTGGTACTACTACGGAGACATCCTCTGGGTCGACAAACCGTGAGGGTGAGTGGGTGAATGGGTCAATGGGTGAGTGGGTGAGTGGGTCAGTGGGTGAGTGGGTGAGTAATGAGTTGTTGATTATAGCATGGATCAGCGACTGTTCCGGTTGGGACAAAAGCGAAGTCTCTAACTCCGCACCACAACAAACGTTAAAACCGCCAATTCTGCATCCTAAACTATTCATATTCTCCATATCATATACCCCCATTGGCTAATCTGCTAATTGGCTAATCCCGAGTACTCGGGACTCCGCTGCGCTGCGTCGGCTAATCAAATACAATATCGCTCCGCCCATATCCGTTCATTATCAACAAACCGCTGTTCATTCATTTATCCTGCTATTGAACACTTCTACCCCCGTATAGCCGTAATTTCGGCGCGATTTTAGATTAGCCATAACTCTACCCGTAAACGGGTAAAACCGATATGATAATGAACAGAACCGTCACCTGTCTGATCGCTGTCTGCCTGCTCCTGGCCGCCTTTCCGGCCCGGGCACAGCAATCGATGATCTATACCGACACGTATGCCGACTACAAAAAAGGACTCGAGCTTTTTGAGCAGAAGATGTATGCCACCGCTCAGGAGCACTTCGACCGTGTAGCGGCGGTGGTGCCCGAGGGGACTGAAGGGGAGATATTCAACTATGTGTCCAATAGTAAGTACTATGCGGCCATCTGCGCAATAGAGCTCACCAACCCGGATGCGGAGAAGATGATGCTCGACTTCGTATATGAGAATCCCGGTCACGTATTACTGGGTTCTGCCTACAATCAGCTCGGTCGTATATACTACAACAAAAAGGAATATACCAACGCCGCAACCTGGTTCGAAAAGGTGGATGTAAAGGACCTCTCCCTCGAAGAACGCGATACCTATAAATTCCAGTTCGGCTACAGCCTCTTTAACAAAAAGCGCTTCACCGAGGCCAAGGTCATGTTCGCTGCGCTCAAGGATAAACCGCAAAGTCCGTACTACCACGCAGCAAACTATTATTACGGATTCATCCAGCAGGATGAAGGCAATTATGAGAATGCCCTTACCTGTTTCAATATCGTCAAGGAGGTAACACCGTATGCTTCTGTTGTGCCTTATTACATCGCCAATATCTATTTCCAGCAGGGCAAATATGAAAAAGTGATCAGCTATGCCGAACCCCTGATGGCGGATACCAAGCTGGTATATTATGCCGAGATCAACAGCATCCTGGGACAGGCGTATTTCTATCGCGACAATTTCAAAAAAGCATTACCGTATCTCAGCTACTATGTGAACAAGGCCAAGACCATACGCGATGAAGACTATTACCAGCTGGCCTATGCGCAATATCAAACCGGTGATAACAACGGTGCGTTATTGACCCTGAAGGAAACGACGGATGACAACGACACCTTGTATCAGCACATTCAATTCCTGTACGGTAAGTGCTATATTGAACTCAACCGCAAGGATGAGGCACGGAATGCGTTTATGGAGGCTTCCCGCATCGGCATCGACAAGACGATACACGAACAGGCGCTGTTCAACTATGGAAAGCTGAGCAATGAATCTGGTTATTTTACGGCAGCCGTGGAGGCCATGCAGAACTACCTGAAAGCCTATCCCAAAGGCGCCAATAAAACCGAAGCACAGGAGCTGCTCGCCAATGCACTGCTGAACACCAACGATTATGTGGCTGCCATGGAGGTGATCGAGAATATCCCCCAAAAGACACCCAAACTCAAGGAAGCCTATCAGCGCGTGAGCTACTACAGTGGCGTGCAATTGTATAACCAAAAGAATTACGGCGATGCCGACCGCATGTTCATGCAGTCGCTCGAGAACCCCATCGATGTCAGCCTACAGGCCGCCTGTTACTTCTGGATCGGTGAGGTGCGCTACATGGAACAGAAATATGCGCTGGCCATCAACAACCATGTGAAATTCCAGGATCTCGCCAAAGTCGCTAAGGAATTGCCGGCTGAGGTCAGAGTGCCTTACAGTGATTATACGATCGGCTACAGCTACTTCAAACAAAAGTCATACGGTAACGCGAGTAATTATTTCAGTAAGGTGACCGGTGCCCTTAAAACCAGCAAGACCGATCTGATGCAGAACAACGTTTACATCGATGCCGTTCTGCGCCTTGGCGATTGCTTCTTCATGACCAAGGATTACAAAAAAGCAGAGACGAATTATACCAAGATCATCGACAATAACGCCAAAGGCGTGGATTATGCGATGTTTCAGAAAGGGATGCTGCAGGGCCTGCAAAATAATAACAACGGCAAGATCAGCACCCTTGATCAGCTTACCTCTAAATATCCGGCTTCATTGTATGTAGACGACGCCATGTATGAGATCGCGAACACCTATTTCATCATGCGCCAGAATCCGAATGCGATCGCGGCATTCAAGGAACTCGTTACCAAGAAGCCGAACAGCAGCTATACGCTGAAAGCGTATCTGAAGCTGGGCTTGATCTACTACAACGAAAAGGATTATGCCAACTCTGAGAAATATTACAAGCTGGCATACAACATGTCGCCGAACAGCGCCGAAGGCCAGCAGGCAAAAGACGGCCTGCTCGACATTGTGAAGGAGACGGGTGAGACCGGTGCTGCCGAAGGCGTGGTACCTGTAACCCAGATCGACGAACAGAAATACAACTACGGCAAGAACAAATACGACCTCGGCGAATACTCCGGCGCGGCCATCGCCTTCAGCGATTATCTCCGCGAATTCCCGAAAGGCGCTTACAAATCAGAAGCCCAGTTCTATCGCGCCGAGTCATATTATAAACTTGAACAGTATGGCAAGGCACTGCCGGACTACGAGCAGGTGATCAAGGATAACAAAACGAAATTCCTCGAATCAGCACTCGTTCGTGCAGGCTGGATCGAATATTATCAGAATGAAGATTTTCAGTCGGCATACACCCATTATGAGCGCCTCTACGAAGTAGCCGATTACAAGGAGAATACCTTTGTTGCCATGGTGGGTATGCTGCGCACGGCATACTTCCTCAACGACTTCGATGCCGTGATCGTGAATGCGAACCGCATCCTCAACAGCGATCTGGTGACAAACGCCGAGCGTATCGATGCGCATTATTTCAGCGGTCAGGCACATCTGGCCAATAACAATATCGACAAGGCCTACGATGCGTTCAGCAAAGCCGCTGCACTCACAACGAATGAGATCGGTGTAGAATCGCGCTTCCAAATGGCGGATATCCTTTTCCAAAAAGGCAAACTCGATGATTCAAAAGCCAAGTGCCTCGAGATCATCAATGATATGCCTTCCTATGATGAGTGGATCATCCGCAGCTATATCCTGATCGCTGACATCGCCGCTGCGAAGGGCGACTTTGCACAGGCGAAGGCTACCCTGAACAGCATCATTGAAAATTTCACGGGCGATCCTGCACTTGTGGAGCTGGCGCGTCAGAAACTGGCACAGATAGAAGAAATGGAGAAATCCGGCAAGCGGAAGTCTGCTCCCGATACCGGAGATGATGAACTCGAACTCAATTTCGATAACAACTAAGACAAGTATGATGAAGAACATCCTGAACATATTGGCCTTTACAGCGATCTGCCTGTGCAGTTCTGCATTGATGGCCCAGACGGTAGGCGAGGAGAGTGTTGATGTGGTGAGCGGTTATAACCCGGTGCTCGCAGATGCCCTCAAGGAAACCTTCGAGGCCAGCACACCCAAAACGAATGTGCAGCCGGAAGAGCAGACCTATAACATCCCGATCGACTTCTACCAGATCCCGTATCAGCCCGTTAAGGTGAAACCGATACGTATGCCGGATGTGAAACCCGAGAAGCTCGACCAGGTGTTCGTAAAAGCCGGATTTGGCACGCAGCTCACACCGCTTGCTGAAGCCTACTATAACAGTGAACGCAACAAGAAATTCCAGTATGGTGCTTTCGGCCGGTATATCAGCTCCAACGCCAGGACCGAATTCCAGAATTATTCCGACGCCCGTTTAGGTGGCACCGGAAAATTCTATTTCGATGATAAATACGCCATGCCCATCAATGCCCAGTTCAGCTCCAACACGCTGTACTATTACGGTATCGACAGCATCCTGGACGCCGGCGCCACGGAGGACAGCCTGCGCCAACGATTCAACCGCTACGGTTTTGATCTCGGCTTTCACAATATCGGCGACAACCCGCTCAATATGGACTTCGGCCTGAAAGTGGGCTTCAAAGGCATTGCCGATATCGACAAGAACAAAGAGATCAATCCCTTCTTCTCGGCATGGGGCGAAAAAGAGCTGGAGAACAACAGCGTAGCCGGTGCTGAATTATCCGTGGATTATTACCGATACACCGGCGTTACCGAATTCGAGAACTCTCTGGTGGGTGTAAAGCCTTACTATAAAATGATCACCGATCAATACGGACTGGTGGGCGGTCTCAAGACCATTGTCGACAAATCCAGCAACGCCTTCCTGCTGCCTGACGTGCAGTTCTCGTATGACCTCGTGGGCGACAAATTCGTGTTCGTTGCCGGATGGCAGGGACATTTGCAGGTGAACAGCTTTGCCAACCTCACGGCCGAGAACCCCTTTGTGAATGATACCCTCACCTTCAGGAACACGCCGATACAAGAGATATCCGCCGGTCTGCGCGGGTCTACCAGCGGCAACTTCTCGTTCGCAGCCAAAGGTTACCAGAAACTGGCCACCGATATGCCGTTCTATGTGAATGACACCCTCGATATGAAGCGTTTCGACGTAGTGTACAGCGACGCTACCATCTGGGGAGGATCGCTCGAACTGAGCTATTTCGATTCCGATCGCTTCCGGGTGACCGGCTCTGTGAACCTGTTCCGCTTCTCCGACCTGAAATCCATCGACACCGCCTGGCATCGCCCTAACCTGGAGTGGACCGTTAGCGGTATGTATCGTTTCAACAAGAAACTCCAGATGAACGCCGATCTCTTCGGGGTGAACAGGTCATACGCCCTGCTTCCGGGAGATGCGGTGGCAGAGATCAAGGGAGCGGTAGACATGAACATATCGGCTACCTATGCCTACTCCAAGTACTTCAACATCTTCGTGAATGTGAATAACCTGGCCAATTTCAAGTACCAGCGGTATTACAACTACCCCTCATACGGCATTCAGGCACTGGCAGGGCTCTCGTTCGCGTTTTGAACATTCGGTGGATTTCTTTCGATGTTGACAACCTGTTGGTACGCGATTTTTGCGTGTAAGCAACGGGAAAAGTGCAACAGGTAACGCAACATATCGTCAAACTGCTGTATGATCACAACTGCGTGATCGTGCCGGGTTTGGGCGGTTTTGTGACCAATTACCAGCCCGCCAAGGTGCATCCCACTTCCTTTATCTTCAATAGCCCCAGCAAGTCGGTGGCCTTCAATGTGAACCTGTCTACGAACGACGGGCTTCTGGCCGATACCATTGCCCGTGAAGAAGGCGTCAGCCACCGCGAGGCGGATGCGCGCATCATTCACTTTGTGGGCCAGATCCGTGCAGCGCTGTCGGAAAGTAAGCCCGTAAAACTCGCGGGTATCGGCCGGCTCACGATGGATGTGGAAGGGAATATCCGATTCCTGCCCGATAACGCCCAGAACTTCCTGCTACAGAGCTACGGCCTGCCCTCATTTACCGCCCAGCCGGTGGTGCGTGAGCGCGTGATCGAACCCGAACCGGCGAAACCGGTGCAATCGATAAAAGCGGCCAAAAAGCCACGCAAAGCCTCTGATGCACTCCTGCCCATCGCGGCCGTTCTGCTCATCGCCATGCTGTCGATGCAGGTGTTCATCCAGTCCAATATGAACGGATTCAACTACTCCGAGATATTCGGCCTCAATAAACTGAATCCGCAAAATACCTTCCAACTGGAAAAGTATGAACCGGTAGAATACAAGGTAAACCCCAGCATCGTCTATTTCCGTCAAACCACACCTGCACCGGTCGATTCTTTGACCGCTGAAACACCCGTAACGGCCGTATCATCTGCGCCGGCATCCACGGAATCTGCGTATTTCGTTTCAGCCGGTTCCTTCTATTCGGCCTCACAGGCCCAGAAAGTGGTTGACCGTCTTGCCGGAAAGGGCTATACCGGCTATGTGAAACCCTACGGTAAATATCAGGTGGCTGCGGTGGATATCCCTGACAACGTTGACCGTATCGCCTTCCGCAAGGCCTTTGCAGAAGCCACAGGCATCAAAGGTGCCTGGATCGGTAAGAATTGATTTTCACGCAAGTATGATTGTGCTGATTTGATCGCGTTCTGCGTGTCGTCATGACTATGGAACTTGATGATTGGTATTGCACGATGCATGACTCCATGCACAAAATGTTAGCTTAAGAACGCGTCTCTTGCTCACCGGTATAGCGGTTCATGCAGGGGCAGAGAACCGGACGTTACAGGGCAAAAAAAAAGAGGCTGCCCAGATGGACAGCCTCCGTGTTATTTACACCCGGGAAGTATTATTCTTTGTTCTTCTTGTCTTTCTTCCCTTTCATCTCCTCTTTCATTTTCTCTTTTTCTTCAGGAGTAGCATTTTTGTATTCTTCCTTGGCTTTATCCTTTTTGTCGGATTTGTCGCTGCTCATGTCATCGCCTTCGCCTTTCTTGCTGTTGCGATATTCCTTGAACTTCTGCATTTGCTCTTTGGACAATACATTGCTGTATTCCTTGAAGCGCTGCTTGGTCAGCTCGTCTTTTTCAGCTTTGGCAGCTTCAGCGTTCGGGTTTTCCATGCCTTTGTATTTGGCCTTCAGTTCCTCGAGACGGTTAGCATAACGGAGGTTGATCTCCATTACCTTTTTTTCCTGAGCAGCATCCAGGTTGCAGATCTCATCCATCTTCTTGGTCCATTCAGCAGCCATAGAAGCGGCGTCACCGGACATTTCAGACTGCACTTTGTCTTTCTTGTCGCCTTTGTCTGCTTTATCAGCCTTGTCAGTAGATGTCTGACTGGTGCTTGTACCACCTTTTTGAGTTACCTGGGCAAAACTGTTGGTGAACAGAAGCGTGGTTGCCATGACCAGGAGTACACTTACCTTTTTCATTGTTTGAGTTTAAGTTTGGTTTGATGTATAGGATTGTAAAAATCGTGCCAATCTGTTTTCAGCGGGAAACGTATGCAAAATTACATAAACCTTGCATACCTGTGTGCATTCATGCAGAAGCCCTCTGCAGCCGGTCGTTGATGGCGATGCCGATACCCCTATCCGGTACGGGTTCTGCCAGGATGATATCTGCACCGCTATTTTCCAGATCGCGCAAGGCACCGAATAAATGACGTGCTGCCATGTGGAGGTCGCCTGAGGCGCTTAATTGAACCTGTTCTATGATATTGGATCCGGAATAACTACCATTGAGGCTGAGTAGGGCGAGTTTTTTTTCCGCATATTGAGGAAGCAGTTCAGTAATATTCCCCAGCATCAGGGGGATACCCGGAGCGTAATGCGAGCGTAACATTCCCGGTGCTTCCGGCGTTTCGGTCGCGGAGCGCACACGCATGGGCATATAGCCCAGCACATCCGCCAGCGCCTCCATCGGCACACCGCCCGGGCGCAACACCCATACCTTGTCGTCGTCACCCATCTTCACGATCGTACTTTCAATACCCACCTTGCACGGTCCGCCGTCGAGAATGTAATCCAGCGTATCACCGAACTGGTCGGCAACGTGCTGAGCGGTGGTGGGGCTTACCGTTCCGAACAGATTGGCACTGGGCGCGGCCAGCGGGAAGGGTATGGCGGAGAGCAGGTTCAGGGTAAGGGGATGGGCAGGGATACGCACTGCCACCAATGGGCTTCCGGCGGTCACGATGGGATGTATGGCCTCCTTTCTGGGGAGCAGCACGGTAAGCGGTCCCGGCCAGAAATGCTCGCAAAGATGCTTCAGGGGTGCCGGCACAGGTCCTGCAAAAGCAGTCAGTTGCTCCATCGACGCGGCATGCACGATCAGCGGGTTGAACAGCGGCCGCTTCTTGGCCTCGAAAATGCGGATCACGGCATCGGGGTCAAAGGCATTGGCCGCCAGCCCATACACGGTCTCGGTGGGAATGGCCACCAGTCCGCCATTTCGGAGATGCTGTGCCGCCTGCTGAATATCCTGTCCTATGTGCATTAAGGTGCCTGAAAGCACAAAATTACGGTTCCTCCGGTGTCAATTTCGTATGTCTCGCAAAAACAGTGCGCAGATTGTCCCAGAGGTCCTGCTCGAAACGCTGTCGGCCGAGGAGTCGGCTGAACAGTAAAGTGCCGCCGGGTGCTACAGAACGCCGGAGGTTGCGCAGGAAATCCACGCCACGCGCAGGTTTCGGGACTTTGGTGTCGATGAAGATGTCGATGATCACCAGGTCGTATTGCCCGGAATTACCTGCCTGCCAGGCAATGGCATCTGCCCAAGAATGCGGAGGAGTGCAAGCTTTTCGGGGAAAGGATAATGGGTGTGGGCGAGGCGAATTACCTCCGGGTCCACCTCCACGCAATCGATAGGATACCCTGCTGCATAGTGTTTTTGCAGCATATAGGGCACAGAGCCAAGCCCTAAACCCAACACCAGCGCGTGCTGTACACCGAAAAGCCGCGCATCGATAGCCTTCAGGGCTTTCTGTAAAGAGGTGTATCTGTCTTCGCAAGAGTACGTGGCCGCCGGTGAGTTGAGCATCATCCTGCCGCTATCCATCAATACCTGCAACTCGCCACTCACCGCACTCCCCACCTTTTCCAGGGTAATGGGCGTCACGTAGCTAAATATCCCGGTGAATCTGTTTATCAGCGGTGAAGACCGGTCAATTGCCTGTGTAATACTTCATGGCCTCATTCATATAGGTGTCGCGGATATTGGCAATGCGCGTCTCATCACTCGGGTGGGTGCTGAGGAACTCCGGCATGTTGATACCGGTGGTGCTCATGCGCTCCCAGAAACCGATGGCGCTGTGCGGATCATATCCTGCTTTGGCCATGAAAATGAGCCCCAGGCGGTCGGCCTCGGATTCATGCAGTCGGCTGAAAGGGAGCAGCACCCCTACGGTGGCGCCTACGCCCACAGCGGAGAGCAACAGGTTGCGGGTCTCGGTAGGCTGATTGGTCATGGCCAGGTCCAGCGCCATATAACCTGTGGCCGCCAGTAATTGCTGGCTCATGCGCTCATTGCCGTGGCGCGCTACCGCATGCGCGATCTCGTGGCCCAATACTACGGCCAGGCCTGCATCGTCTTTAGTATAGGGCAGGATACCGGTATACACCACGATCTTGCCGCCCGGCATACACCAGGCATTCACATCCTTGCTTTCAACGAGGTTCACTTCCCATTCATATCCTTCGATCAGGTCGCTATAACCTTCTGTGGCAAGCACGCTTGTTACGGCCGGGATCAGCTTGTCGGTCACCCGCTTTACCGTATTGAAGTTGGATCCTGACTCCACCACATCATTCGCTCTGAGAAAATCACCATAGGCGGCGAGGCTCATGGAGATCATCTGGCTTTCAGGCAGCAGGTGTACCTGTTTGCGTTCGGTGATGGGCACACGTGAGCAGGCAACGAGTAGGAGTGCGGGGATCAATATCCAAAGAAGCTTTTTCATAGCATACCTGTTTATGGGTTCAGGTGCAAATATCGTACTCAATTTGATAACCCTGTGTAAAAGCCGTTTTGGGCAAAAAGGGTAAATGCTATCTTTATCCGCATCAACAGCCACACATGACCAGGTATTTTCTTTTTCTGTTCCTGATCCTCATGGTCGGTGCCACCCGGGCACAGGAGGCCACCATCTTCGGAACGATAACTGACGCTGCCAACGGAGAACCGCTCATCGGCGCAAGTTTCATCTGCAACAATCAGACAGGCGCAACTGCCGATATCGACGGTAGTTTTTCATTCGCCACGCCGCCCGGCACCATCCAGTATACGGTCAGCTATGTGGGTTATGAAAAATACAGTGGAAGCCTGACTGTAGAGGCCGGTAAGACCTACACGGTGAATATCACGCTAAAGGCGGAAGAAGGATTGCTGAACACCGTAGTGGTAACGGGCAGCAAGTTCGAAAAGAAAATAGGGGAGGAGACAGTTACGATCGATGTGATCCGCAATAGTCTGATCGAACATACCAACGACGTGCGGCTGGATCAGAGCGTGCAGCGCATGCCGGGTGTGAGCGTGATCGATGGACAGGCGAATATCCGCGGTGGTTCAGGCTACAGTTATGGTGCAGGCAGCAGGGTGCTGCTGCTGATGGACGATCTGCCGATGCTTACCGGTGATGCCGCTTTTCCGAGTTGGGATTTTATTCCTATCGAGAATATTCAGCAGGTAGAGATCATCAAGGGCGCATCGAGCGCTCTGTATGGTTCCAGCGCATTGAATGGCATCATCAACGTGCGCACAGCATACCCGACCTCCACACCGGAAACCAAATTCAGTTTCTTTAACGGCGCCTATTTCGGTCCGGCCGACACGGCGCAAAAATGGTGGGAGGATGATTTTCCTTTTATGGCCGGAGCCAATTTCGCCCATAAACAGAAATTCGGACGCTTCGATCTGGTAACGGGCGCCTATGTGTTCACGCAGAACAGTTTTCTGCAGGATATCTATAACCGCAGGGGACGCGCCAATTTCAACACCCGATATCGCATCAACAACAACCTCGCGGTGGGCATCAACATGAATGCACAGGTGAGCCGTTCATCGAACTTCTTTTTCTGGAATAATATCGATTCCGGATTATACGTGCCTGCACCAGGAACAGCCTCTTTCAACAGAGGATTTAAGATCACGGTGGATCCATTCGTGAATTACTTTGATCAGCATGGCAATCGCCACAAACTGCTCACGAGATATTATGGCAACCACAATGAAACACCCGGCGTTGAACAAAGCAATGCCAGCGATCTGCTGTATGCCGAATATCAATATCAGAAACATTTCGACCGCAGCGGGCTCGTACTCACCGGCGGCGCGCTGGCCAACCGCTCTAAATCAGTAGCGGCGCTGTATGGCGACAGCTCCTACATTGCTGCCAATCAGGCCGTGTATGTGCAGGCTGACAAAAAGTTATGGGATAAATTGAATATCAGTACCGGTATGCGGTACGAATTCAATCAGATCGGTGATCTCAGTGAATCGCGACCGGTGTTCAGGGCAGGTGCTAATTATCAGTTGGCCGAATACAGCTTTCTCCGCGCCAGCTGGGGGCAGGGATACCGCTTCCCGAGCATTGCCGAAAAATATATCAATACCGGCATTTCGGGCCTCAGCATCTTCCCGAATCCCGACCTGCGATCAGAGACGGGATTCAGCGCTGAAGTGGGTTTCAAGCAGGGCGTGAAGATCAGTAACTGGCAGGGTATGCTGGATGTGTCGGGATTCATTTCCGAGTATAGCGACATGATGGAGTTCACCTTCGGTTATTATGAGACCGGCAGCAGCGGTGCACTTGCTCCGGGATTTAAATCATTGAATATCGGTGACACCCGCATTCAGGGATTTGAGGTGTCGTTCATCGGTCAGGGCAAACTGGGACAGGTGCCTACCTCGCTGATCGCCGGATACACCTACATCGATCCTACCTTTCAGGTATTCGACTCGCTGCAAAATGCATTGTCAAGCGCTGATTATAATGTGTTGAAGTACCGCTTCAGGCACACCGTGAAGTTTGATGTGGAGAGCACCTTCGATCAGTTCCGTATCGGTGTTACCTGCAACTACAATAGTTTCATGGAAGCGGTAGATGCGGCATTCGTGGATCCCATCATCCCGAGCATCGGATTGTATATCATTGAAGGATTGCAGGAGTATCGCGACAATAATGACCAGGGTGATTATGTGATCGATATCCGCACGGCATACACGCTGAAGAACAATAATGAGATCAGCCTCATTTGCGCCAATCTGTTGAACCGGGCTTACAGTATGCGTCCGGCCATGATGGAGGCGCCCAGGAATATCACGCTGAAATATAGTGTTCGCCTGTAAACACTGATCAGCAAACACGGGTGTTGCTGTGATGAACAGGACGAAGAATTTTCGGTTTTATCATTGCTCATCTACACATGAGTACAGGCAAGGAGGCAAGGATCAATGACACTGGCAACGGTAACAGAAAAATTGCGGAAGCGCATCGTCGAATTTCGCTGGCATCATCGCTTCGAAACGAAGATGCATCCTGCGGTAGATTATATGGAGATCGCTCTGAATCTCGCTGAGCTGGGTATCCTGTATCAGCGCCCCATCGCCATGGAAGAGGAGCAATGGTTTCACGAAGGATGGCCGGTGATCAACAAGCTGGAGGACACGGAATGGGAAGATATGATCGACCTGTATCGCACCATGACCTTCAAGCTGGAAGAGCGCAACTGGCTAAGAAAACCCTGATCGTTCTCAAATACCCATTTTCTCCCGCGCAGTCTCGATGTTTTTACGCAGTATGCGGAAGTATTTGCTTCTGTTCTTTTCAGAGATGCCGCTTATGAGATTCGACTTTCCTAATATGCTCCGCATCCACAATTCCGATTCAGCGGCATATTGAAAGCTGTTCGTGATCAGGATGCCGAATGAACGATGGCTTAAGTAGCTGGTGCGTTTATCATCAGCAATACTCAGCACGGTATTATTACCCAGCAGGATATCGGTCTGGTATAGATTGAACTCGGCGTATTTCTGTTTCGAACGATCGTTCGGCCGCATCTTGTGACTGCAGGCGGCCATTTCTTCGGCGTGATCGACCAGATGCACAAGGCAATCCAGTAATTCCTCCACATCGGATTTTTTCCGAAAGTAATCGGCATCCCAGTAATAATTGATCTGTTTCAGTGTGGAGTGGAGGATGTTCTCCGGCCATATCTCATCGCTGGGGATCATCAGATATACTTCGTATATCTTTTTCGTGATGTCTATGATCTCCTTGTCAACATCATTGGCATCGTAGTATTCCTTGAAGCCGCCGATGTTCTCAAACTCATGCATCCAAAAGTGCATCTTGAACCGGGCCAGCGGTTCATAGGCGAACTGCAGGAATAAGGGAATATCGTTGGTGGCATACTGTATTCGCCGATTGTCGTGGTTGAGCAGCTCATCGGCTTTCTGATAAATGAAGTCGACGTGTTTGATGAACGATGAGCGCGAGCCTTCGATCACCACATATTTAAAGTTGACCAGTCCCTTGATCTCATCCGTAAAATAAGCGATCGGGATCTTGTAATGATTGCACAAGGTGATGGCCTCGTCGATGCTCATGGCTGTTTCACCGCGGATGCGGCGATAGGCGCTGTCCTGACTGATCTGTAGTATCTCTGAAAGTTGATCGGCCAGTGAGTAGTGTCCGGGCAGCATATCGCGGAGGCGCTGCATGAAATCAAGCTGGAATGGGTTTTCCATGATGTGTGTTATGGCCTAAAAATAGATATTCACTGAACATTGGTGAATGACTTGTGTCACCATTTCCGCTTGTATATCAGGGGCTTATGGCGTTCGACCCCCGGGTGCGAAAAAACGAAGGGCGCCACACCCCTGGGGCGCAGCGCCTTTTCTTACTTGAACGTCTCTGCGACAAGACGGCTATATAACGCCCATGGCCTTTGGATTAGTATACGGCCTCCACGAATTGTGCATAACTCCGGTTGTGAACCCGGCGGGATGTGTATCTTTATGATGCATTATCGGTTGGCGGCCTGCTTATCAGTATGGGCCGCCCTAAGAGGGAACCCGGTGTGAATCCGGGGCAGTCCCCACTGCTGTAAGTCTGCATCAAGTGCTTTTGGGAGCACAATGCCACTGTTCGCCGCAAGGCGGATGGGAAGGTTTCCCAAAAGGCAGACGAGCCAGAAGACCTGCCGGTGTTTGCACGATCAACGCTTTTGGGGCAAAAGCGCTGTGGCACAGTGGCAACACTGTATCCGTTAGTTCGCCTCATTATTTATTCACCACTAAACCACTCAAAATGAGGAAAGGTATTTTTACGCTCATCCTGGTGGCCCTGATGGCCGCCGCTCAGGCTCAATCCTTCACAGCACGTGTATTGGTGCTCAACGAAGGATACTTCGATTACATGACCAACACCATCATCACCCCGGTTACGGTGGGTGCCTATGACCCGGCAACAGGTGTGTATACCACCATCAACACCATTGCAGATGCCCGGTTCGCTTCCGATATCAAAATGGATGGCGACCACTACTATGTAGCTGCTGATCAGTTCCTGCTGAAGTACGACACGGAAACCGATGCGCTGATCGATGTGGCTGATGTGCCCGGTATCCGCAAGATCGCAGTGACCGAAGATCACATCATCGTTACCCGCGGCGAATATCTCGTAGAACTGCCTTCTTATGTGCAGGTGTACAACAAATCAGACCTCTCACTCGAATATGCGATCAGCGCTGATGTGCTCCCGCACACTACTGAAGGTGTGGTGGTGTATGGCGACAAAGCCTATATCGCTGTGAACAACGGTTTCGTATTTGGTTCGGAAGTAGGTTATATCGCTGAACTGGACCTTGCCACCGAAGCGATCACCACCACCGTTGACCTCGGCGCTTCCGGTATCAATCCGGATAACCTTATGCTGGAAGGTGAGTATATCTACACCCTGAACAATAAAGATTTCACAGGCAGCTCTGTGAGCGCTTATCGCATCACCACAGGCGAGCTTACCACCACTGACCTGGCGAATATTTCTTCCGGCTGTGGCACCTCTGCCATCAATGCAGGTACGATCTATTATCAGGAAATGTTCGGCACTACACTGAGCCGCTTTGATGCCGCTACTTCAACCATCATGGGTGAGGACGAATTTGGCGTTAGTTTTTACGGACTGGCGTTCGATCCCACAGCTGAACTGATGTATGTAAGTGAAACAGATTATTTCAGCTATGGCAAAGTATATGTTTATGATGCCGCTAATACACTCGTGACTACATTTGATGTAGGCGTTTCACCAGGCAATTTCGCCTTCGATGTGCGCACGGCTTCTGCCATTGCGGATGCAGTGAACCCGACACTCAACGTTGCACCGAATCCGGCTGCTACAATGGTGCAGGTGACTGCTCCTTTCAAGGCCGAGTTTGCGGAGATCCTGAATATCAACGGACAGGTATTGTATACCTCCGTGATCGCTGCACAGGAGCAGGTGACCATTGATGTGACCAACCTTGCAGCAGGTATGTATTGTCTGCGCCTGCGCGGTGTTGAAGGCAATGCCACTGCCATGTTCCAAAAACAATAAAGCTCATTTTTTCAGGCGTCCGGATAGTATTGCTGTCCGGACGCCTGTCTGTATATGCGAACCCTATTCTACATAATTGCCTCCCTGTTCCTGCTGGCATCCTGTGATCATGCGCAGGATCCACCCGCCGGTGATGCTGCTGTTGGTGAACGACTGCCTGTGCGCTACGCACGTGGATTTTATGTGGAGGCATTCCCGGATCATTACCGGCTGGTCATACGTGATCCCCTGGATACGCTCAGGACAACGGCAACGTACATCCTCTCTAAGGAGCAGGGATCTGCAGGGGCGAATTCGGCGGATGTAAGTATACCCATAGCCCACATGGTGAGTCTTTCCACCACCCACATCGGCTTCCTCACTGCCATCGGGCATGCGGATGCACTGGTGGGATTCAGTGGTACGCAATATATCTGCGATACCGAGATACAAAGTCTTGTCGCATCCGGAAAGATCGCTGAGGTGGGAACGGAAGGCGGACTTGATCTCGAAAAGATCGTTTCGCTGCAACCGGATATTGTCATGACCTACCAGACCGGGAACGCGGCATACGACAATATCGAAAAATTGCGCTCGATCGGATTGACGCCGGTGATCAATAATGAATTCAAAGAACTCACGCCGCTGGGACAGGCCGAATGGATCAAATGCATCGCGCTGTTCTTTGATGCGTGGGATGTGGCCGATTCAATATTCCGTTCTGTGGAAGCAGATTATCTTGCTGTTTCAGAAAAGGCAATGCAGTCGGCACAGCGACCGACCGTATTTACCGGTATGGCATTTAAAGGTGAATGGACGATACCGGGCGGACAAAGTTTTGCTGCGCGATATTTTCAGGATGCCGGTGCAACTTATTTGTGGGCGGAGGATACACGCACGGGGAATTTTCCCATTGCGTTCAGTGCAGTATTAGAGCGCGCTGTTGACGCTGATCTCTGGCTGCATCCGGGCGCTGCTGAGTCTCTCAGTGAAATCACGGCTGCCGATCCGCGCTATCGCCATTTCGCAGCGTGGCAGAAAGGTCAGGTGTTCAATAATAATTTGCGGCAGATACCAGACGGCGGCAACGACTACTGGGAAAAAGGCATCGTGTATCCGAATCTCGTGCTCCGCGATCTGGTGGCGATATTTCATCCGGAATTGATGCCCGCACATACCTTTACCTTCTATCGTCAGATACCATGACATCAGGTCGCATACAGGCATTGTTTCTTCTGCTGATCACATTGGTGGCCGGATTGTTTGTGCTTGACCTGATGACAGGCTCTGCACAGATCACACTGGCAGAAACATTTCGCGCACTGACGGGTGGCTTGCCTGCTGATGATCCTGACCGCATCATTGTTTTTGAATTGCGACTGCCCAAAGCGATCACCGCCATACTCGCCGGTGCTGCCTTGCCGGTGGCAGGTCTGATGATGCAAACCTATTTTCGAAATCCGGTAGCCGGTCCCGATATCTTAGGAGTTTCGGCGGGCTCCAGTTTGTTCGTGGCTTTTGTGATGCTCACCGGTGTATCGATCGGCGTAGCAGGTAGTATCCCGATCATCTTAGCGGCTATTATCGGCGCGTTCGTGGTGCTGTTCGTTATCCTGGTGGTGTCGGCACGCATTCGTGATGCCATGACACTGCTCATTTTCGGCATCATGTTCGGCATGGCCATCAGCGCCATCGTGGGCGTGCTGCAGTATTACAGTGATCGCGGGGCACTGAAATTATTCATGTTGTGGACCTTCGGCAGTTTAGGAGGTGTAACGTGGCAACAATTATATCTGCTTTTTCCGCTGATCGGTATCGGACTTTTCTCTGCATGGATGCTGTCCGGCAGATTGAATGTGTTGCTGGCCGGCGAATCGTATGCACAAAGTATGGGTGTGCGCATACGACAGGTGCGCAACCATGTGATCATCAGCACGGCGATACTGACCGGTGCGATCACCGCTTTTTGCGGACCCATCGCATTTATCGGCATCGCTGTTCCGCATCTGGCCCGCATGGTGTTCAGGATCAATGATCATCGCATTCTCCTGCCCGGCAGCATGTTGATGGGCGCCGCACTTTTGCTGTTGTGTGATATGCTCACACAAATTCCGGGCGAAGCCGGTCTGCTGCCGCTGAATTCCATCACGGCATGCATGGGCGCTCCGTTCATTATTTTCATTCTTTGGAAACATCAACACCTGCGTCGCTCCTTTTGAATCCGTCAGCATCGCATATCATCCATTTAAACGACCTTACCATCGGTTATGGCAAGACACCTGTGGTTGCACATATGGAGGTGGAGATTCCGAAAGCCTGTGCAACAGCGATACTGGGCTTTAATGGTACCGGCAAATCCACACTGTTGCGCAGCATCGCCGCTCTGCAGCCTGCATTAGGAGGGGATGTTACGCTGGAAGGGCGTTCTATCGGTGCGTACAGCGTGCAGGAATTGTCCAGGCATATGGCACTGGTGTTGAGCGGCAGGGGAGAGATGGTGCAAACCTTGTTCGTGTATGAAGTGCTTGCTCTGGGGCGCTCACCGTATCATGGATTTTTACAACAACCGGATGAAGCAGATAAGGCTATCGTGCAACGCGTAGGCGACCGACTGCAGATACGTCATCTGTTTCAAAAGCGTTTATATCAGCTGAGTGACGGTGAATATCAGAAAGTAGCTATCGCCCGCGCCTTAGTGCAGGATACACCGGTGCTGCTAATGGATGAGGCCACTTCGCATTTAGACCTGCACCATAAGATCGAAATATTTGCACTGATCCGCGATCTCGCAGCGGAAGGCAGAACGGTGATCTTCACTTCACATGAAATAGAATTATCCATGCAGATCGCACACTATGGTGTGCTGATCGGCCAGGAAGGTAAATGGACAGCCGGAGAGATGCGCGCATTGATCGATCAGGGACATATCCGCACCTGGTTTGAGCGCGGCAGCCTGCGATTTGATGCCGAACGTCAGCGATTTGATTTTACCTGGTAATAACGAACTTATGATCGTGCTATAAAAGTGCCTTATTTACGGATCACGTAGATGGCCTGGCGGATGATGAACAATACGCGCCGATACTCGGCATGTTCCAGCGTATAACCCATGTCGGTAAATGTTTGCTTCCATCCGGCATCGTCCTTATTGGTATGCGGGCAGGGTGAATAGAAGAGATTGGCCGCTGTGTCCATCCAGAAGGTGATCCGCTTTTGCAGGTTGCTTTTATAAATGTCTTCTATGATGATCAGCTTCTTGCACACACGCATGATCTCACGCAGCAGCGCATCGGGATCGTCGACATGATGCAATACCGTCAGAATGATGCCGTATTCAAAATGGTTATCCGGAAATGGAATGTTGCGTCCGTCGTACACCATCGGCCTCATGCTTGGATGATAATGGCCTTCATGAATGTCGAGCGGCACGATCTGCACACCCCTGTTCTGCAACAGATGTGCGGCGAGTCCGTTGCCGCTGCCGATGTCGAGCACGGGGGTATCCTTGGGCAGCAGCGGTACCAGCGGACGTATCTTTTTCCCTACGAATGGTCTGCCAATGGCTTGGAAATACCACTTGCGCAGAAAGGGAATTTTATGGATAACGTAGAGCACCATGCCGCAGACGAAGCGGCAAAGTTATTGTTTTTTGAAGATGAGCGAGGCGCTGTTCATACAATACCGCAAACCGGTGGGTGTCTGCGGGGCATCATCGAATACATGACCGAGATGTGAATCGCAGCGTGCGCAATGCACTTCCGTACGCGGATACCCGATGTCGAGGTCGGTATCGGTGCCGATGTTCTTATCATTGACCGGTGCGTAGAAGCTCGGCCATCCGGTGCCGGAGTCGAATTTTGTGGATGAACTGAATAAGGGCAGACCGCAGCCTACACAGTAATACATGCCTTTTTCATGGTTGTCGTGATAGGCATTCGAGTACGGACGCTCCGTTCCCGCCTGACGGGCAACATAATACTGCATGCCGTTCAGCTGCTTTTGCCAGACACTGTCAGGTTTTTCAATGGTCTTGCCGTCGAAGACGTAGTCGGGGGCTTCCAGCGGCGTTTGCGGCAGTTCGGTTTCCGCAGCGGCATCGACAGCAGCGGGTTTTTGCACATTCTGACTGCATCCGGCCGCCACAGAGGCGCTTACAACAGCCATAACAAGAAGGGTTCGCATGATGAGCATGATGATGTTTAACCGATATACGGCAAATTGCCGCTCGGGGATTTAACAACACAGGGAGTCGCTAAGTTCACGTCGCGCAGGATCACACCAATACGCCCTTGGGATACATCTGATCCTGCAGTTCCTTTACCTTGGGATCAAGGATGTATTCATCGTAGGTCATCAGTCGGTCGATCACTCCATTCGGCGTGATCTCGATGATACGATTGGCAATGGTTTGCATGAACTGATGGTCGTGTGAGGTGAAGATCACAAAACCCTTGAAATCTTCGAGCGCGTGGTTGAGCGATTCAATACTCTCGAGGTCGAGGTGGTTGGTAGGTTCATCCATGATCAGCGCGTTGCCGCCCAGCAGCATCGCCCGTGAGATCATGCATCGCACCTTCTCGCCGCCCGACAACACCTTGCAGCTCTTCAGCGATTCTTCACCGCTGAACAACATCCTGCCTAAAAAGCCGCGGATATAAGATTCATCTTTTTCCTTACTGTACTGACGCAGCCAGTCGATCAGGTTCAGCTCTCCGGTGAAAAATGCACCGTTATCGGTAGGAAGGTAATTATGTGTAACGGTAACGCCCCATTTGAACTCACCTGCATCCTGAGCACGCTCGCCGGCAATGGCTTCGAAAAAGTAGGTCTTGGCCAAAGGATAACGGCTTACCACCGCGATCTTGTCGCCCTTTTCTGCGGTGAAGGTGACATTCTTGAAAAGCACCTTGTCGTCCAGCGATTTGGTGAGGTTGGTCACCTGCAGCACCTGATCGCCTAAGTCGCGTTCGGGGGTGAAGAAAATTCCGGGATACTTCCTGTTGGAAGGGCGCAGCTCTTCAATATTGAGTTTCTCCAGCGCTTTCTTCCGGGAAGTAGCCTGCTTGGCTTTAGAAGCATTGGCGGAGAAGCGGCTGATGAACTCCTGCAACTCCTTTCGCTTTTCTTCCACCTTTTTATTCTTCTGCGCCATCAATTGCAGCATGAGCTGTGACGACTGGTACCAGAAGCTGTAGTTACCGGTGAAGATGTTGATCTTGCCGTAATCGATATCCGCAACGTGCGTGCACACCGCATCGAGGAAGTGGCGGTCGTGGGATACGACGATAACGGTGTTCTCGTATTCTGCGAGGAAGTTCTCCAGCCAGGAGATGGTATCGATATCGAGGTCGTTGGTAGGTTCGTCCATCAGCAGGATGTCGGGATTGCCGAACAGGGCCTGTGCGATGAGCACGCGAACCTTTTCTTTACCGGACAACTGCTCCATGGGCATGTAGTGGAGGTCTTCCTTCACACCGAGGTTGCTGAGGAGTTCAGCGGCATCGCTTTCGGCGTTCCAGCCGTTCATCTCGGCAAACTCTGCTTCCAGTTCACCCACACGCAATCCGTCTTCCTCACTGAAATCGGGTTTGGCATACAGGGTGTCCTTTTCCTGAATGATCGTCCACAGTTTCTTATGGCCCATCATCACGGTGTGGATCACCGAGTGCATGTCAAACTCGTTGTGGTTCTGCTTCAGCACGGCCATACGCTCGCCGGGGGTGATATCGATGATGCCCGTAGTGGGTTCGATATCGCCTGACAGGATCTTCAGGAACGTGGATTTTCCGGCGCCGTTCGCACCAATGATGCCATAGCAATTCCCTTTGGTGAACTTGAGGTTCACGTCTTCAAACAGGAGGCGCTTTCCATACCGGAGGGATACATTGGTTACCGTGATCATCGAGTCGTTGGATTGGGAGGTGCAAAGGTAGTGATTTGAAGGGACAGACCATGGGTAAAGGCCGGATATTGGCCTGATCTGCGGGTAACTTCAGTAAAGGGATGAGCTGCTCAATCCTCGGTGAGCAGCAGGTCGATGTCCCGTATCAGCTGGCTTACCTCAGCCGTATCGGTGCCGTCGTAATACCCGCGGATGCGCCCGTCGCGGTCTACCAGGGCAAAGTTTTCGGTATGCACGAAGTCGGTAGGGCCGGCATCGCCCACAGAGGCGTCTACCAGATAACTGTAACGCGCCAGATCATAGATCTGTTTCTTGTCGCCGGTAACGAACTGCCATTTTTTATTGTCGATATCGCGATTGCCGGAATAGCGCTTTAAAACGGATGGCGTGTCGTGATCCGGGTCAACCGTATGACTCAGGAACAGGATGTCAGGGTTGTCGTAATAGGCCTTATACACGCGGATCATGCCCTCGGTCATGATGGGGCAAATGCCCAGACAGGTGGTGAAAAAGAAATCGGCAACGTAGATCTTGTCCTTGTAGGGAGCCTGCGTAAGTATCACGCTGTCCTGATTCAACAGGCTGAAGCTTTTCACGTAGTGCGGTTCGCCATCACCGCTCGTTGGCCCGTAATACGGCAGCACGGGCTCCTTTTGCTGGCTCATCATGTTCCGGTATACCATGAAGATGGAACCGGCGAGGAGTATCAATACGGCAATGGTGCCAATGCGGAAATAATTGGTTTTAGCAGTTCCCATCATGCAAAATTACCTGCATAAGGATAGCAGGAGCAAATTGTTTACGAAAAGTTTGCAAAATTCTGTTGGCACACCTGCACACAGACAGGCATTTTCGCTCAGGTGAAATGGATTATCTTAGGGCGGAAATCCGAGGCATGACGAAATCGAACAGACTTACGCTCTTCATCCTGATCGCCATGGCGGCAGGCATCTTTGTAGGCAGCCTGCTGCACAACAGCGGCCGCAGTGCGGAAGAGCTTTCGGCATTGGCATCCAAGATCAATATCGTCACCACGATCTTCCTGTCCCTGATAAAAATGATCATTGCGCCGCTGGTGCTGTCAACCCTCATCGTGGGTATTGCCAAAATGGGGGATATCAAGACCGTAGGCAGGGTGGGAGGGAAGACCATGCTGTGGTTCATCACTGCCACCATCATTTCCCTCACCCTTGGGATGATCCTCGTAACGGCCTTCGAACCCGGCGCCAATATGCATTTGCCTTTGCCGGATGAGAATGTGCAAACGGGTGTCGACGGCGGTGCCATCACCCTCGAGAAATTCATCACGCATGTTTTCCCCACCAGTATCTTCAAGGCTATGGCGGAAAATGAGATACTGCAGATCGTGGTATTCAGTCTGTTCTTCGGCGTTGCCTGTGCGGCCATCGGTGAAAAAGCAGAACCGCTGATCAAAGCGCTGGACGCCATCGCCCACGTGATGATCAAGATCACGATCTATGTGATGGGATTTGCTCCTTATGCCGTTTTCGCTGCCATGTGTTCCGTGATCACGACCAAAGGACTATCGGTGCTGAGCACCTATGCCATATTCATGGGCGAGTTCTATTTCGGATTATTACTGTTGTGGATCATTCTCATCTCTGCCGGTTTTGCCGTATTGCGCCATCGTGTCTTCATTTTGCTGCGCAGGATCAAAGAACCGTTCCTGCTGGCCTTTAGCACGGCTTCCAGCGAAGCGGCATTCCCGAAACTCATCACCGAACTGGAACGCTTCGGTTGCAATAATAAGATCGTAAGCTTCACCCTGCCGCTGGGCTATTCGTTCAACCTCGACGGCAGCATGATGTATATGACCTTCGCAAGTATCTTCATCGCACAATGCTATGGTATCGATCTTTCCACCGGTGAGATGATCACCATGCTGCTGGTGCTCATGGTCACCTCCAAAGGTATCGCCGCCGTTCCCCGCGCAAGTCTCGTGGTGATCGCCGGAACCATCGCCATGTTCGATATCCCGCAGGCGGGCCTGGTGCTGCTGCTGGGTATCGATACCTTCCTGGATATGGGGCGCAGCGCCACCAATGTGATCGGCAACGCCATCGCCACCGCAGCCGTGAGCAAGTGGGAAAATGCATTGGAAGATTGATGCCTTCCGGTTGCGTAATTTCTGAACCTTTCTAAAAAAGTTAATGCCCCAACCGTGTGCGCATTTCGTGCACGTCGGTAGTAAATTATGCTACCTTTGCGCCGCATGATGCAGAGCGGCAGGAGGCAGGCTTCCATGGTCTTTATTTTTATCACGTTGCTGATCGACGTGATCGGTTTTGGTATCATCATCCCGGTGCTGCCCAACCTGATCCGCGAACTGCAGGGTGGTGATTACAGCGATGCTGCCCGCATCGGCGGATGGCTGTTGTTCGCTTTTTCGCTGATGCAATTCGTATTCAGCCCGGTGCTCGGCAACCTCAGCGACCGCTTTGGACGCCGACCGGTGTTGTTATTCAGTTTGTTCGGCTTCGGGGTGGATTACCTTATCATGGCCTTTGCGCCGAGCCTGCTCTGGCTTGTGGTAGGTCGTTTGTTCGCCGGCATCACCGGTGCCAGTTTCTCGACCGCCAGCGCTTATATCGCCGATGTGTCGCCGCCGGAAAAACGCGCGCAGAACTTCGGCCTTGTGGGCGCAGCATTTGGCATGGGTTTCATACTGGGCCCGGCCATAGGCGGATTGCTCGCTACATATGGAACGCGCATTCCCTTTTACGGAGCAGCCGCCTTATCATTGATCAATTGGCTTTACGGCTATTTCATTCTCCCGGAATCGCTGCCGAAAGAAAAGCGCAGGGCTTTTGAATGGAAACGCGCCAACCCGATCGGTTCTCTGGCTGCTTTGCGGAAATATCCTGTTACCTATGGCCTCATCGCCAGTCTGATGCTGATCTGGCTTGCTGCTCACGCCGTGCAGAGCACCTGGAGCTATTTCACCATGGGCACGTTCGGATGGAGTGAGGCTTCGGTGGGATTCTCACTCGCGTTTGTCGGACTGCTCGTCGGCCTCGTGCAGGGCATGCTTATACGCGTCACCATTCCGCGCTTCGGGCAGAAACGGTCGCTGTATTACGGACTGGCATTTTATACCGTGGGTTTGATCCTGTTCGCGCTAGCTTCTGAGGGCTGGATGATGTATGTATTTCTCATCCCCTACAGCCTTGGCGGTGTGGGCATGCCGGCCCTGCAGGGTATCATTTCGGCGCAGGTGCCCAATAATGAGCAGGGCGAACTCCAGGGTGCCCTCACCAGCCTGATGAGTATCACGAATATCCTCGGACCTCTGCTGATGACCAATACCTTCGCCTATTTTACCGGTGAACGCGCACCGATCCACTTCTCCGGCGCCGCATTCCTGCTGGGCGCGCTGTTCATGGGCACGAGCCTGCTGCTGGCGTATCGCCAGTTGCGGCATCA
>DAIMYJ010000006.1:0-8481 GCA_036734545.1 Chitinophagales bacterium
ACTCACCACTCACCACTCACCACTCACCACTCACTACTCACTACTCCACCCCTTCCCGTATCCTGCTCCCCGGCTTATTCAGCACCTTCGTCAACTCACTTCTATCCAGCACCGAATGCTCAAAATTCTGCGCCATCTTGATAGCGCCTGTCGGGCAGGCCTCAATGCACAGGTTGCACATCGTACACAGCTCCAAATGATACACGAACTTGTCAATGGCCTTCTTCTTCTTGCCTTCCGGTGTTAGATCGAATTTGGTGACGATCTTGATCGTGCCGTTCGGGCAGGCGAGTTCACAGGCCGTGCAACCGGTGCAGGCATGCTCATTGTTTTCATCGTGCAACATCACCACCTCGCCTCGGAATCGCTCCGACAATACCGGTTTCTCATTGGGGTATTGCTGGGTGATGATATTCTTGTGATGCGTGAAATAATACCCCGTTCTCCGCATACCGGTCAGGAGTGATTTAACGCCTCCGAATACTTCTGATAGATATTTTGTAATGAACATGATCACCTGTGATTACTGGGTTCGGTTTTCGGATTGTTATCGGGTTTTCGGTTTCTATATGTGGTTAGTGTATAGATCAAAAATACCATCCCTGAATGGCGACGAATGTGGCCAGCAGCAGATTGAACAATGAAATGGGCAGTAAATATTTCCACTCCAGGTTCAGCAGCTGGTCGATCCGCAGGCGGGGAAATGTCCAGCGGAACCACATGATCACGAAGATCAGGAAGAAGGTTTTGGAAAGGAACCAAACGGACGACGGGATATAATCCATGATCCGGTTGAAAGCTTCCCAGTTGCCGATGTGCAGCGGCATCCATCCGCCCAGAAAGAGCGTGGCGCCGATCGCACACACAATGAATATGTTCACATATTCGGCAAGGAAGAACAGGGCGAATTTCATCCCTGAATACTCGGTATGAAATCCTGCCGTAAGCTCCGATTCGGCTTCTGCAAGGTCAAAGGGTGCACGGTTGGTTTCTGCCGTAACGGCAATGATGAAGATCACAAAAGAAATGAGCACGGGAATATGCCCTCTGAAGATCCACCAGCCATTGGCCTGGGATTCAATGATAGCGCTGAGGCTCAGATCCTGTGTGAAGATCACGATGGTCAAAATGGACAACCCTGCACTGAGTTCGTAGCTGACGATCTGCGCACCGCTGCGCATCGCACCTAACAGGGAATATTTATTGTTCGATGCCCAGCCGGCCATCAAAATGCCGATCACACCGATCGAAGAAACAGCGCTTACATATAATACACCGATATTGACATCCCAGATCACAAAATCTTTCGCAAAGGCAATCGGTGCCAGCACCAGCATGGCTGCTATCATCACAATAAAAGGCGCCAGGTTGAACAGGAATTTGTCGGCTCCTGCCGGCGTAAGTCCTTCCTTTACCAGCAACTTCAATGTGTCTGCCACGGTCTGGAACATACCCTTCGGCCCCACGCGATTCGGTCCCAGACGCAACTGCATATAGGCCGAAACCTTGCGTTCCATCATGATCAGCACTAAGCCCAGAACGGCAAAAAGGCCGATACACAGCAGTCCCACGATCACAAATTCGAAAGTGAGGGCCAGCCAGGGAGCGAAGGTGGCATTAAGCCACTGGTCTACAAGATCGGCGATCGCAGCTAAACTGAATTCCACGTTGTTATTTTTTATGTGAGGTGCAGGATACAGATATCCATACACCCATTATACTATCTTATATGTTCATGCACGTCTTCGCGACATGCCTGTCAACGGTCTATATCCGGGATCACGAGGTCCAATGTACCCATGATCGCTACCAGATCGCCGATCTTTTGCCCTTTGGCCATATGGTCGAGAGCAGAAAGATTCGAAAATCCCGGTGAACGGAATTTGATACGATAAGGTGTTAATCCGCCTTCACTCACGATATACACACCAAACTCTCCTCTGGCGGTCTCCACCCGGCTATAGAATTCTCCCTTCGGCAATTTCAATACGGCTTTTGTCTTAGCCTGAAAATCGCCCTCCGGGATATTGTCGATCAGTTGTTCTACGATGTGCAGCGACTGGCGCATCTCTTCCATCCGCACTAAATACCGCGCCCAGCAGTCGCCACCGGTCTCCAGCGCTTCCTTGAACTCCAGTGTACTGTAGAGGTCATACGGATGGTGCTTGCGGAGGTCGCAGGATACGCCGCTGCCGCGCAGTGTCGGGCCGGTGCAGCCATAAGAGACGGCATCCTCAGGTGAGATATATCCTACACCCTTCATGCGGTTTTGGAAGATCACGTTGCCTGTAACAAGCTCGTCGTATTCCGGCAGCTTACTTTTGAAGAGCTCGATGAATTCCTTCACCCGGCGCTGAAAATTCGGATGCAGGTCGAACATCACGCCGCCCGGCACCATATAATTCATGGTGAGACGCGCACCGCAGGTCTCCTCCATGATGTCGTTGATCATCTCGCGCTCACGGAACGCATGAAAGAAGGGGGTGATCGCACCCACATCCATCGCCAGCGCTCCCCACCATAATTGATGCGAGGCCAGGCGTGTAAGCTCATCCATCAATACACGGATCACCTGCGCGCGCTGCGGCACTTCTATCTGCAGGCCTTTTTCAACGGCCAGGGCACAACCGTGGTTGTTGATGTGTGCCGACAGATAATCCATACGGCTGGTGCTGTAAATGAACTGCCTGTAGCTCAGGCTTTCACACATTTTCTCGATAGACCGGTGGATGTAACCGAGATGCGGCTCCACCTTCTTGATCGTCTCACCATTCAGCGTGATCACCAGGTGCAATACACCGTGTGTGCTCGGATGCTGTGGCCCGACATTGATGACCAGGTCACCGGTTTCCTTTTGTGTTACTTCCTGCAGCATACGTTTATTTCCCTTACCCGCCGGCCAAAAGCCACACGGGATAGTTAGTTCCTTTAGAGTTTGATCATATTCAGCGGGTCCTCATAATCCTTCCGCATCGGATAGCCTTCCCAGTCGTCGGTAAGCAAAAGCCTGCGCAGGTCCGGATGATGCAGGAACCGCACACCAAACAGGTCATATACCTCGCGCTCCAGCATTTCTGCCGTGCGCCAGATGTCTGACAGCGTGTCTATCTCAGGATTTTCCCTGTCCAGTTTAGCCTTGATGACCACCGCATGTTGTAAGGTGCGGGATTCGAGGTGATAGACCATGGTCAGATGCGTCTTCCAGTCCACACAGGTCAGACAGAACATATAGTCCATCTGGAACTGCGGCAGATTATGCAAAGCCTGCATCAGGTCGCGGCATTCAGCAGCGGGCACCTCCACGTTCAGGAATTCTCCACCCTCCTCAAATGTCACTGCCGGTTGCAAAGCGCTGATGGCGGCCTGAAGTGCTTCCCTTTCCATGATCGTTATTATTGGTTATCGGCAAATTTTTCAATGATGATCTTCTCCCGCTTACCACCTGCCTTGATCTTGGCCTGTAAGGTGATCAGGGCGTGTAAGAGCGCTTCGGGTCTGGGCGGACAGCCGGCCACATAGACATCCACAGGGATCACATGGTCGGCGCCCTTCACTACACTGTAAGTATTATAGAAGAAAGGACCCCCGCTCGTAGCGCAGGCTCCCATGGCGATCACATACTTGGGATCGGCCATCTGATCGTATAAGCGTTTTAACACCGGAGCCATTTTATTCACGATGGTGCCGGCGATGATGATCACATCAGCCTGACGCGGTGTTGCCCGGGCCACTTCAAAGCCGAATCGGCTCCAATCGTATTTGGCACTGGCTGTGCTCATCATCTCAATAGCGCAGCAACTGGTACCGAATACCAGCGGCCACAGCGAATTGGAGCGGGCCCAGTTGATCACGTCATCCAGCTTGCTCACCAGGATACCGCCCGAAGCGGTAGGGTGTACATCCCCCGGAAAGGGTTGCTGCTGTTGCTTTTCGGTCACATCCATCGCAATGCTCCTTTTTTGTGTGCGTACAGGAATCCTAAGAATAATATAAAGAGGAAGATCACGGCCTCGGCAAAGGCGAATATGCCCAGCCGTTGAACAGAGACTGCCCAGGGATACAGGAATATCAACTCCACATCGAAAATGAGGAAGATCAGGGCGAAGAGGTAATACCCGACATTGAACTGCACCCAGCTCTGACCGCGGGTGGGTACCCCGCATTCATAAGCCTCGCCCTTCACAGGGTTCTTGCTGGCCTTTAATACTACCTTGCTCAGGAGTATCCCTGCGGTCGAAAAGGCCACCGCAGCCATGATCAATACGAGTAAAGAAGCCGGTCCCATATAGTGCGGCTAAAATACGCCGTGGGGTCGGAAACTTCAAATGCCCGGGAGTGTAAAAGAATCACTGCTTTCTATGATAGTTATCATTGACTGTGGAAGCTTATACGTCTTCGATACTTCTGCTGCTCCTCAAGGGGTGCTGAAATCCGGAAAACGGCCTTTAATAGGGTACTTTCTGCCCGATGTCCATCCGTCGCCGATACTGGCCCTTAACCCCGGATCGCTTGTCGCCATCCTGCATATATTGAGCCTTTCAGCCCGGGGAGTAGCCCCGCTTGACGATGTGTATGCTGGTCCCGGCGACAGGAAGGGTTGACTTTTATCACCCCGTCTTGTGATTCAGGTCATGTTGCAAAGCATGATTTTGCAGGAAGTTTACAGTGTATTTCAGGCATGTAGCCGAATACCTAAACTTTACAGCATATGGCACAGCAGATCCGGGACGAGCAGGTGCTCGATCAGTCCTCAGGCACACAATTCCATTTTCAGCGCGATATCATGGATGGCAATGAAGCAGCCGCGTTTATCGCGTATAAGACGAATGAGGTGTGCGCCATTTATCCCATCACACCCTCCTCACCAATGGGCGAGTGGGCGGATGAGTGGTCATCAAAAGATATCATCAATATTTTCGGCCAGGTGCCAACGGTCATAGAAATGCAAAGTGAAGCCGGCGCGGCCGGAGCGATTCACGGAGCACTGGCCGCAGGTGCACTCAGCACCACATTCACCTGCTCACAGGGATTACTGCTCATGATCCCCAATATGTTCAAGATCGCCGGTGAGCTTACACCGGCTGTATTCCATATCGCTGCACGCGCAGTAGCTACACATGCCCTCAGCATCTTTGGCGACCACTCCGATGTGATGGCTGCACGTTCCACCGGCTTCTCCATGTTGTTCGGCGGAAATGCACAAGAGGTCATGGACTTTGCACTCATCGCGCAGAGCTCTACACTCAGCGCCCGGGTGCCATTTATGAATATTTTCGACGGTTTCCGCACTTCACATGAATTGACCGAAGTGGAGATCATTCCGGATGAACTGATCCGCAAAATGATCAGTATGGAAGATGTGATGGCACACCGCAGCCGCGCCATGAATCCTGCCAATCCATTCATCAAAGGAACCGCCCAAAACCCGGATGTATTTTTCCAGGGCCGTGAAGCATCCAATGTCTTCTATCAGAATGTGCCCGGTATCGTAGAACAAAAAATGGAGCAGTTCGCACGACTCACCGGCAGACAGTATCAATTATTCGACTACTACGGCGATCCGGAAGCATCACGTGTTGCAGTGATCATGGGCAGCGGCGCCGGTCCTGTAAAGGAAATGGTGGATTATCTGAATGCCCACGGCGAAAAGACCGGCGTGGTCATCGTGCGACTGTATCGCCCCTTCCACACACAGGCATTCCTCCGCGCACTGCCCGAAACGGCCCGCCATATCACCGTGCTCGACCGCTGCAAGGAACCGGGCAGCATCGGCGAACCGCTATATATGGATGTATGTAATGCCCTGATGGAGAACCAGCGTAAATTCATGCCTACTGTTGTCGGCGGCCGATATGGACTGGGTTCGAAAGAATTCAATGCCGGCATGGTGAAGGCTGTGTTCGAGAATCTGCTCAACTCACATCCGAAGAATCACTTCTCTATCGGTATCGAAGATGATGTTACACATAACAGCCTCGACTTTGATCCTGACTTCACACTCGAGGATCAGTATTATTTCAGAGGATTGTTCTATGGCTTGGGCGCCGATGGAACAGTGAGTGCCAATAAGAACTCCATCAAGATCATCGGCGATCATACCGGCGATTTTGTGCAGGGATACTTTGTTTATGACTCCAAGAAATCGGGATCGCTTACCGTTTCACATCTGCGTGCCGGTAAGAATCCGATACGCTCTACCTATCTCATCCGCTCTGCCAATTTTGTGGCTTGTCATCACTTTAACTACATCCGCAAATACGATGTGCTGCGCTTCGCTGAGCCGGGAGCGGTATTCCTCCTGAATGCACCTTACGAGGCTGATCAGGTGTGGGAACACCTGCCGCATAAGATACAGGAAGAGATCATCGAGAAACAATTGCAATTCTATACCATCAATGCGACCGCTGTTGCACGGGAAACCGGCATGGGCACCCGCATCAATACCATTCTGCAAACATGCTTTTTTGCTATCAGCGGTGTAATGCCGAAAGAGGAAGCCATCGGCGATATTAAACAGGCCATTCATGATTCGTATATCAAAAAAGGCCAGGCCGTTGTCGAAAAGAACTATGCTGCGGTGGATCAGGCGCTGGCGCATTTGCATAAGGTGGATTACAGTCATTATATACCCGGACATCTCGATGGCGACCGCATCGTACCGGATGATGCACCTGACTTCGTGCAAAAAGTGCTCGCACGCATCATGGCCGGCGACGGTGATGAATTACCGGTGAGCGCATTCCCGGTGGATGGCCGATACCCCAGTGGCACCACCCAATACGAAAAACGCAACATCGCCGAACAGGTACCGGTGTGGGATGCTGACATTTGCTCACAATGCGGAAAATGCTTTATGATCTGTCCGCACGCTGCCATTCGACCTAAAGTGTACGATAAAGAGGCGCTGCAGGGAGCACCGGAAACATTCAAATTCACCTCCCCCATCGGTAAGGAATTCAATAGAGAAACGGAAGTATACTCACTGCAGGTCAGTGTGGAGGATTGCACCGGCTGTAACCTCTGCGTAGCGTATTGTCCGGTGGAAAGTAAAACACAACCGGGACATAAAGCCATTAATATGGTCGATAAGGTGGGACTCGAAGCGCAGGAACATGCCAACTGGGACTTCTTCCTCGCCCTGCCGGATCTCGACCGTGAACGTGCCAATAAAAATACCGTCAAGGGTACGCAATTCCTGCAGCCCCTGTTTGAATTCTCCGGCGCCTGCGCAGGTTGCGGTGAAACACCGTATCTGAAATTGCTGACACAACTCTTCGGCGATCGCATGGTGGTAGCCAACGCTACCGGCTGCTCATCCATCTTCGGCGGTAATTTGCCAACTACGCCATGGTCAGTGAATCACGAAGGCCAGGGACCGGCTTGGGCAAATTCATTGTTCGAGGATAATGCCGAATTCGGACTGGGCATCAAACTCGCCACGGATAAAAAACGCGATATCGCTTTCCATCTGCTGCGTCAGGTGAAAGATGCCATCGGCACGGAACTGTTCAGCGCTTTGATGGAACACCACGATACATCGGAGGCCGATCTGCGTAAGCAAAAACAACTCATCGTTGCTCTGCGCTCAAAATTGCGCGCCATGCAAACACCTGAAGCCAGAATGCTTCTGCATTTTGCCGATTACCTGATCGAAAAATCCGTATGGATCATCGGTGGCGACGGCTGGGCATATGATATCGGCTTCAGCGGTCTTGACCATGTGCTGTCCACCGGCGAGAATGTCAACATTTTCGTTTTGGATACAGAAGTGTATTCGAATACAGGCGGACAAAAATCCAAGGCCTCCCCGTTGGGTGCCAGCGCGAAATTCTCTATCAACGGAAAGCGCTCCGGCAAAAAAGACCTGGCGCTGCAGGCGATAGCACACGGTAAAGCCTATGTGGCACAAATTGCCATGGCGGCCAATGACATGCATACCGTTCGGGTGATCCAGGAGGCAGAAGCCTATCCCGGACCTTCACTCATCATCGCCTACAGTCATTGTATCGCCCACGGTTACGATATGTGCCACGGCAGTGATCAACAGAAGAATGCGGTGAATTCCGGATACTGGCCGCTGTTCCGCTACAATCCGATGAAACCGAAAGGAGAACGCTTCCTGCTGGACTCCAAGGACCCAAGCATACCGCTGAGCGAATTCCTCTATCACGAGAACCGCTTCGCCTCCATCCGTGCAAAAGATCCTGCACTCGCCGACGCCTTCCTCAAAATGGCCGAAGACGACCTCAAGTCCAAATACGAACGCCTGCACTTGTTACAAGGCATGTAAACCCTCAGGAGGCCCATCACTAAAAAAAATCAGCCCTGATCCAAATACACCGGATCAGGGCTGAAATATTTTCACCACTCACCACTCACCACTCACCACTCACCACTCACAACTCACAAATAAAAAAACAAAAATAAAAAAAAACAAAAAACAACTCAAACAAACACAACAAAAACACAAAAAAAAGAAAA
>DAIMYJ010000006.1:8501-19665 GCA_036734545.1 Chitinophagales bacterium
CACTCGTTTACATTTTCACCACTCACCACTCACCACTCCGCCTCCGCCGCCTGCAACACTTCCTTGTTATCCGTTTCGAAATTATGCACGAAAGCCACCACCGCCATGTTATCGGCATTCCATTCCGTAGGCAGGGTAGTGGAGTATGCGAATGTATACCACCGGCCGGGAACATTCTCTTCCGGCAACGCATCACCGAGATAATAGCTGAGCATATCGCGCATCACGTGGTTGTGTTCATAGTCTTCTACTTCACCGCCAACATTATCATCTACCTGCGCAGCAATGATACCGTTCTCGATCAGCACCACACTTAATTTGTTTTGCAGCGTTACTGCGCTTGTGTAATCTACGCGCACAACCACATCGAGTTTGCGCGACGTTGCATCATACGTATTGGTAATGGTGATGTTACAGGGTGGGGTCAGCACTACCTGATCACCGCAGTAGGGCACTACGTTGGCCGGGATCTCCGGCATATAATCATCATTGTCGAAATCCTTGCGGTCAATGAATGACGCCGGCCAGCCGATGGCGGGACCGAGATAGTCATTCAGCAATAAGGCTTCCTCCGTGCGCAGATCCTCATCCGCATGCAGGGGATCTGCAAAATAATTGTATTCGGCGATCGCAACAACCTGATCAGGATACGCTGCATAGGCATTGCCAATGGCAATATGTGCATCCGGACAGTTCGGACAGGCGGCGCCGGTGAAATCTTCTATCAACACCACTTTGTCATCCGGAGATACAGGGGCGCCCACACCGGTCTCATAGGCGCGCTCCGTCAGGTCTATCGGCGGGTTCACCTCCTCACATCCGGTGGCCCACATAAACGCCAGAAAGGTGAAACTCAGGGGCTGTAGGATTGCAGATATTCGCATATTCTTGATCATTTAGAATGAAGTGGTGAATCCCGCTTTTACACCGCTGAAGGCCGGTTCAAAACGACAAACACCCCCGGTACACACAATACCGGCTATTTGCTTTACATAGTTTAACGTAAATCTGGACGCTTTGTTGGTATACGCCGCAAAAACAGAGTAATAATGCAGATCTTCCTCCGTGCGCAAAGGCTCGTAATTCCACATGTCGCTCACTGAAAAACTCCAGTGCGGGGCAATGGTGAATTCCACCAATCCGTATACCCAGCTGCCAAAATCCTGCTCGCAATACTGATACTGGAACTCAGAGCGGATGGACCGCTTCCGGTCAAACTTATACAGGAACTCCGCAAACGGCGTATAAGCATATACCATCGGTCGGTCGGGCTCGTTCTCAAAAACGGCCTGATTATACTGAATGAACTGACCGCCTACCAGCAACTTGTAATCCTTCTTCCGCATTTCGAAATCAAAAAATATCTCCCGGAAAAGATCCAGGCTGTCGTTCACCACCTGCGCATAATTCGCATTGAAGGTGTAACCTTTCTTCGGCGTATAGGTGCTGTTCACCTGATAGGCCAGCTCTCCCAGTTCCTGCGCAACAGCCTGATAACGAGCCGTTAATCGCAATGAATTCTGACGCGTAAGCGACGGCAGGTAATTCATGATACCGTCCAGCAGCGTTTCGTTGGGCGAGGTCCGCATCACCCAGTTGTCGATCACCCGCACCTGCCCGGTGATACCAAAACCGTTGCCGATCTTGGAAGTGGAATAGGTGAGTGAGGTGTATATTACATTGCCGTCCGAATCCACCAGCTGTCCGCTCAGGTCGCGGATGGCCTCCGATGATTTCATCGCATACTCGGCATACCAGGTTACGTTCTTGACGGTAAGGGTGTTGAATATTGACCCTGCATAAACATTATACTTCGGAAAAAAACGATCCTCCAGCTCATAGGCATTGATCTGCGCGATCACAATGTCCATGTTGTCCTGATCGATCGTCCGGTTCAGGAAGGTGGCTCCGGGAGCAATGGTGATGTTGGGGTATTTTGTTGGCACATTACCCTCAATGGTCGCCGCAGTCATCACCGGATCAAAACGGTTGAAAAGGTCCTTCATCTGCCCGGCAACAGCCTTCATTTTCAGGTTCTCGGAAAAGGTATACTCAATGCCCAAACCGAACAGCGCGTTGTCGATACCCAGCGGTCGTTCCTCATACGAGCGGAACACCAATCCTGATCCGAATTGATCATAGATATGCCCGCCCGTGATCTTGATATTGTCGATCTTCTTGCTGATATACAAGCGCCCGATACCCGTCCCCGTATAGGGAATACCAGGATTGTGCAGGTTCGAATTCAGGAACAGGTCTATCCGCATCCCGGCCTCCAGCCCCCACGCGTCATTGCGGTAGTTGGAGTTCACCCAGGTATTGGTGCCGCTCAGCAGGTTGTCGTAATGCGGCGTGCCCGAAGCCCCGATCAGCGTGTCGCGCTGGTAAAATTCGGCGTTCATCATCACATCCCCGCTCAGCGCCCCCTGGCTGTATGCCGCCGTCCAAAGACAGGCCACCAGACAGCCGGTAAGTAATTTCTTCATCTTTACAGTAGTGGTTTCCGGGCACTAAGTTAAAATTACCCCCCGACTTTAACATAGCCGCAACTCCTCCTTTACACGATCATGAGCCATCGGCCCTTTGCCGGCGCAGGCTGGAGGTCACTGTCTGTTTACTGTCAAAATACCCGCCCGGTAGGGTGCAGAGCCTCCAAAAGGCCGTGTTTTGTGGCACACATCTTGCACAGCATGTGCTATCTTTGAACTACTATTGAGCAGTCTTATGAAAAAATTCAACCTCCTTTTTCTCGGTCTCGTGGCCGCCATCACTACTGTTTCCGCTCAGGAGAAGCTCCCTGAACTTACCCTGTCGGATGTGAACGGCAATAAGGTGAATGTGGCCGACTACAGCAAGGACAGCATTATTCAGGTGTTCAACTTTTGGGCTACATGGTGCGTGCCCTGCAAGGAGGAATTGAACAACATCGCCGAAATGTATGAAGACTGGCAGAAAGATTACAACGTAGAGATCATCGCCGTATCGGTGGATGATGCCAAAACACGCGCACAGGCAAAATCCTACGCCGAAGGCCAGGGCTGGAAATACACCGTCCTGCTCGATACCAATAAAGATCTGCAGCGCCTGCTGGGCGGACAATCCGTGCCCTTTACCGTCATCACCGACAAATCCGGCAATATCGTGGAAAAACACACCGGCTATATCGAAGGTGATGAATACGAACTCGAAGACAAGATCGCTAAACTCGCAGAGTGATCCCGCGATCTTTTTGGGGAAAAATTAATCTACGAAAAACAATTGGCTGATCACGCTGTCGGCGGTGAACATATACGCCGCCAGTACATGCATTCGTGATCCCCTGAGCTCCACCTGACCGCCGGCGATCAGCGACCCGGCTTCTTTCAGCAGCTGTTGCCGATGCTCCTCCCCGAAGGTGGCCGCGAACTGATCCAGATCTAATCCCCACATCGTCCGCAGAGAGGTCATGATCCGCTCGTTCATGCGCGTATACAGATCCAGCTCCTCGCGCTCGGAATAGCCTCCGCCCTGTTCGACCAATGCAATGTACCGAGCATTATTCGCGATATTCCATTGTCGGGAGTGACCGTTGAAACTGTGTGCCGATGGCCCAAGACCGAGATATTCCTGCCCCATCCAATACCCGGTGTTGTGCACCGCCATCCGTCCGTCACGGGCGTAATTGGAAATTTCATAATGCGCATAACCCGCCTGCAGGAGCCATCCGCGCAGTAAATGGAACTGACGCGCACCCTGCGCATCATCCGTCTGTGCTACTTTTCCTGTGCTGATCTGATGCGCCAGCGCTGTTTTGGGTTCCACCGTAAGGGCATATGCCGATATGTGCGGCACCTCCAGTTCAACCAGTCTCCGCGCATCGTCCTCACACTGACCGTCGCTTAGTCCCGGAATACCGTAAATGAGGTCGGCCGATAAAACACTGATACCGGCATCCTGCGCCGTGAGGATACAGGTGGCTGCATCCTGTCCGCTGTGATTGCGGTTCATCCACCGCAACAGCGGATCGGAGAACGACTGTATGCCAATGCTCAAACGGTTGATGCCGGCAGATATCCAGTGATGAACGGCCGCTGTGGTGATATCCTCCGGATTCGCCTCCAGCGTGATCTCCGCCCCCGGAAGTATCGTGAAATGCCGGTGCAGGCCATCCATCAGCGAACGTAATTCGGCATCACTCAGCAGAGAAGGAGTGCCACCGCCGAAATACACCGAGCGGATCGGTTTGCCCTGTAAATAATCTTTGCGCTGAGCGATCTCCTGCAGCAAGGCATGCACCAATTCCGGTTTGCGCTGCAGCGATGTGCTGAAATGAAAATTACAGTAATGACAGGCCTTATGACAAAAAGGGATGTGTAAATATATTCCGGCCTCCGATGCGTTATACTGCATGATACCGCAAATGTATCGGTAAATTTGCTGTTCCTTGCGCAGCGTATTCAGGAAACGATGGCACTTGTCACGCATGTGGAAGCCTGCACTCACGGGATGGATGACTTGTGTACTCTGCATAGGCACCGTCGCCGCCCAGGATACCTGCTATTTGCGGATGACAGGATCATCTCCGGAAAAAAAGATCAGTATTCCGGATGAACTGCTCACATTCCCCGATACACTTGCCCGCCACAAATTTTTAACGGAACAACTGAGCACCTGGCATGCAGCAGGTTACCTGCTCGCCGCCTACACCGCCGACCGGTCACGCTCAGATACACTACAGGTGCAATTCGACAGCGGTGATCCGGTCATCTGGACGCAGATCAACACTGCGCCTGCCGATCTTCCGCTGCTCGAAGCAGCAGGCTTCAAACCGGATAAATGGACGGGCCGTCGATTTTATTATGATGAAGTTGCCGCCCTGCTGCAGCAGCTCGTTGAAGAACTGGGTGAGCGCGGATACCCGTTCGCATCGGTACAACTCGACAGCGTTTCGGCAACCGATACGGCCATTCGCGCGGCATTGCATATACACCGCAACACGTTTATTCGCTTCGACTCGGTCATCGTAGTGGGAGATCTGGACATCAGCAGTAATTTTTTACAGCAATACACCGGCATATTTCCCGATGCGCCCTATGATCAGTCGCTTGTGGATGCACTGCCAGCGCGCATGCGGCAGTTGCTGTTCACCAATATCGTGAAACCGCCGATGATAGAATTCAACGGCAACCGCGCACGCATCATCCTGTATGCCGAAGCGCGCAGGAACAGCCGTTTCGATTTTATTCTCGGCGTGCTGCCCGACAATGCCATCACCGGGCGACTGGTGATCACCGGCGATCTGCAACTGCAACTGCAGAACACTTTCGGTCAGGGCGAAATGATGCAACTGCAATACAACAAACTCGAAACCACCACCAAGTCGATCGATGCCGCTGCGCAATATCCATACCTGCCGGGGTTGCCCATCGGCCCGCAGGCGGGGTTTTATTTATACCTCAAGGACAGCACCTTCCTCGAAAGAAAAGCGAATGCGGGTTTGGTGTATCAGTTCTCCGGTAATAACCAGCTGAAGGGATTTGCCAATTGGTACAACTCATCCGTATTGCGACCCGATACACTTTTCGCACTCACCAATTTTGCATTGCCGGATATGCTCGATGTACGCGAACGTGCCTATGGTTTAGGATGGAGTGCCCAGCGTTTGGATTATGTGTTCAACCCGCGGCGCGGTGTTGCGTGGGAGATCAGCGGTTCCGCCGGCACGCGCACCATATTGGAAAATGCCTCCATCGCCTCGCTGGAAAGTCCCGAATTGCCGGAGTATGATTTCGCTGCATTATATGACAGCATCGACGTGCGCACGTTCGCAGGCCGATATCAGTTCGATGTGCAATGCTATATCCCGCTGTTCCGCATGTCTACCTTCCTCATCCAGGCGCGCGGTGCGGCCTTATTGCAACCTGAACCCCTGGCCAATGAGTTGATACGGATAGGCGGCAGTAAGTTGTTGCGCGGTTTTGATGAACAGAGTGTGCCGGTGAGCAATTATCACATGGCTACACTCGAATGGCGATATCTGCTCGGCCTGCGCAGCTATGCAGGTATATTCGCTGACGTGGCGCGACTGCAGAACACTACCCTGGACGAAGCGCAAACCGACATCGCTTTCGGATTCGGCGCCGGCGTGCGGTTTGAAACAAAAGCAGGTATCTTTGGGCTTACTTATGCATTGGGCGGTTCACAACAGGATCCGCTGAGTATCAGGAATACCAAAGTGCATTTTGGATATGTCAATTTTTTCTGAGTGAAAAAGATATGGTTGCTCATCGGTGTCTACCTGCTCGCTATCGTTACATGGGCGCAGCAACCCGTGCAGCCCGTGCCGCAGGTGCCCGATACAGTGATCATATACTATCCGGTGGATACGGCAGCACTGCTGCAGCGCATAACGGAAGGCCGATATGATATCGACAGCCTGCTCACACAACCCCTCGAAAAAAGCGCCTACACACGACACAGCATATGGCACGTGCAGAAACGCGACATCGTACTGCCTATCCTGTGCCTGATCATGCTGGCCTATGTTACCTGGCTGCGCTATACCTTCAATCGGGAGCTCAGGGAAAATATCAGTGTCATCACCAATTCCAATCTGGGACAGCAGATATACCGCGACAGAGAGTTCTCAGCCAATATTTTTAAACTGCTCACCTTCATCAATTTTGCCGTCGGCTCCGGCGTGCTCATCTACCTGCTGGCGGTGCACTTCGATGTGCGGATGCCCTTTGAAACAGAGGTGTATAACGTGCTGTTGCCGGTGGCAGCCCTGTTCTTTCTGTACCTGATCAAGGGGATGGTTTACAGACTAATGAATGCCATTTTCCGCATCGGCACAGCGTTACAGCTGTTCCGGTTCAATGCCCTGGTCATCTACCACATGCTCGGGATCGGCCTCCTTCCCTTCGTGCTGCTGGGCGCTTTTGCCGAGCCGCCGGTGGATGTATGGTCGCTGTATGCCGCCCTGGTATTGGTAGGCATAGCCCTTCTGCTGCGTATTTACAAGGGTTTGGTGGCCGCGGGAACAACAGGCAGATTACATATCGTCTACTTTTTGCTGTATATTTGCGCCCTCGAAGTGGCGCCTATGCTGATAGCCATCAGGCTGTTCGACATGTGGGCCGGCTTGCAGCCAAAATAATACCCGATGAGCAAACCGCAGCCGACCAGTTTATTAAAACCGGTTAAATCCATACTTGTTTCCCAGCCAAAACCTGCAGAGGTGCCTAAATCTCCTTATCAGGAACTGGCGGAGAAATACAAGGTCAAGATAGAGTTCCGGCAGTTTATTCAGGTGCGGGGTTTGCCGGCTAAGGAGTTTCGCAAGCAACGTATCAACATCCTCGATTATACGGCAGTGATCTTTACCAGCAGAAATGCTATCGATCACTTCTTTCGCATCTGTGAAGAGCTGCGTATCCGCATGCCCGAAATGACGAAATATTTCTGTGTTTCGGAAGCGATCGCTGTGTATCTCCAGAAGTACATTCAATACCGAAAAAGAAAAGTGTTCTTCGGTACGGGAAAGGATACCGATATGTTCGAATTGTTCAAGAAGCATCTCGGCGAAAAATTCATTTTTCCCTGCACGGTGAATCACAAGGATATTTATACCGAATACCTTAAGTCGATCAACGCTGATTTTACAGAGGCATTCATGTATGAAACAGTTCCCGCTGATCTTACCGATATGAAAGGGAAACTGGATTATGATATGATCATCCTCTTCACACCCACAGGCGTTACCAGCCTCTTCCAGAATTTTCCGGGATTCGATCAGGGTGAGATGCGCATCGGCGGAATGGGTGCAGCCACGCATAAGGCCATGGAAGAACAAAATCTGCGCATCGATGTGAAAGCACCTTCGCCTGAGTCTCCTTCCATCATCATGGCACTCGAGAAATATCTCGCGCAGGCAAACAAAAAGAAGTAATTCCGGTTCTGAAAGAACAGCCTCTTACCCGCCTACTGTCACACAAAGCAGCAGAGGGGAGTGCGTGTAATTACTCCATATCTTAGCCTCCCAATCACCGGAATATTATGAATCGACTCCAGTATGAATCTTCCCCGTATTTATTGCAACACGCCCACAACCCGGTAGATTGGTATCCGTGGGGCGATGAGGCACTGAAACGCGCAAAGGAAGAAGATAAACCGATATTGCTATCTATAGGTTATGCGGCCTGTCACTGGTGCCATGTGATGGAGCGCGAGAGTTTTGAAGACCCGCGCACAGCCGAATTTATGAATACACACTTTGTCAATATCAAAGTGGACCGCGAAGAAAGGCCTGATCTCGATAATATGTATATGAACGCCTGTCAGCTCCTCACCGGTGCCGGCGGCTGGCCATTGAATGTTTTTCTTACACCGGAAATGCTGCCCTTCAGCGCAGGCACCTATTTTCCGCCTAAACCCGGTTACGGCAAACCCTCGTGGATGGAGGTGCTCATGTATATGCATCAGGTATTTACCCGTGAGCGCGATAAGGTCGAAGATCAGGCTGCCCGCCTGGCAGAACATATCCTGAAAATGGATGTCGCCTTCGTGAAACCGCCCATCGCCATCACCGGCGAAGCAGTGGTCACCGAAGCAGCACTGCGCAAGGCGGTCAATGGCATTCGCCAGCAGTTCGATCCGGTGGATGGTGGATTTGGCGGCGCACCGAAATTTCCGGGATCCATGACACTGCGTTTTTTATTGCGCTACGCCTGGATCACCGGCGATGAACAGGCGATGCAGCATGTCCATTTGTCTTTGCAAAAAATGCGACAGGGTGGTATCTACGATCATGTTGGCGGCGGCTTCGCACGCTATGCAGTGGACAAACACTGGATGGTGCCGCACTTTGAAAAAATGCTCTATGATAATGCGTTGCTTGCCTCCCTGTATGCAGAGGCGTATCGGGCAACCGGCGTCCGGATATATGCAGATACCTGCGACGAGATATTGCAGTTTGCGGCACGCGAGTGGCTCTCTCCGGAAGGACTTTTTTATGCAGCGTATGACGCAGACTCCGAAGGTGTGGAGGGAAAGTTTTACACTTTCGGATACAACGAGTTCAAACAACTGGCCGGTGATGATGCCGACTGGGCGATGGAATATTTTTCCATTACCTCCGCAGGCAACTGGGAGCATACCAATATTCTGCACACAACAGTTGCTGATGCAGAATTCGCAGATAAGAAAGGCTGGTCGACCATGCAGTTTTCTGCCATGAAAAACGTCCTTACCGATCGCTTGTATCACTATCGTGCAAACCGCATCAAACCTGCGCTCGACAACAAATGTATCCTGAGCTGGAATGCACTGATGTGCAGTGCCTGGGCGGAGGCATTCAAAGCAACGCAACAGGAAGACTACAGGGCAATGGCCATACGCAATATGCAGGGCATGCAACAGTACCTCCGCCACCCGGAAGGAAATGGCAGAATGTGGCATGTGTATACGCCGGGTGCACAAGGAGCAACGGGAAAAATCACCGCTTTTCTCGAAGATTACAGCGCCTATATGCAAAGCCTGCTCGACCTGTTCGACATCACGGGAGATATCCGTTACGTGGATGAAGCGCAACTGGTGCGGCAATTTATCCGCAGCCATTTTTCAGGTCTTGATGGTATGTACTATTTCACCGGAAAAGATCAGGCGGATATCCCTCTGCGCAGCGCCGAATTTTATGACAATGCCACACCATCGGGCAACAGCATGCACCTGAACAATATGATGCGATTGCATGCGCTTACGGGAGCGCAGGAATATGCCGATGAAGCACATACCATGCTCGCCAATATGCGGGAAAGTTTTACACAATACGGCACCTCTTTCGGTAACTGGCTGATGGGCGCACTCGCTGCTGTTTTCCCCTATCACGAGATAGTGATCTCCGGCCCTGAAGCAGATGCCTGGCGCGATGGTGCCTTTCAGGTGTATCTGCCGCATGCGGTCTATGCCGTCGATGCACAGGGTGCATCACCGCTCGATGTTTGCGCTGGACGTTTTCAGCCGGACATGACACGCATCTTCCACTGCCGGGATTTCACCTGCAGTGCCCCTGTCAGTTCCGTGCAAGATTTCATCGCCGCCGCACACACGCTTTGAATGACGGTCGGGATAAAGTAACTTTAACCTGCGCAACAGAACACGCGTTTTTACGTTAATGCCAATCATGGGGATGAACAGGATATTGGGTACGTGCATGGCCTTGGGTCTCTCTCTGGGAGTTTCCGCCCAGTCGGCTACACTTACCTCCTTTGGCCAGCAGGATCCGCAGTTCACCCAGTATGCGCTGAGTCCGGCCATGTTCAATCCTGCTGCCGTGGGTATAGACCAGGCCTGGACATCCACCCTCTTCGTGCGCAGTCAATGGGCAGGCTTACCGGGTGCCCCTGTGTCACAAAATATCACTTCTCACATCCCCATTTATAAGATATCCAGCGGGGTAGGGGTGAACATCATGAACGATATTGCCGGGCAGCAACGCAACACGGGGGCTCAGCTGGCATATGCATTCCACAAGAATTTTAGGGCTGCCACCCTGTCGCTGGGCATATCCGGCGGTATGCGGCAGCAGACCATAAATGGCGATAAGCTTGTCACGCCCACGGGTACTTACGGCGACGTAGTGAATCATAATGACCCAAATTTGCCTGTCACAACTGTCACCCGGATGATACCCGACGCTGCAGCCGGGGTATATTTCTTTACGGACGATTTGCAGGTGGGGGTTTCTGCAAGTCAGCTGCTGCTGCCGGTAACAGCCGGTACATTGCCTGAAGGGGCGGCGGTACAATATAATCCCAACGCTTTCGTTTATGTGGCATACGGCTTCAATGTGGGGACCGGTTTCCGCATCTTGCCGAATGTTCTTTTTAAGACCGACCTCAACACGGGAGTCATTGACCTGAATACCCTTGTTTCCTTTGAAAACCGCATGATGGCTGGGGTTTCCGGCCGCGCGGGACTGCAGGGACAGATGGATGCCCTGGGCATCATCGCCGGCATGCGCGTGGCTTCAAACTGGCAGATCAGCTATGCATACGATATTACCCAGTCTACACTGAATACCCACAAAGAAGACACCAAAAAGGACGCAATACGATACAGCCACACGGAGAAGAAACAGAAAGAAGTAAAGATTAAGAGAAAGAAAAAAGAAAAAAGAAAGGGA
>DAIMYJ010000006.1:19675-56334 GCA_036734545.1 Chitinophagales bacterium
CAAACAGGCAGACCACCCACGCACACGATAACACCCTGTCTGCCCTGAATACCGTCAGTGCAGGCTCCCATGAGGTCGCAATACGATACAGCATCCCGGTGGCGAAACCGCGAGCAGGAAAGATGGTGAATAACCCGAGATACCTGTATCATTAACAGTTTGGAAATTTGTGGAATGGAGAAAAGTGGCTAATTTCGGCCTACTTTTACCCAATCTGTGTGTATAAACAGTGGTTACGCGTATTTGTATTAGTAAAATAATGCTATTTTTACACGGAATAATAAGCACAAATTGATCTCAAGTATGAAAAGAAACATGCAATTGTTCACACTTGCAATCGTGGGCCTTTTGGTTGGCACAGGCTGTAGCCATTCCTCGTGGGATGACTACCGCGGCCAGCTCCTCGGTGTGCAAGAACGTCCGGAGTGGGAGCCCGTCAATCCTTTCGGGATGGTCTACATTCCTTCCGGTACCCTGCACATCGGTCCCAGCGACCAGGATGTGAATAGCAGCCTCTGGGCCAGGGCAAAATCCATCTCCATCCAGGGTTTCTACATGGATGACGCCGAGATCACGAACAATGAATACCGTCAGTTCGTATACTGGGTGCGCGACTCCATCATGCACGTCCTCCTCGATCACTACGTGGAAGCAGAGGAAGGCTTCGAAACCGAAGTGCCCCTGATCGACTGGTCACAGGAGATCGACTGGGATGATGAAGAGACCCGCTCACGTCTGGAAGAACTCTACCTCCCGGCCAGCGAGACCTATTATGGTATCAAGGCCATCGACACACGCCAGCTGATCTATAACTATCGCTGGGTGAAGTGGAAGGAGGCAGCCAGCAAATCCAACCGCGATAAGAACATTGCCGACTTCATCGTGGAAGAACCCGTAGAGATCTACCCGGATACCCTCGTATGGGTACACGACTATACCTATTCTTATAATGAGCCGATGACGCGTCAGTATTTCAGTCACCCGGCATTCGACGACTACCCGGTGGTGGGCGTGTCCTGGAAACAGGCCGGCGCTTTCGCTACATGGAGGTCCGACTTCTGGAACGACTGGCGTCGCAATCATGAAGAGGTACAGGTGGATGACTTCCGCCTGCCTACTGAACATGAGTGGGAATATGCTGCCCGCGGCGGTCGCGATATGGCTCCCTATCCATGGGGTGGTCCGTATGTGCGCAATACCAAAGGTTGTTACCTGGCCAACTTCAAACCCGGCCGCGGTAACTATCCCGAAGATGGCGGTTACTACTCCGTGAAGGTATATTCTTATGCACCGAACGATTTCGGTCTGTATAATATGGCCGGTAACGTTTCTGAGTGGACCTCCAGCGCCTTCCAGGAAAATACCTACTCCTTCCTGCATGATGAGAACCCCGATTACCGCTACGATGCCGAGGAAAGCGATCCTCCGGCCCTGAAGCGTAAAGTGATCCGCGGCGGTTCATGGAAGGATATCAGCTACTATATTCAGACAGGTTCCCGTCACTGGGAATTCCAGGATACATCCAAGTGTTATGTCGGCTTCCGTTGCTGCATGACATTCCTGGGTCGCTCAATGAGTGATTTCTAACAGCTAATTTCCCAATAGTTAACGCCTAACTTCTTATTCAACAACCATTTTTTTAAAACCGTTAAAAAACAAAGCAAAATGTCAGCATTTTTTGAATCCGATCGTTTTAAACGAATCAAAAACCTGATCATCGGTATTGGCGCATCCGTGGTGTTGGTGGGTGCACTTTTCAAGATCCTCCACTGGCCTGGTGCCGACCAGATGTTGATGGTGGGAATGCTTACCGAGGCCTTCCTCTTCCTCATGCTGGGTATCCTCCCTCCTCACAAAGACTACTACTGGGAAAAGATCTATCCGGATCTGGATGTAGCTCCTGAAGTGGAAGAAGCCAAAACCGGTAAGAAGATTCATAAAATGACTGAGCCGAAAGAAAGCGTTACCCGTCAGCTCGACAAAATGCTGGAAGACAGCAAAGTAGAGCCTGTGATGATCGAACGCCTCGGCGAGAACCTCAAGAAACTGGGCGAAAACATCGAGAAACTCTCTGATGTGCAGGATGCCGCAGTGAATACCAATGAGTACTCTACTAAGATCAAAGATGCTTCTACTGCTGTTTCTGAAATGCGTGATGCGTACGCCAACGCAGCCCGCGCCATGGAACAGATCACTGCATCTTCTATTGATACCGGTAAGTACCATGAGCAGGTGCAAATGGTTACCAAGAACCTCAGCCAGCTCAACGCTATCTATGAACTGGAACTTCAGGATACCAACAACCACCTGAAGGCGATGAACAAGTTCTATGGCAGCCTCAATACAGCAATGGATAACCTGCAGGAATCTGTGAACGATACCAACAAGTATCGTGAAGAGATCGCACAGCTCTCTAATAACCTCTCTGCATTGAACCGCGTATACGGTAACATGCTGAGCGCGATGAGCATGGGCGCAACTCGTCAATAAAAACCATCATCAATATCAACTTTTACTAACCAATTAAATAAGACTAAACAATGTCAATACCTAAGGAACCACGCCAGCTCATGATCAACCTCATGTATCTGGTGCTTACAGCCCTTTTGGCATTGAACGTTTCTGCGGAAATCCTTAACGCTTTCAATACCGTAAATAAAGGTATTAGCGACAGTAACGAATTGCTTACCAGCAAGAACGAACTGATGATGGGGATGATCACCAAGGCTGCTGCCAAAGACGCCCGTGCTGAAACACAGACGATCCTGAAGCAGGCCGAGGAGGCGAAGAAGCTGACAGCTGAATTTGTGGATTATGTGGAATCACTGAAAGCTGAAGTAAAAGTACGTGCCGGCGGACCTCACCCGGATTATCCGGATAAATTGAAGACAGAAGGTGAAATGGAAAAAACCAGCCGACTGTTCTTGAATGAGGGCCAGGGTGCTGAACTGAAAAAGAAGATCGAAGAAGCGCGCGAAAAATATATGTCGATCCTGGGTAAAGACGCAGGATTCGATGTGCCGCTCAAGATCGTTGAAGTACCACACGATTCACACAATAAGAATGCAACCTGGGAGAGCTACAACTTTGATCGCGTGCCTGCTATCGCAGTAATGACGATCCTCACGAAGTTCCAACAGGATGCCAAAAGTGCCGAATCTACCATTCTCGACTACTTACGTCGTAAGATCAACGCCGAAGATATTCAGGTGGATAAAATGATGGCCATGGTGGTTGCACCATCGTCATATGTGCGCAAGGGCTCCGAATATACTGCTGACATTTTTATCGGAGCTACTTCACAGAATATCAAACCTGAAGTATACGTAGGCTCTTTCACCGGTGCGGTGAAAAAAGACCCGGCCGATCCGACCGGCGAATCCTTCCTGCCTGTTGAAGGCAAGGATATTCCGCTGAACGGTGCCCGCCCGATCGATATGGCCAATGGGGTTGGTAAGATCAAAGAATCTGCCGCCGGCCAGCGCAACTTCCAGGGCGTGATCAAGATCCCGCATCCTTCCAGGGAAGGTGAATTCCGCTTCTATCCTTTTGAAGCCGGATACGAAACCTTCGAAGTGGGTAAAGCGGTGGTTTCTCCTACAGCCATGAACGTACTGTACATCGGCGTGGATAACCCGATCAAGATCTCCGTTCCCGGTTATGCTTCCGATAAAGTGACCGCTTCCGGTTGCGGTATCGTGAAGGTGAAAGGCGAAGAATACAATGCTAAACCTACCAAAGTGGGTGAGGAAAATATCGTGGTAACCGTGCAAACAGGTAAAGGAACCGAGAAATCTGAAGAGAAATTCAGGATCAAGCGTATCCCTGACCCGTATGCCTATATCCTCAACACCAAGGGTGGTCCGCTCAAGATCGGCGAATTCAAGGCTGCTGACGGTATCACCGTTAAGAACCCTGACTTCGTATTCCAGATCCCGTACAACGTGACCGGATTTGAAATGATCTATGCGCCGAAAGTAGGTAACGTGGTATCCGATATTTCGAATACAAGCAAGTTCAGCAATATCATGAAGGATATCCAGAAGAAAGCCAAACCCGGCGATACCATCGTATTGCAGAACGTTACCGTGAAAATGCCTGACGGCCGTAACGTGCCTGTGAATACTTCCTTTAAACTGATTGGAGGTTAATCGTTAACACAACAGTCTCAAGTCATGAATAGAACATTGGTTTTGATCACCGTCCTTCTCCTGAGCGCCACCGCTGTGGTTGCCCAGCCTACCAGCCCTGCACGTCAGGATGGTATCTATAAGAGGGAACTGCTCGGCACACGCGAGATCATCCCCTATGATGATATCCGTGAAGCTGACATTTACTGGGAAAAGCGCATCTGGCGCAATATCGACTTCCGCGAGAAGATCAACCTGCCCTTCACCTGGCCGGTTGACCCCTTTGCAGGTGTTGTTTACAACGCTGTGAAGACAGGTGAACTGAAGGCATACAGCCCTCTGTACGACGACTTCCGCGAAGGCACCGAGTTGCCGCTGGATCAGATCCTCGCTAAGTTCGAACGCGTCGATACCACCTGGATATTGGACGAAGAGACCTACGAGGAAAAGCCCGTGATCATCAAATCAGAATTCGACCCGTTCTCCGTGCAGAAGATCCAGATCAAAGAAGACTGGGTGTTCGACGAAGAAACGTCTACCATGGTAGTACGCATCATCGGTCTGACCATGCTGCGCGATCGTATCGACCCTACCACCGGTGAAACACTGGGTTCTGAACCGATGTTCTGGATCTATTACCCGGACCTCCGTTCGGTTTTGATCCGCCATGAAGTATTCAATGACAAGAACAGCGCACGCTACCTCACCTTCGAGGATATCTTTGAAATGCGCCTGTTCAACAGCTATGTTGTGAAAGAAGACAACGTTTACGATCGCTTGATCGAGAACTATGCTACCGGTATCGATCAGGTGCTGGAGAGCGAGAGGATCAAACAACAGATCTTCGACTTCGAACACAATCTCTGGGAGTTTTAATTACCTTGCTTTTCTATTCATACTTGAACCGAAGGCCGGCCTTAAAAAGCCGGCCTTCAATTTTTATCCCCCTCAGCGGAGGTGGACTGAAAATGATCCAGCAGGATACGGGTCTTTGATCCACCGACAACGGCCTGCAGCTCCTCTTCCGAAGCTGCACGCACGCCCTTTACAGACCTGAACGCTCGTATAAGCTCACGGGCCGTTTTAGGGCCTATGCCTTTGATCGAATCGAGCTCAGAGGTCAACGCTGACTTACTGCGCTTCTGACGGTGGAAGGTGATGGCAAAGCGGTGCGCTTCATCGCGTAGCTGCTGTATCACCTTCAGGCTCTCACTCTTTTTATTGATGTACAATGGAACGGGGTCTTCCGGGAAATAGATCTCTTCGAGCCGCTTGGCAATGCTGCATATGGCTACCTGACCGTAGATACCCAATTCTTTGAGTGCCTCCACTGCTGCTGCCAGTTGTCCTTTACCCCCGTCGATCACGATCAGCTGCGGCAATGGTTCGGCTTCTTCTGTCATGCGCTTATATCTTCGATATACGATCTCCTGCATGCTCGCAAAATCATTCGGGCCTTCCACGGTTTTGATGTTGAAGTGCCGGTAATCCTTTTTGCTGGGGCGCGCATTGCGGAAACATACCATACTGGCTACAGGATTGCTTCCCTGAATATTGGAGTTGTCAAAACATTCTATATGATAGGGGAGCTGTGTAAGCTTGAAATCTTTTTGAATGGTTTCCAGCACACGGGTGTTTTGTGTTTTAGCCTCTCGCTTTTGTTTACCCGCTTCTTTTTCCTCGCGCACATACAAAGCATTCTTCAATGCCAGGTCCAGCAGCTTCTTTTTATCACCACCCAGCGGAATGGTTTGGGTGATGGCTTCGTCATACTCGGCCTTAAAGGGTACTATGATCTCTCGGGCATCGCTGTTGAATTGCAGGCGTAACTCCGTGATGGCAATTTGCAGCAGTTCTTCCGGTGTTTCTTCCAGCTTGCGCGTTAAAAGCAGGGTGGATGCCTGTGTGACCATGCCCTGAATGATCTTCAGATAGCCGATCACACAAAAACTGCCGCTGTCGGTAAAGGCGAACACATCCACATTATCAATATGGGTATTGACAACAGTGCTGCGTCCCTGATAGTCCTCCAGGCTTTCCAGCTTCCTGCGCATATCTTCTGCCTGTTCAAACTGCAATTGCTCGGCATATTCCTGCATCTTCTTTTTGAATGCACTCTTTACAGGGCCGATGTTGCCCTTGAGAATGTGTACGATGTTCTGCACATTCTCCATATAGGCCTCTTCGGTCATGAGTCCTTCACACGGGCCTTTACAATTGCCGAGATGATATTCGAGACATATCTTGAATTTTTTGTTCGCGATGTTCTGCGCGGTCAAAGCATAGCTGCAGGTGCGAATGGGAAATACCTGCTTGATAAAATCAAACACGGTCTTTACTCTGCCCTTCGACGTGAAGGGACCCAGATAGGTGGCTCCATCATCGAGTTTTTTTCGGGTGAAGAATATCCTGGGGAATCGCTCATTCTTGACAACGATGTATGGGTATGTTTTTCCGTCCTTGAGGTTGACATTATACTTCGGCTGATGTTTCTTGATCAGCGTATTTTCCAGCAGAAACGCATCTGATTCGGAGTTCACGATGGTGAATTCGATCTTGTCGATCTTTTTCACCATGAGTTTGATGCGTGCCGTGTGATCGGTCTTTTGGAAATAGGAGCTGACCCGCTTTTTCAGGTTCTTGGCCTTGCCTACATACAATAGTATACCCTCCCGGTCGTAATACCGATACACACCCGGTTTATCGGGTAAGGTGATCTCGATGTTCCTGAAAACTTCGGCGTCCATACACGCAGAAACTGCGTGATAAAGTTACATGGAAACCCGGCTTAATTGTATCCCTCCATCAGGTCCTGATAGTCATTGCGCTGGTTCTCCAGATATTTACCACAGTCCAGTTCAATAGTAGGCGTTCCTTCGAAGGCCGGAAATTTCGCCGCCGGATCGATACCCAGCGATTTATCGGCATACACGCGCTTCATGAACAAGCCATAGATCGGCAGCGCCATGTTGGCTCCCTGTCCTAATGCGGTTGACCGGAAATGCACCACCGGATCATCGGCACCCACCCAAACGCCGCATACCAGCTGAGGGGTCATGCCCATGAACCAACCGTCGGTGTTCTCCTGCGTAGTACCGGTCTTGCCGGCAACCTCACTGGTAATTCCGCCGTATTCCGGGCGACGCAGACGCTGACCGGTTCCGTAATTCACCACATATTTCAGCATGTCGATCATCACTGCCGCAACCTCTTCACGCATCACCTCCACGCGCTTCGGAGGGAATTCAGCGATGATGTTGCCGTTCTTGTCTTCGATACGTGTCACGAAAACCGGACGGACAGCAACACCCTTATTGGCATAAGCACTGTATGCAGCGGTCATTTCATATACCGTTACCTCCGGCGTACCTAAACAAATGGATGGCTGGAAGGGGATCTCAGATTCAACACCCATGTTGCGCGACAGATCTATGACCGGCTGAATACCCACTTCACGCAACAGGAATGCAGTCACCGTATTGACGGATTTTCCCAATCCGGCAGATAGTGTAAGCATACCGCCATATTCACCGTCGGAGTTCTTGGGCGTCCAGTCGCTCAGCAATCCCCACTTCTCACCTTTTTCAAAGGTGACCGGTAAATTCGGGATCTGGTAACAGGGTGAGAAACCTTTATCGGCAATGGCAGCTGTATACACGAAGGGTTTAAAGGTAGAACCTACCTGGCGTCCCTGCGACGGCTTCACGTGGTCCAGCTGAAAGTAGCGCATGTCGATACCGCCCACCCAGGCCTTGATGGCTCCGGTATGCGGATCCATGGCCATGAAGCCGGGATGCAGGATCTTTTTGACATACTTGATAGAATCATAGGGACTCATGATCGTATCCAGATCATTACCTTTTTTCTTCCACGAGAAGAGCGTCATCTCCACCGGCGTATGAAAAGCCTTGTCGATCTCTTCATCGCTCTTACCGGCTTTTTTCATTTTTCGATAGCGCTCAGTTTGTTTTACCGCGCGATCGATGAGTTCCGGATTTGTGCGGCCCTTGTAAGGATAGGCCCACGGTTCATATTTATTGCCCTTCCAGTGATTATCGAACTGGCCCTGTAACTTGGTGAGCCATTCCTGTGAGGCCGCCTCGGCATAAGATTGCATGCGGCTATCGATGGTCGTATAGATCTTCAGACCGTCTTTATAGATATCCCATTTACCGCCGTCAGGTTTTGGATTTTGTTCTACCCATTCGGCCAGCCATTGACGCAAATATTCCCTGAAGTAGGTGCCGGTTCCGGCTTTGTGATCCTGGCGCTTGAAGTCCAGCACCAAAGGAGTTTCTTTGGCCTGCTTATAGTCTTCGTCTGACAGCTTTCCTGCTTCGTGCATTTCATGCAGCACGATATTCCGGCGCTCCAGGCAGCGGTCAGGGAAACGCACGGGATTATAATACGATGGATTTTGCACCATGCCTACCAATACGGCGCTTTCCTCAACGGTAAGGTCGCTCACCGGTTTATTGAAAAAGGTTTTGGCGGCAGTTTTGATACCGCTGGCATCATAGACATAACTGACGGTGTTCAGATACATCACGATGATCTCTTCCTTGGTATAGCGGCGCTCCAGTTTGGCAGCCGTGATCCATTCCTTCAGCTTGATGAGGCCGAGTTCGAATTTATTTCCGGCCACTGGGCGTCCGTACAGGTTCTTTGCCAGCTGCTGTGTCAGGGTGCTGCCGCCTCCGGATTCTTCCTGGCGCAATAGAATGGTTTTGAAGATCACACGCATCACGCTCTTGGCATCGATGCCACTGTGTTCGTAGAAACGACGGTCCTCAGTAGATACCAGTGCATCGATCAGATGGGGCGGGATCTCTTTATAGTTGGCATTGGTTCTGTTCTCACGATAAAAACGGCCAAGCAATTCGCCGTCAGTGGAAAGTATCTGCGTGGCCAGATTACTCTGCGGGTTCTCTAATTCCTCAAAGGACGGGAGTTTCCCAAATACACCAAGTGATAGCAATAAAATAAATAGTGCCACCAGCAATACACCTCCCCCAAAAACCATCCATATGATACGGATGTATCGGCGATATTGAGCAAATTGTTCCTTGATCGTCACAGGAATGAGCGTTTAATTGAATGACTGTAAAACTAATCCGCCATTTACTTCCCCGGAGCAAAACACTCCACAGATTACGGACGGGCGTCTAATTATTTATCCATGTAGTTCTCTTCGAAGAAAGCCGTATAGCCGACCACATCTTTCACTTTGAAGAACTGCACATAATTCGATTTCGAGATCACCATAGGCGTGAAGATCTCTTTCTGCAGGTCTTTGAATACACCGGTATTGTCTTTCACCGCATAGTAGTAGATCATGGCCTTTTCGACATTGGTGAATGATTTCACCAATATGATGCTGTTTTCCTTACCGAGCAGCAGGGAGCTGATCTTCAGATTGTCACTGCCGAAATTGCCGCTGTTGAACGTGGCCAGATTGTTCTTCAGGGTAGTGGCATTTTTACCCGTGCCCTGCATGATGAACATGAAATACTGCTCCTCCGTTTCGTTAAAGGTATAGGAAGCCGTTTCAATGGCCTTGCCGGCATCCTCCAGCACCGAACCGCGACGCAGGTAATCCAGCAATTGCTGAGCGCGTTCACCTACTTCATTCGAGGGGTATTTAAGGGCTACCTTTTGCAGCGAATTCTTGAAGTTGTCGAGATTATCGGCGTCAGACAGTGCATTGAGCATGTCAAACTTCGGCTTCAGCGCATTTCCGGGGAAAAGGCTGTCGGCGGCAGCCACACGAGCCTTAACGGCAGGATAATCACGCTTTTGCAACAGATCATAGGTCTCGGCATAATACGTATCCAGTGCCTGTTGTGCCTTCTCCTTCTGACGGAAATAATCAGGATCACGGATCACGCGTGCATAATCGGTATCCGGATGATCGGAAAGTATGCGGTTCTTGTAGGTGTCTTTTTTAGGGGGATTGGTAAGGATGTATAATTGGTATAAGGCCTGCACTTCAAAGGTGTTGCCTGCATATTGGTTCACATTATCCTCAAACTGCTCTATGGCTTTGGGGTTGTTGCGGAAGTTGTCCTTATAGATAATACCCGCCCGATACAAAGCGGCTGCGATCTTGGCATTGCTGGCAGCAATGTCTTCTTCGGTCCTGGGCAATCCCTGTATGATCTTTTCGATGGTCAGGTTTTTTCCGGTCAGGTCAATGGTGGGTTCCTCTGCACCTTTTTCAACGGCTTCTTCTGTTTCTTCACCAAAGGAGCCTTTTTCTATACGACGCCAGTTGTCCTCGAGTTTTCGGTTGCCCCATTTCTTCTTGAACTCACTAAAGCCGCGTGAACGTAATGTGGTATTGTAGAAATAAAAATCGCCTTCCGTTGGATTGGGCGCCAGCGTGTTTACATTGGTTGGTGCAGCGCCTGCAGTGGTGCTGTCTTTTTCCTCTGTTTCAGGGACGAGCTTCTCAAGTTCCTTGTACAGATCTTTCTCCGACAAACTGGCCCAGTATTGTAACTTCTTTTCAGTCTCTATGATCTTGAGTTCGTCAACCAGCAGTTTCAGGTTGTCGCGCAAAGTCTTGATCTCATTGAATCGCTCATGTTCATTCGGAAGCGTATTCACGGTGCTGTCGTAGTAGGCGTAGGACAACGGATAATCCGGCACCGCATAATGGATATCCCCCAATTTCATATACGCCAGTCCGCGTTGCTTGCCGTCGTTCGTGCTGCGGATACTCTGGTTGAGGTATTGCATGCCCAGGTCCTGATCCTTGGCGGCAAAAGCAATATCGGCGAGTGTGTAATAGATCAGTCCGTAAAAGTCGCGGTACTTTTCGTCCTTCAACAGCGCCAGCAGATTTTCTTTGGTTTCGCGGCCGGTTACGCCGTATTCTGAAAGGCTGAGTTTGGCCATGTTCAGCTTGGCGTAGAAATCCATGTCATAGGACGGCTTGCTTTCCAGCACCGCCTTATAGTTCTTCACTGCTTTGTCGTTGTCGCGCGCTTCGGCATACAATTGCGCAAGGATGAAATGATAGCGCGCCTTAAGCACTTTATCTTCCGTGTACTTGGCCGCTTCGGTCAGCGGCTCAATGGCGTTCTCGTTCTGGCCCTGCTTCATGTAGCCGTCGGCCTCGATGGCATATAATTCACCCAGCAGCCATTGCGGGAAATTTTCCCGGCTCTTGAGTACACTGATCACGGTGTGCGATTCGCTGTATTTCTTTTTCTCCACCAGTGTGCGTGCTACCCAGAGACCGGCTTCCGATGACACCGGGTGATGACGGAATTTTTCAAAGAAGGTCAGCTCGCCGTCCTCGTCCTCAACAATACGCTTGCTCTTCGACTGCTTCTCGATCAGGTTGGAATAGTCGGAAACGATCAACTGAAAGGTGGCCAGTGCATCCTCAAAATTGCGCTGGTAGAAGTAGGATTTGCCGATCAGGAAGTAACTGTCATCCACCCACTTGCTCTTTTTATGGGCCTGGATCACATAGGAGCACTTCTGAATGACCTCATCCATTTGCGCCTGCATCCCGGTGGCCTGTTCCTGCGTGCCGTATTTGAAAACGGGCAGTATCTCCTCGTAATTCTCCACCTGGTCATTCCAAAAGCTCTGTTCACTCTCCCGCATGATCAGCCGGGCGTTGAAATACCCGTTATCGCGGGCCATCAGATCGTCGAGGCTGCGTGCTACGATATTGCGGTCGGCGTTTTTACTGGTATTACAGGCCGAGAGGAAAAAAAAGAGTAAACTTGTGACAGCAAAAAGCGCTGTGGATCGTTTCAAGGTGATTAGATTTACGCCGGAATTATAAACTGTAATTCAGCAAATTTATTGCTATTACCGCAAAAATTTGAGCTCTCAGGGTTAGATGGCCAAGGCAAAGACCAGAACGAACAGGTGGTGGGACCGCCTGCGCACCAAATACCGATTGGTGCTGATGCACGACAAGACCTTTGAAGTGCAGGCCTCACTGCGTCTCAGCCCCCTCAACGTCATCATTTTGTTCAGCACCCTCTTTGTGGTCATCGGCCTGTTCGTATACATGGCTATTGTGTTCACACCCCTGAAGAACCTCGTGGTGGGCTACAGTGAGGTGAATACCACCCGCCAGATCACCGAGAACAAGCGGGTCACCGACAGCATCATGAACGCCCTCCAGGCCTACGACCTCTATTTCGACAACCTCCAGAAGCGCCTCCGCGGGGAAACCGACACTCTGGTGCCCATCGACAGCCTGAGCAAGCAGGATTACAGTCAGGTGGTTATAGGAGAGCCTTCCGAGACCGATCTGGCCATGCGGGAGCAGGTGGAAAGGGAAGACCTCTTCAACCTGAGCTTCGGCGACCCCCGGGAGATCACCGGTGAGCAGAACCTGCAGTCGCTCCACTTCTTCCCCCCCGTAAAGGGCACCCAAACCGCCGGCTTCAACGCCCGCGAAGGCCATAACGGCATCGATATCGTGGCCCCCGAGAACAGCCCCATAAAGGCCTGCCTCGACGGCATCGTGATCGACACCTACTGGAACCTCGAAAGCGGCAATGTGATCATGATCCAGCATGACCACGGACTTATCAGCTTTTACAAGCATAACAGCCAGGTCCTCAAACGCGCCGGCGCCAAGGTCAGGGCAGGGGACGTGATCGCCATCATCGGCAATACCGGCGAGATGAGCACCGGTCCGCACCTCCATTTTGAGCTCTGGCACGACAAAACAGCCCTCGATCCGAAAGAATTCATTAACTTCAACTGAAAATTCACCTTTGTATGTTTGCGAACAAGAACAACCCTACTCAGGCAGCCCCAAGCACATTCATTTCCAATAGGATCAATCACGGCACCATCGTGGAAGGTAAGATCGAAAGTGACGGCGACATCCGTGTGGAAGGCATCATCCGAGGCACCATGCGCACCTCTGCAAAGGTGGCTGTAGGCCCGACAGGACTCATCGAAGGCGACGTGCATTGCAAGAGCGCCGACATCGAAGGACGTATCACCGGCGATATCGAGGTTTCCGAAGTGCTTACCCTCAAGTCGACCGCTATTGTGGAAGGCAATATCTATACCGCCAAGATCGTGATCGAGAATGGCGCGCATTTCGATGGTATCTGCAATATGGGCACGAAGGAAAAAGAGACCAAAGTGGCCAATGTCAAGCCCCAACTCGAAGAAGCCGCTCTTTGACGGTTACATGAAATACTCCGGCATGGCTTTCCAGCTGTTTGCCGGGATCTTTCTGGGTGTGTGGGGAGGGATCAAACTGGATGCGCTCCTGAACTCAAAGCCCTGGTTCACTGTTATATTATCGTTATTCGGGATCGCTGCAGGACTCTATTCTGTCCTGAAGGATTTTATTCGGCCCGGAAAAAAATAACTTTGCCCACATAACGCATTCCGTATGTTCAGGTTCCTCCTCCGATTTTTAATATTTGCCGTGGTGATCGCCATCGTGCTGTTCATCATGGGCTTTGCCGATCTCTTTAAGGAAGTGATGACCTTTGCCTGGATCTGCTATGCGTTATTCACCTCCCTCACCGTGATCACCTATTACTTTTCGATGAAGACCATGGAACGCAAGTTCAGCAGTTTTATGAATGTATTCTTCGTCGGCATTTTTTCCAAGCTCATTCTATCGGCTATACTGGTGATGATCTTCAAAGCATCACACGACACTACAGGATTGAATTACATCATCCCGTTCGCCATCATTTATTTCTCTTTCCTGTTTTTTGAAACAGTGGAACTGGTGCGTCTTTCACGCAAGATCGGCAATAATCCGCCTCCCGGCAACAAACCCGCTAAGTGATATGCGATACCGGTTTGTCTGGCTCCTGCTGTTTTGCAGTCTGCGCGCAGCCGCACAGCAAACCCCTGCTGATCGCTTCCTGCAGGATGTGATCATCCCGGAGCAGCATCATGCGCAACACAGAATGCAGGTGATCAGCTACGCGGATACCAGGAATTATGATCTGCACTATCAGGCGTGTTTCTGGACAATTTTGCCGGAGGAAAAATTCATTTCCGGATCCATCAACTCTGATCTCACGCTTACGCAGAATACAGACCACATCTATTTCGATGCCAGCGATTCACTGGAGCTCACAGCGGTGTGGGTCAACGACATCCCGGCCTCCTTTGAGCATGCCGGCAATGCCGTGCGCATTCAACTGGATGCTGAATATCCGGCCGGTACTGATCTGCAAACAGCAATAGTGTATAATGGCTATCCGGCTTCCAGCGGTTTCGGTTCTTTTATGCAGGGTGAGAACGAGGCGGGCACGCTGATCTGGACATTATCTCAACCTTATGGCGCCAACGACTGGTGGCCGTGCAAACAATCGCTGGAAGATAAACTGGATTCCGTGACCATGCATATCACCGTGCCACAGATCTACAGCACCGGAGCACCGGGCTTATTGCAGAATGTTTCCGTAGATGATGAAGGTATGGCAACCTATATCTGGCATCATACTTATCCAATTCCCACCTACCTCATCGGTATTGTGGTGGGACAACTCGAAGAATATAGTTTCTATCATCCGGTAGGAGATGATTCACTCCTCATTCAGAATATGGTGTATGCCGAATCGATGGACGACGCCGTTTCCGGCATCGATGCTTTTTTACCTGCGTTCGATCTGTTGATGGATATCTATGGTCCTTATCCGTTCGCACGTGAAAAATACGGCCATATGCAGTTTGGAAGGGGAGGAGGCATGGAACATCAAACCATGAGCTCGGTATCGAATTATTATTACGAACTGCTCGTGCATGAGGTCACCCATCAGTGGTTCGGCAATATGGTCACCTGCTCGAACTGGGAAGACATATGGCTGAACGAGGGCTTTGCCACTTACACCACCTGGATGAGTTTTGAATTACTGGGCGATCCGTTCAATTATTACGAAGGATGGCTCAACACCGGCCGCGATCTCGTTGTGTCACTGCCCGACGGCTCGGTATGGGTGGATGATACCACCACCACGGCGCGTATCTTCGATCGCCGCCTGACGTATTACAAAGGCGCCTGGTTGCTGCACATGCTGCGCTGGGAGATGGGAGATGATGCCTTTTTTGAAGCCCTCAACAATTATTTATACGATCCGGAACTGCAATGGGGATTTGCCGAAGTGGAGGACTTCATCGCACATGCAGAAGCGGCTGCAGATACTTCATTACAGGAATTTTTCCGCGACTGGTATTATGGCGAAGGATATCCGCAGTATTCGCTCTTCTGGCAGCAGGACACCCTGACGGGTGCCGTCACCATTGCCTTGTCGCAAAGAACCACCGATCCATCGGTTGACCTGTTCGAGATGCACGTGCCTGTGCGTTTGCGTGGCGGCGGTGATTCGCTGGATGCGCAGTTATATCATACTTCCAACGGACAGGTGTTCACACTGATGCCGGCATTCACCGTGGAAGACATCGTGCTGGATCCGGATATCAAATTGTTGCACGCCGGTGATGCCGTGGTGCCTTTCGCGCTGCCGCAGGAGGTGCTACAATTGGTCATCTATCCCAACCCGGCTGTTTCAGAAGTGTATCTGCAGTTACTCGAACCTGCGGAAGATACCTACACCCTGTATATCTGGAATGGCGCTGCACAAAAAATGCTGGAGGCCGAGTTCACGGCGAGTGCCTTGTCAGGACAGGTGGTGCTGGATGTTTCAGGCTGGCCGGCCGGCGCCTATGCATTGCTGTTGCGCGGTGCAGAAACGGAAGTGGTGCGCTCCTTTATCGTTTCTACACAATAAGCATTCGGTATCCACCACCGGTAAATTCACGATATTCGCATAAAATATAGTGTATGCAAAAGATCATGCTGCTGGGCAGCGGTGAACTGGGAAAGGAATTTGTGATCGCCTGTAAAAGGCTCGGTCAATATGTGATCGCTGTCGACAGTTACAATGATGCACCGGCCCAACAGGTAGCAGATACGCGTGAGGTGGTGAACATGCTGGATGGCGATGCGCTGGATGCCATCGTGCGTAAACATCAGCCGGATATCATCGTGCCGGAGATCGAAGCGATACGTACTGAGCGTTTCTATGATTACGAAAAATGGGGCATTCAGGTAGTGCCCAGTGCGCGGGCGGCCAATTTTACCATGAACCGCAAGGCTATCCGCGACCTCGCGGCAAAAGAGCTGGGTTTGCGCACGGCAAAATATGCGTATGCGAATTCGTTCGAGGAATTGGAAGCAGCGGTGCGGGAGATCGGTATTCCCTGCGTGGTAAAACCGTTGATGAGCTCCAGCGGGAAGGGTCAGAGTGTGATCAAAAAACAGGAAGACATCCGCACATCCTGGGATTATGCACAAAGCGGGAAGCGGGGCGATATAGCAGAAGTGATCGTGGAAGAGTTCATCCGGTTTGAATCTGAGATCACATTGCTAACGGTCACGCAAAAAAACGGACCTACTCTTTTCTGTCCGCCCATCGGCCACCGCCAGGAGCGCGGCGATTACCAGGAGAGCTGGCAGCCTGCGCATATCCGGCCTGAACATCTCGCAGAGGCACAACATATAGCCAAACAGGTAACGGAAGCGCTGACCGGTGCCGGTATCTGGGGTGTGGAATTTTTCCTTGCAGAGTCAGGCGTATATTTTTCCGAATTGAGCCCGCGTCCGCATGATACAGGGATGGTAACCCTCGCGGGTACGCAGAACCTGTCAGAGTTTGAGTTGCACGCAAGAGCTGTATTGGGATTACCCATACCGGAGATCACACTGGAACGAGCAGGTGCCAGTGCAGTGGTGCTTGCAGATCGTGAATCAGGAAAATTCACGATCACAGGTATTGATCAGGCTGTTGCTGACAAACAAATTGATGTACGCGTATTCGGTAAGCCTTCGACTAGAAAATATCGACGTATGGCTGTTGCATTGGCCTATGACGTTCCCGCTGCAGACACAGATACATTAAGAAAGTCGGCGTTCGATGCAGCACAAAAGATCCGTATCGATTATGCGGATTAAATATATTGCGATGCATGCATAAAAAAAGCCGCTTGTAAAAAGCGGCTTTTATATTTCTTAAAATGGGTATCAATCTCCCAGATTACTCAGGTCAAATCCATTCATAAAAGAGGTGTCGAATTTACCGGCCCTGAAGCGCTCATCACGCATCAGTTTCTTATGGAACGGAATAGTGGTTTTAATACCTTCCACAATGAACTCATCCAGTGCGCGCTGCATCTTCAGGATCACCTCTTCGCGGGTGCGGGCCTTGCAGATCAGTTTCGCGATCATGGAATCATAGTATTGCGGAATGGTATATCCGGCATATACGTGTGTATCTACGCGAACGCCATGTCCTTTCGGTGAGTGGAAGCTGGTGATGCGGCCGGGGCTTGGTGCAAAATTCCGCGCCGGGTCTTCCGCATTGATACGGCATTCCATGGCATGCAGTTCAGGATAATAATTCTGTCCGGAGATCTTCTCGCCCATGGCGATCTTGATCTGTTCCTTGATCAGGTCAAAATCCACTACCTCTTCCGTAACCGGATGTTCTACCTGGATACGGGTATTCATTTCCATGAAGTAATAATTGCGATGCTTGTCGGTGAGGAACTCGATAGTACCTACACCTTCGTAGCCGATGGATTCTGCTGCCAGTACGGCGGCATCGCCCATTTGCTTGCGCAGTTTATCATCCATGAAAGGAGAGGGGCTCTCCTCCACCAGTTTTTGATGGCGGCGCTGAATGGAGCAGTCGCGCTCACTCAGGTGACAGGCCTTTCCGTATTGATCACCGGCCACCTGAATTTCAATGTGGCGCGGTTCTTCAATGTATTTTTCCATGTAGAGGCCGTCGTTGTTGAACGCAGCCTTGGCTTCCATGCTGGCGGTCTGGAAAGCGCTTTCCACCTCGCCTTCATTCCACACGATGCGCATACCCTTACCACCGCCACCGGCAGTAGCCTTCATGATCACTGGGAAGCCCATTTTCTTGGCGAGTTTTTTCGCTTCGGCAACATCCTTAAGCAGGCCATCGCTGCCCGGTATCACCGGAACGCCGGCGCGCTTCATGGTGTCCTTGGCAGTGATCTTATCGCCCATCTGGCGGATCTGATCAGGCGTGGGGCCAATGAATTTGATGCCGTATTTGGCGCATATTGCCGAGAACATCTCGTTCTCACTTAAAAACCCGTAACCCGGATGAATGGCATCTGCATTGGTGATCTCCGCAGCGGCCATGATCTTCGGGATATTCAGATAAGACTCTTTGGATGACGGCGGACCGATGCATACAGCCTCGTCGGCAAAACGCACCGGAAGGCTTTCTTTATCGGCGGTAGAATATACCGCCACCGTTTTGATACCCATTTCCTTGGCCGTACGTATGATACGCAGGGCGATCTCGCCGCGGTTCGCGATCAGGATCTTTTTGATAGGGCGTATGATCTCCTTAGAGGGCGTGCTCTTCTTTGCCATGCAATATGACCGTTTACGTTATTTAGTTTCGATCAGGAACAGTGGTTGATCGTATTCTACCGGGGATGCATCATCCGCCAGTATCTTCACTAAGCGTCCGCTTACCTCGCTTTCCACCTCATTGAAGAGCTTCATGGCTTCAATGATGCAGATCTTGGTGCCTACGCTGATCTCATCACCCACCTTAATAAAGGCCTCTTTATCCGGGCCGGGTGAGCGATAAAAGGTGCCTACCATGGGCGATTTGATGATGATGGTATTGCCACCTGCAGTCTCGGCAGCCTCTGCCTTGGTTTCAGGGGCAGCACTTTGCATCTTCTCCGGTGCAGCGGTGGTCACCTGTGGCATAGCCATCGGTTGCTGCATGGCCGGCATCATCATCGGCGCTTGCACCATAGTAGTGGCCGCCAAGGCTGTTTTGATCTTGATGCGTGAATTTTCCTGTTCGATTGTCAGTTCCGCAATGTTGTGCTTGTTCACCATGCGGATCAGTTCCTGAATTTCTTTGAAGTCCATACGTGTTATTTTACGCGTTCAACATATTCAAATGTGCGGGTATCTATCCTGATCACATCGCCTTCGTTAACGAACAATGGCACCTGAATGCGCGCTCCGGTCTCAACGGTAGCGTATTTCATGGCATTGGTGGCGGTATTTCCCTTCACACCCGGTTCTGCAAATGTAACAGTCAGAATGATATGTGCGGGTAATTCGCAGAATAAAGGTTTCTCGGTCTCGGCATGGAAGAGGATATCGATCTCCTGTCCTTCCTTGAAAAACTCCTTGCCTTCCACCATGTCGCCATCGAGGGTCACCTGGTCAAAGGTTTCGTTGTTCATGAAGTGATAACCCATCTCATCATTGTACAGGTATTGGTAGGTGCGGCGTTCAACCCTAACCGGGTTGATGGTAGCACCTGAAGGAAAGGTGTTCTCCAGCACCCGCGCCGTAGTAAGGCTGCGGAGTTTGGTGCGCACGAAAGCATTGCCTTTTCCGGGCTTAACGTGCTGAAAATCAATTATTTGCCAGATGTCGTGGTTGAAATCGATGCAAAGTCCCTTGCGAATATCTGCTGTAGAAGCCATAAAAGTGGATTTAACTATAGATAGTTTTCAGAATGTCTCTTAAGTTGTTTTACCCCGGGGGTTCGGCCCTGCAACCGGCCGGCGTTCCATCGGGTATGGGTCAATAGGCCCACCTGATCAGGGTAGCACCCCAGGTAAAGCCGCCGCCAAAGGCTGCCAGAACGATATTATCCCCTTTTTTTAGCTGGGGTTCCCATTCCCAGAGGCACAGAGGAAGGGTGCCGGCGGTGGTATTGCCGAATTTTTCGATATTGATCATCACCTTGTCCTTGGAAAGGCCCATGCGCTCGGCAGTAGCATCGATAATGCGCAGGTTGGCCTGATGAGGCACCAGCCAGGCTACATCATCACCGGTCAGGTGGTTCCTTTTCATGATCTCCTCAGCGGCATCAGCCATATTCTTTACCGCAAACTTGAATACCGTCTTTCCCTCCTGGTATACAGTATGTTCAAATCCATCTACGGTCTCATGACTGGCCGGTTTCAATGAACCGCCGGCCTTCTGATGCAGGTAATGGCGGCCTGAACCGTCGGATCGCATGATAGAGTCGACCAGTCCATTGCCCTCCGTGCTGGGTTCCAGCAGAACGGCACCGGCACCATCGCCAAAGATCACACAGGTGGTGCGATCATTATAGTTGATGATGGACGACATCTTGTCGGCACCCACGATCACCACCTTCTTATACATGCCGCTTTCAATGAATTTGGCACCGGTGGTGAGGGCGAACAGAAAGCCGCTGCAGGCGGCGCTGATATCATAACTCAGGATAGGTCCGCAGCCCAGCTTATCACAGGTGATATTGGCCGTGGCCGGGAAGGGCATGTCAGGCGTGGTGGTAGCCACGATCAGGGCATCGATGTCGGTAGGCAGGTTGCCGGTCTTGGCCAGCAGGCCTTTTACCGCTTCTACCGCCATATCGCTGGTGGCGAGGCCTTCGCCTTTCAGGATACGGCGTTCCTTGATGCCCGTGCGGGTCATGATCCACTCATCGGTGGTATCTACCATCTTTTCCAGTTCACTGTTCGTGAGCCGGTATTCGGGCACGTAACCGTGTACACCGGTGATCGCTGCAAGTACCTTCTGCATGCCTGTTTGGTCAGTTTAAGCGTAGGTGAGGGGCCCTTTCAGGATCAGGCTTTCTTTTCGATAGCGATCTTGCCTTTGTAGGCTCCGCATTCCGGGCATACGCGGTGGCGCAATACCGGGGCTCCACAGTTAGAGCAGGCAGAAACGTTCGGGGCTTCGATTCCGTGATGGGTCCTGCGCTGACGGGTCCTGGTCTTGGAATGGCGTCGTTTTGGATTTGGCATAGTTGTCTGTTTTAATTGATATTCAAGTCATTGAGGATGTCCCAACGGGGGTCATGGTCCTCTTTGTGCTCAGTTTCATCGCTGGTTTCGAGCAATTTCAATATCTCCGGGTCACATCCGGGCTTACCCTCGCGGGTGTCGGGATGTACCTTAACCATCGGCAGGGAAAGATGGATGAACTCATACATGGGGCCGGAAACGTCAAGCTGTGACTCGCTTTCCGGGATCCACATCACCTCCTCATTGTCCTTGTCCTCCTCCCGTTTGTCGCCCACCTTCACATACAGGGTGTAATTCCCGTATATCGGCAGGTCGAATGGTTGTCCGCAGCGGTCGCAATCGGTCGCTACGGAGCCGGATATATCAAAATTCAGAACGAACAGCCGCTCTTTTTTGTCCAGGGCCAGGTCCACAAAGACTTTCGCCCGTTTCACCTGACTTTCAGGGAAATGCCCGAAGAATACGTCACCCAGCTCGTAATTGAAGTGGTGTATCCCCGGCTTCAGCCCCACAAAGGGTATTTGATATGCCCTCAAGTCGTTCAACCCCGGATTTTTAAAAAGCGAACAAAGGTAGGGAAGATTTTTGAGGTATGGAAGCCGAACAATTCAATTTGCCTCACCCGCGCTCACTCGCCACTTCCGTCCGCTTCAGCGGGTTTTTGGTCGCTTCGAGATATTCGCGGCGGTTGCGCACGATGTCGATGGCCGTGAAAGTGGCCTGTAAAAGACTCTCCGGATTGGCCATATTCTTTCCCGCAATGTCGTATGCCGTTCCATGGTTAGGTGTAGTGCGCACGAAGGGCAGTCCTGCCGTATAATTCACACCGTTGCCGAAGCTCAGGCTTTTAAATCCTACCAGTCCCTGATCGTGATACATCGCCAGCACGGCATCAAAATGCTGATACTGTCCGCTGCCAAAAAATCCGTCGGCACTGAAGGGCCCTGACACGAACATTCTTTTCTCCTGTGCAGCTTTAATGGCGGGGATGATCACCTGTGTTTCTTCGGCGCCGAGTGCACCGCCGTCGCCTGCGTGCGGGTTGAGGCCGAGCACGGCAATTTTCGGGCTGGTGCTGGCAAAATCCTGCATCAGCGAATGGCGGATCACTTCCAGCTTTTTCAGAATGCGCGCAGTGGTGAGCGCAGACGATACTTCTTTCACTGGCACGTGTCCGGTCACGAGACCCACGCGCAGGTCTCCCTGCATGAGCAGCATCACGCTTTCGGCGTTCGGCGCCTGTGCGTTGAAATATTCGGTGTGTCCGGGATAGGCGAAGCCTATGGATTGCAGATTGTGTTTGTTGATGGGGGCTGTTACCAGTGCATCGATATGGCCTGCCAGCAGGTCGGCCGTGGCGGCTTCGAGGCTGGTGAGCGCACACTGTGCACCGGTCTCATTTTCCTGTCCGGGCATGATCATCACTTCCTGCGTGATACAGTTGATCACATTCACCGCTTTCGGATTGGCCTGTTCGGCATTATGTGCGGTGGTGTAGGTGAGCCCTTCGAGGTTGCTGAGTTTCTTGTAGAAGGAAATGATCTTGTTCGAACCATAGATCACAGGTGTGCAGATGCTCAGCATGCGCTTGTCTTCCAACGCCTTCAACACCACTTCCGGGCCAATTCCGTTGATGTCGCCCAGCGTAAATCCGATCCGTAATCTGTTTTCCATCTTGGGGGTAAAGTTAAATCATTCTGGCACACGGGCGACAGCCCGGCGCAAACCGCCGATATCTTCTATTATATATTACCTGCTCTGCTCAGCAGCATGGCTTGCCTGCGTTCGGTGATTTTGCTTCCGGCGTTGCGCGTGTTTTCCTGCAATCCTCCTTATCATTGCACCCGAATGGCGGAATTCAAACACAGCAAAGCCTTCGGTCAACATTTTCTTAAGAGTACCGATACCGCTGCACAGATCGTGCAGGCGCTGGAGCCTTTGCCTGCTGACATGCCCGTGCTCGAGATCGGGCCGGGGTTAGGTGTGTTGTCCAATCTGCTACTGGCCGGAACGAGGCCCGTGTATTTCAGCGAGATCGATACCCGCATCATTGCATTTCTGCGTGAGCAGCTGCATGTGGCGGATGACCATATTATACAGGGAGACTTTTTAAAGATGGACCTGCGGGCGGTGTTCAGCGGTCCATTTGCCGTGATCGGCAACTTCCCCTATAATATTTCATCACAGATCCTGTTCACTACCTTGGACCATCGCGACCAGGTGCCGGTGGTGGTGGGGATGTTCCAGCGCGAGATGGCGCAGCGTGTGGTAGCCGGGCATGGCAACAAGGATTACGGTATCCTGTCTGTGCTGGTGCAGGCCTATTACGAAACAGAATACCTGTTCGAACTGCCGCCCGATGCGTTCGATCCGCCGCCCAAGGTGCATTCGGCCGTTATCCGCCTGCGGCGCCGGGGGGAAGACCCGCCGGTATCGTATTCTAGTTTGCGCATGGTGGTAAAGGCCGCTTTCAATCAGCGCAGAAAGACCCTGTCCAATGCCCTGGGTGGTGTTTCCGGGGCCCGTGAGGCCCTGTCGGCACTGGGCTTCAGCGGCAAAAGGGCAGAGGCACTCAGCGTACAGGATTTCATCGCACTCACACAGGCAATACAACCCAAATAAAGCGTATGGCACAGAAACGTGTGATCATCACAGACCATTTGCATGCCTTTTTAGCTGACTGGCTGAAGGGCCAGGGGTATATCGTAGATATACAGCCCGACATCACCAATGCCGAGCTGGCGGAGGTGATCCATGCCTATCACGGGCTTGCACTGAGCACCAAGATCAAGGTAACGCCGGTGCTGCTGGACCGTGCACCTAAGCTGGAATTCATTGCCCGCGCGGGTAGCGGCATGGAGAACATCGATGTGGCGGCCGCCCGGGCCAGGGGAATCCATGTGGTCAGTTCGCCGGAGGGCAATGCCAATGCGGTAGGGGAGCATGCGCTGGGTCTGCTGCTGGCACTTATGAATAACATTGCCCGCTCCGACCGCGAGATACGCTCAGGGGTATGGCGCAGGGAGGAGAACAGGGGGTATGAACTGATGGGCCGCACGGTGGGGATCATCGGCTATGGCCATACGGGACGGGCTTTTGCGGCCAAACTGATGGGCCTTGGGGTGTATGTGCTGGCCCATGATAAATATGTGAGCGGGTTTGGTGATGAGCGGGTGGAGGAGGTGACCCTGGAGCAGCTACTCCTGGAGAGTGATGTGATCAGTTTTCACCTGCCGCTGACAGAGGAAACGCATCATTACTGTAATGCGGCCCTCCTGCAGCGCTGCCGCAAAGGAGCATGGATCGTCAATACTTCCAGAGGCAAAGTGGTGGATTCGGAAGCGGTACTACAGGCACTCGAGTCCGGTCATATCCGCGGAGCGGCCCTCGACGTATTCGAAAATGAGCAGTTCTATGCGCTGGAGGGGAGGGACAAGGAGATCATGGATCGCCTCTCGGCGAGGCCCGATACGGTGCTCACACCACATGTGGCCGGATGGACGGTGGAAAGTTATCTGAAGCTCTCGTCGGTATTGGCTGAAAAGCTTGCTGCGCTTGGCCTCAGCAGTAAGCAATGACGAAAAAATGATGGTATTCTGACGGCTCAATGACGATACATAAAAAAGTTCCGTTTACCTTTGTTTTAAATTATTTGCATATTTTAGCGACTCTTAACACTCTTTAATTCAAATATTGGTCTATGAATAAACTCCTTTACGCACTCGTCGTATTCGTATTGTGTGTGGGTTCTGCGGCAGCGCAGTCGTCAGGTGAGATCCAGGGAAAGGTTGTGAACGAAAAAGGCGAGGGGATCCCTTTTGCCAACGTTGTCGTTTACCGAAGCGGGATCCTCCAGACCGGTGCAACTACGGATTTCGACGGTAAGTATTCCGTGTCGGCACTCGAGCCCGGAACCTACGACGTAGAAGCTTCCTATGTAGGATTGAAGAAGCGACTGACCGGCATTACGGTATCTCTGGGTATCGTCTTTTTGCCGGAAATCGTATTGAGTGAGCAGGTGCTGGAAACGGTGGTGGTGAAGTATCAGGCACCGCTTGTAGACAAAGGAAATACCAGTACGGGCGGGGTGGTCACGAAGGAGGACATCCAGAAGATCGCCACCCGAAATGTGACCTCTATCGCTGCGACCAAGGAAGGGGTTTACCAGAGTGATGAGGGCGGCGGCCTGAACATCAAGGGTTCCCGCGGCGACGCAACCGAATACATCATTGACGGTGTGCGCGTTTCCGGTTCATTGAAACTTCCGCAGGATGCTATCGAGCAGCTGTCGGTGATCACCGGTGGTGTAGACCCCAAATACGGTGATGCGACAGGTGGTTTCATCTCGATCACCACTCGTGGTCCTGCCAAAGAATACAACGGAAGTATGGAATTGGCCACTAGCGAATTCCTGGACGGCTACGGCTACAACCTGGCTACCATCTTCCTGACAGGTCCTTTCATTGTAAAAGATAAAGGCACGGATTCAGCCCAGGCGAAATTCGGTTTCTTCATCGCCGGTGAATTGGAGACTGAACGCGATCCCGACCCGTCGGCTGTTGACGTATTTAAAGTACAGGACGACGTGATGAACGACCTCATCGCCAATCCGCTGCGTCCTTCAGTGAGCGGTGCCGGTTTCAACAAGAACAGCGAGTTCGTGAACATGGACGACCTGGAGACCATCACTGCCCGTCAGAACGTGAACAACTACGGTCTGGCGCTGAACACCAAGTTCGATTACAAGTTTTCCCGCAATACCAATATTCAGCTCGGTTTGAACTACCGTAAGTTCCACGCGAACACCTTCAGCAGGAACTTTGCGCTGTTCAACTCTGAGAACAACCCGGTTGATGATCAGAACACCTATCGCGGATTCCTGCGTTTCACGCAGCGTTTCCCTGAGCGTCGTTCCTCTGATGGCAATACGTCCATCCTGGGTAATGCCTATTACTCTATTCAGCTGGACTACACCAAGTTCACCGCTTCCCGTGAAGACGGCGACCATGGTAATAATCCTTTTGCTTACGGTTATATCGGTCAGTTCAATACCTATAAGGCACCGGTATATTTCTATACTACAGATGACGTGACCGGCCTCACCGGCTGGGTATTGGCAGGTTATGCCGATACACTGGTTGAGTACACCCCCGGTGCCAGCAACCCGGCCCTGTCGGAATACACCACTGAATTCTATGAAGGCAGCGCGATTCCGCCGTCAAGCCTCTTTGACATTCAGCTGGGTGGTGGTTTGCTGAACGGTGATGCTGCCAACCTGTTCCTCTCTACTTATAATATGTGGTGGAACAACGGTGTGCCTTGGTTCAACTACTCCAGAACTGAGGAAGATCAGTACAGCCTTATCTTCAATGCGGCGCTTGACCTCAAGAATCCGCGTTCCACCAAGAGCTCCAAGCATGCGATCGAATTCGGTTTCGAATTCCAGCAGCGTGTGGAGCGCTTCTACGGTGTGAACCCGATCTCGCTGTGGACGATCGCACGTCAGCTCACCAACAAGCACATCCTTACTTTGGATACTGACAACCCGATCCTGATGATCGACGGTCAGCAGTATACTTATGATGAATATCTGAATACCCCCGGACTGTATTTCGGTCAGTTCGATACCATTACCTACGATCGACTGTTGCTCGGTGACGACCAGGCTTATTTTGATGCGCAATTGCGTTCACGCCTGAATGAGCTGGGCTACGATGTGGGTGAGCTGGATTTTATCAATATTGATAATCTTCCGCTGGATGTATTCTCACTGGATCTCTTCAGCGCTGATGAATTGCTGAACCAGGGTTCTTCACTGGTATTCTATAACGGTTTCGATTATCTCGGTAACCGTCAGGATGCAGTTTCATTCAACGACTTCTTTACGGCTGAAGACGCCAATGGTGTGAAGACCCGTCCGATCGATGCCTTCCGTCCTGTGTATACCGCGGGTTACATTCAGGACCGTTTCAACTTCAATGATATCGTATTCCGTGTGGGTGTGCGTGTTGACCGTTTCGACGCCAACCGCAAGGTACTCCGCGACAAGTATTCATTATATGATGTATACAGCACCGCTGAAGTGGATGGTAATCTGAACCCGAACGGTCAGCACCCGGGCAACATCGGTGAAGATTACGTAGTATACGTAGATGACTTCAACAGTCCTTCACCCACCATCCTCGGTTACCGTAATGAAGATGTATGGTATAATGCCGATGGTGAGGAAGTGACCGACCCGAACGTGATCGCCGTTACCTCTTCTACAGGTACTATCACTCCGTTCGTGGTAGATCCTGATGCCAACATCAAGGATATCAATTTCGACCCCAATTCTTCTTTTGAGGATTATACGCCGCAGATCACCATCATGCCGCGTATCGCATTCTCATTCCCTATCTCTAAAGTAGAAGATCGCGAAGCTCTGTTCTTTGCGCACTACGACATCCTTACCCAGCGTCCTCCTACCGGTAACACCACCACTCCGGCGGATTACTACTTCTTCCTGGAGAACGCCGGTGCACTGCTTGACAACCCGAACCTGAGGCCTGAGAAGACCATCGATTATCAGGTGGGCTTCCAGCAGCAGTTGTCATCTTCTTCTGTATTGAAGATCTCTGCCTTCTATCGCGAATTGCGCGACATGATCCAGGTGATCCAGGTGCCTTATGCCTATCCGCTGTCGTATTCCACTTTTGGCAACCTCGACTTCGGAACCGTAAAAGGTCTGTCTATCGCCTACGACATCGCACGTCGCACGCGTAACCTGAAATTATCTACCAGCTATACCCTGCAGTTTGCCGATGGTACCGGTTCCAGCGCTACCTCTCAGATCAACCTGGTAGGTGCCGGTCAGCCGAACCTGCGCACGATCATTCCGCTGTCTTATGACTCACGTCACAGCGTGAAATTGGTAATGGACTATCGCTTTGATGATCCGGACGGTGCACAGCCTACCTGGTTGGATTTCGCCGGCTTGAACGTAACCTTCAACGGCCGTTCCGGTGAACCTTATACTCGTCAGGCCAACCCGCTGCCTACTGCACAGTTCGGTATCGCCAACCGCGCTACCCTGGAAGGTGCGATCAACGGAAGCCGCCTGCCCTGGCACTTCAGGACCGACATCAAACTTGACCGCGCCTTCTATTTCGGCATGGGCAAGAACGATCGTCCGGTTACCATGGATGTTTACCTCTGGGTACAGAACCTGTTCGACAACCAGAACATCATCGCGGTATATCCTTATACCGGTAACCCGACAGATGATGGTTACCTGACTTCTGCTGAAGGTGTTGAAGCCATCAGCGCGCAGGTGAATCCTACTTCATTTGTTGATCTGTATAATATCAAGATGGCCAACCCTGACAACTACAGTATTCCGCGCAGGATCCGTCTCGGTGTGTCATTCGATTTCTAATAAAAGCAAAAAGTAAACCAGTGAATATGTTACATAAAAAGCAGATTTGGTTTGTTATACTGACTCTTTTCCTGGGTTTCACAGCACAGGCAAAGGAGAACATAGGTATAACCGGAAAGCGCAGCTCGAATTATGCGAAGCTGAATGCCGGTTGTGCTGATGCCACCACACAGGTAGACCTCGACATCAATAACGTGCGTGCACGTTTGTTGGGTGCCGGTGACTTCTGGTGGGACCTGCAAAATGATGCAAAATATGAGATCCCGAAAGTGGACCCGTCTACCGGTGTTATCCCGGTGAGCTCCAGTTTCGCCGGTGCACTCTGGATCGGTGGTATTGATGCGGGTGGCCAGCTGAAGATCGCTGCTCAGACCTATCGTCAGAGCGGTAACGACTTCTGGCCCGGACCGCTGGATGCCGACGGAACCATTGAAGAGGCGACCTGTAATGCTTACGATCGCCACTGGAAGATCAACCGCACAGAAATTGATGGTTTCTTTGAAACGATCCTTTCTTACGGTGGTGTTCCCGGTGTTTCACAAACCGGTTCACTGATCCCTGAATCCGATATCCCGCAGATCATTCGCGAATGGCCTGGCGTAGGTAACCAGTATGCTACCGGTAAGGCCGGTGAACTGCTGGATGTTCAGAAAGACCTCGCTCCTTTCGTGGATGTGAACTTTGATGGTATCTATTCACCTGAATTGGGCGAATATCCCGATGTGGATGGTGACCAGGCAATTTTCTGGGTGTATAATGATAAGGGTAACATCCATACGGAATCCGGTGGTGATGCCATTGGTGTGGAAATTCAGGCCATGGCCTTTGCCTTCCAGACCAATGATGAGATCAACGACATGACCTTCTATCGTTATAAGGTGATCAACTATGCTACCACTTCACTGGACTCTACGTATTTCGGACAGTGGGTAGACTCTGACCTTGGCGCCTATGATGATGACTGGGTAGGATGCGATACCACACTTTCACTGGGTCTTTGCTATAACGGTGACCTCAATGACGGTCCTACTTCTCCCAACTATGGTTCTAACCCGCCGCTGTTCGGAACGGACTTCTTCCAGGGCCCAATTAAGTATGTTACAGAAGATGGTGCGATCGTTGACAGTTTCCGTTTGGGAATGTCGGCTTTCCTCTACTACAATAACGACTTCTCCGTGATCGGTAACCCTGAGGTGGCCGCTCACTACTATGGTTATATGTCCGGTACCTGGAAGGATGGTTCTCCATTCACCCGTGGCGGCAATGGTTATGGTGGAACGGAGTTGTCCAACTATATTTTCCCCAGCGATCCTTCCGATCCTACAGGATGGAGCGAGTGTAACGAGAGCAACCCGCCAGCCGACCGCCGTTATCTGCAGTCTTCAGGTCCGTTTACCCTGCTGCCCGGTGCCAAGAACGAGATCGTAGTGGGTGCTATCTGGGTTCGTCCTCCGGTTTCCGGCGGTTGTCAGACCACTTTTGACCTGGCCAAACTCGCCGACCAGAAGGCACAGGCATTGTTCGATGCCGACTTTGAACTGATCGGTGGTCCGGATGCACCGGATATGAATATCCGCGAATTGGATCAGGAGATCGTGATCTCTCTGACCAACAGCGGTACCTCCAACAACATCGGTGAGGCTTATGAAGAAACAGACCCGCTGCTGGTAAGTATCATTTCTGAATTACCGGATAGCGTGCTCGAGGAGAATCCGGGTGCTGCAGACAGTACCTTTAATTTCCAGGGCTATAAGATCTACCAGCTGGAAAATGCTCAGGTGTCACCATCAGAATACAATGATGTGACCAAGGCCAAGCTTATCTTCCAGTGCGACCTGAAGGATGGCGTTGAGAAGATCGTGAATTACGATTTTGATGTGAACATCGGCGCCGATGTACCAGAACTGATGGTAGACGGTAATAACGAAGGTATCAGACATACCTTCCAGATCACAGATGATGCCTTTGCACAAGGCAACACCAAGCTGATCAATTTCAAGACCTATTATTTCTCGGTAGTGTCATATGCATACAACAATTTCGTGCCTTATGACCCGACCGATCCGAACTCACAGCGTCGTCCGTATCTGGAAGGTCGCAAGAACATCAAGGTATATACGGCCATTCCGCATAAACCCGATCCGGAAAATGGTGGTATGGTATTGAATGCCGGTTATGGCGACGGTCCCGAGATCACCAAATTGGATGGTATCGGTAACGGCGGCTATTTCCAGGAGTTGAACCAGGCTACTTTAGATACATTGTTCCAGAGCGGATTTGACAAGACACCAACCTATTCGGGCCGCAAGGCACCTGTTGATGTGATGGTGTATGATCCTGTTCGTGTGCCTGCAGCAGATTTTGAACTGCGTTTGGTGGATTCTACCAACAGCAACCCGCTGAACCCGGATTCTACCTGGTGGGTATTGACCAACCTGACAGAAGGTGTAAGTGTGGTTTCAGATTTCCCGATCAATTTCGTGAATGAGCAGGTGATCACCGATTGGGGTCTTGCCGTAACGGTGCATCATGTATTAGATCCTGGCGGAAGTACCGTAGCCGGTTCCTTCGTTGAAAAAGAAGAGAACAACGGTCTTGTTGGTTCTTCGCTGACCTTTGCCAATCCCAATCAATCATGGCTGACCGGTGTGCCTGATAACGATGGTACCGTTTTAGACTGGATCCGTTGCGGTATTGCCGAGGATGACGTATTACCGAACCCGGATGAGAATCAGATATTTGAAGGTATTTTAGGTGGTACCTGGGCGCCCACGGAAGTGGTGGCGTTCTCTACCGATGCCAACCCGTATGTGCCGCTGCGCTCCATCACCGGTTTGCGCCCGCAGATACCGATCGAAGAAACCATCGGCGTTGATGTGGTATTCACCAATGATCGCAGCAAATGGTCTCGTTGTATCGTAGTGGAGACCGGTGAGTGCGAAACCATTCGCGGTGAGATCAAACTGGACATGCGTCAGGTGAATTCACGCAATATCGATGGCACTGAAGATGCGTCGGAAGTTGGTTATTCCTGGTTCCCCGGCTATGCCGTTGATGTGGAAACCGGCACCCGCCTGAACATCTTCTTTGGTGAAGATGGCTGTGCCATCCAGCCTGACGGTCGCGGTCGCGACATGTTCTGGAATCCTTCAGATGTGTTCTTTGATGAGAATTTCAATCCGATCTACGGTGGTAAGCATTATATCTATGTTGCCAAAACACAGTACGACGGTTGTGAGAATATCCACGATTCATTGCAGTGGGTAGGCGGCAGCAAGCCGGAGACATCTGTATACAAGGATATCTTCAAGACGGTGGTTTGGATCAATATGCCGTTCCTGAACCAGGGATACACATCTCCGGTAGGTGCTACCATGGAGATCCCGACAGAGACAACCGTTCGTCTGCGAGTTACAGAGCCCTATACGAATAAGTTCTATACCGGTGCCAACTTTGGCTTCCCGTTATATTCATTCTCTACCGCCAACCTGGCGCCTACCGTAAATGATACGGAAACGGCGAGCAGCGCACTGGATCTGATCCGGGTGGTACCGAACCCCTACTATGCATATTCATCGTATGAGAATAGTGCGATCGATAACCGGGTGAAGATCACCAACCTGCCGAACAGATGTACCATTTCCATCTTTACGCTGGATGGAACACTGGTTAAACGCTTCGTACGTGATGTTACCGGCGATAATACCAGCGGTGGTGAATTGAACACTAAGACCTCCAACCTGGATACATCACTTGAGTGGGATCTGAAGAACGAAAAGAACGTTCCGATCGCCAGCGGTATGTATATCGTGCACATTGATGCCGGTGAACTGGGTGAGCGGACGGTGAAGTGGTTTGGCGTAATGCGTCCGATCGATCTTGATACATTCTAATAAATGAAACTCAACATAGCAGAAATGAAAAGGATCTTTATAGCAATTACCTTATGCATGCCGGCGGCTTTATTTGCCGGTAACCCAGATCGTACGGGTGAAGCAGGTGCATCAGAACTGCTGATCAATCCCTGGGCGCAGAGCTCAGGCTGGTACGGTTTGAATATCGCTTCCGTGCGTGGTGTTGAGGCCCCCAATCTGAACGTTGCGGGTATGGCATTCGTGGAAGGTTCTCAGTTGGAATTCTGTCGTACAGAATGGCTGGTAGGATCAGACATCAGCATCAACACTTTCGGCTTTGCCACCAAAGTGGGTGATGGTGCCCTTGGTCTTACGCTTACTTCTATGGATCTCGGTGAGATCGAAGTGACCACTACTGATAATCCGGATGGAACCGGTGCGGTTTACCGTCCGCGTTTCAGCAATATCGGTATCAGCTATGCCCGTCGTTTTGCCGATTACCTGAGCGGTGGTCTTACCGTTCGCGTGATCTCTGAGAGCATTTCCGATGTGAAGGCGATCGGAGTGGCGATGGATGTGGGTATCCAGTATATTTCCGGTACCAATGAGCATCCTGAAAAGATCAAGATGGGTATTGCCCTGCGCAACGTAGGTACGCCGATGAAATTCTCCGGCGACGGTTTGAGTTTCCGCGGTGATATCCCGGATGCGGATTATACCATGACCACTGAGTTCCGCTCTGAGTCATTCGAATTACCCTCACTGCTGACCATCGGCGTTTCGTATGATTTCTACTTCGGCCAGACCAACCGTTTGACCGCTGTAGGTAACTTCGTTTCCAACTCCTTCTACAAGGATCAGTTCGGCGCCGGACTGGAATACGCGCTGAAGGTGAAGAACATCGAGATGTTCATGTTGCGTGCCGGATACCGTTACGAGAATGGCATTACGGATGATGTAGAGCGCACCTCTGCTTCAACCGGTATCGCTGCCGGTATGACCTTCCAGTATCCGCTGGATGATTTGAACCGCAGCATCGTGTCATTGAGCTATTCTTACAGAACTTCTTATCAGTATGAAGGTTCGCATGCTTTCGGCCTGCGCCTGAGTTTCTGATAAAATTGTTTTATACCTTTGTGGAAACGTTTCTCAAGAGGAAACGTTTCTTTTTTTTAGTCAAATGATACACCTATGGCAGATGTAACCTATTTAAGCAAGGAAGGGTTAGAAAATCTCAAAGCCGAGATCCAGGAGTTGAAGACAAAGGGTAGGGCCGAGATGGCGCGTCAGATCAAGGAGGCGCGTGAAAAGGGTGACCTGAGCGAGAATGCCGAGTATGATGCCGCCAAGGAGGCACAGGGCATGCTGGAGATGAAAATTGCCAAATTGGAGGAGCTCCTCGCCAACGCGCGTCTGCTGGATGAAAGCAAGATCGATACCAGTAAGGTGTCTGTATTTACCACGGTGAAACTGCACGATATGAAATTCAAGCGTGACATTTCCTACACGCTGGTTTCGGAAAAAGAAGCGGATGTGAAGAGTGGTAAGATCTCTGTAACCTCCCCCATCGGTAAAGGACTGTTGGGCAAGACGGCAGGTGAAGTGGTGAAGATCACTGTTCCGGCCGGTGTGCTCGAGTTCAAGATCATCGAAATCTCCATCTGATATGCCGAGCATATTCACACGTATCATTTCCGGGGAGATACCCTGTCATAAGATCGCCGAGAATGAGCGGTATTTTGCCTTTCTGGACATCATGCCGCTGGCTCCCGGCCATGTGCTGGTAGTTCCTAAAGTGGAAGTGGATTATATTTTCGATCTGGATGAGGACCTGTTAAGCGGGATACTGCCTTTTGCAAGACACATTGCTGTGGCCATGGAAAAAGCGATCCCCTGTGAGCGCATCGGCGTTTCCGTGATCGGTCTGGAAGTGCCGCACGCCCATGTGCATCTGCTGCCTTTACGTACCATGGATGATATCAATTTCAGCCGTCCCAAGCTGAAGATGTCAAATGAAGAACTCGCCGCTATCGCAGCGGCCATCCGCCAGCATTTGTGATCATTTAAGTTTTCCGGGATTGGCCTGGATGAATTCCGCCCAGCCTTTGTACTGCTTACCTGCAGGCGTAACCTTTTTTGTAGAGTGCACATGACAGACGGCCACCGCCAGTGCATCGGTAGCGTCGTAATATTTAGGCAGGGTTTCCATATTCAGTGTGCTGGCGAGCATGCGCGCCACCTGTTCCTTGCTGGCGTTTCCCTTTCCGGTGATCGACTGTTTTACGCGCCGCGGGCTGTATTCGATCACCTCGATGCCCTGCGCTGCCGCCGCAACAATGGCCGCACCCTGCGCACGACCAAGCTTTAACATGGATTGTACGTTCTTCCCAAAAAATGGCGCTTCAATGGCCATGGCTACGGGCCTATATTCCACGATATACTGGGTGAGTCGCTGGAAAATGATACTCAGGCGGGTGTAGTGGTCATCAGTTTTTTTTAACTGAATGACACCGGTACTGATAATTTTGATTGTATTTTTATCGGCAGACACCAGGCTGTATCCCAGTATATTCGTTCCGGGATCCACTCCCATGATGATATTTTGTACCTGTTGTGTCGGCATGAAATCCTGAATGGTGAAAAAGAATAATACCAGATCCCTGTGGTTATCGGTTGCTATAAAAGTAGCGGTTTTTGCCATTCTCGTATGGGCGCTTTATAAACAGGTGTACCTCAATGAAGGGGTGCATGCCATACCGGCCGACTTTTTCAGTATCGGCACCACGGCGGCGATTTGTATGTTGGTCCTGTTGTTCGGGCTCATGTTCGCCAACTGGGGTTTGGAGGCTGCCAAATGGCGGTTGCTGATCATGCGGCTTACGCCCATTCGGTATATCCGCACATTCAAGGCGGTCTGGACGGGGGTAACACTGGGTTTATTCACGCCTAACCGCGTAGGGGAATTTGGCGGGCGTATCCTGTATGTTCCGAGAAAGTTCCGGGTATCCGGAGCGATCGTTTCACTGATCGGCAGCTTCAGTCAGAACCTGATCACGATCATCGCCGGTAGTTTGGGTGCGCTGGCTTATCTGTATCATGTGGAGGAGATATCCCTGCAGGTAACACTTGTGCTGGCATTGGTGGGCGGCATCGCAATCGTGTTGCTGCTCGTAGCCTATTACAACCTGTATGTGGTGGTGGCGCTCTTTCGAAAGACGCGATTTCTGCGTCGTGTACACGGGTATACAACTGTGCTGCAGGACTACTCTGCAAAGGATCTGAGCCGCTTACTCCTGCTCTCGCTGTTGCGGTATTCCGTATACACGGCACAGTATTTGATTTTACTGCAGGTGTTTGGTGCAGGGTTGAGCATTCACGATGGATTAGCAGCCATTACGGTGATCTTCCTGGCCCAGACAGTGGTACCCAGTTTCGCGATCGCAGACCTGCTGACGCGCCTGCCAGTTGCCGCACTGATACTCTCAGAATATGGTGTTTCATTGCAGGTTTCGCTGGCAGCAACAACCAGCATCTGGATCCTGAACCTGATCATACCGGCAGTATTAGGCTATATTTTTATTATACGATACAACATTTTTAAAAACCGACAATCATGATTAAACCACTGATCATCACCGCTGTCACGTTCGGAACACTCCTCCCGGGCGCCGTGGAAGAGCCCGCGGAATCCAGGGTGTTGCCGGCTTCCGGAACCTGTGAAGTGCCGCATATGGCCTTTCAGAGTGGAGAATCGCTCACCTACAAAGTGTATTACAACTGGGGCACCCTGTGGCTGAGCGGGGGTGAAGTATATTTTAAATTAATGGAAGAATCCTACAAAGGCATCCCTGTTCTGCATGCCAGTGGTGAAGCGATCAGCTATAAATCCTTTGACTGGTTCTTTAAAGTGCGTGATAAAGCAGATACCTGGATGAACAAGGAGACACTGCAGTCCTATAAGTTCACACGTGACGTATATGAAGGCGGCTACACCTTCTATCGTTCCTATGATTGGGATCGCGTGAATCATGTCATTTACAGCTATCAGGATAATCGCAAGGGTAAAAAGACCACAACCACCATCAAGAATGTAGACCCGTGTGGCGTGGACCTGCTCTCTACTTTTTACTGGATTCGCACGATCGATTTCACCGGTTTGAAAAAAGGCGATAAGATACCCGTTAAAATGGCGATCGATGATGAGGAGTATGATATGTATGTGCGTTTCGACGGCAAGGAAGTGTACGAGACCAAACTGGGTAAATTCAACTGTGTGAAACTTAAGCCATTGCTGGTGGAAGGACAGGTGTTCAAGGAAGGTGAGGGTATGACGATCTGGGTAACCGATGATCAGAACCGCATTCCGGTGCGTGTAGAGTCCGATCTGCGCGTAGGACGCATTACCTGCGACCTGAAATCATATGGCGGCAA
>DAIMYJ010000007.1:0-40479 GCA_036734545.1 Chitinophagales bacterium
CACAGGTGAAGCAGGTGGATGTGTACGATTACACAGGAAAAATGCGCACCGTTTACCCGGCTGCCATGGCTAGTAAATAATCTCTTCATGATACAAAAAGGCCGGTCAGTAGACCGGCCTTTTTTTTGCCCTGATATCAGTAATCAATAGGTTATGCCCCGACACTATAAAAAGTCAGGTGGATTGATCATCCTGTATTGCCCATTCCATTTGGCTCTGTCGCGGATCTCCGCTACCTGTCTGACGGCAGGTAATATGCGCTTGATATGTTCCACACACAGCTTTTGCCGCTCTGTTTCGCGCACGTGGCGCAGCAGTTCATATTCTTCCCGCAAACTGAACCCGATGTAATGCCCGAGTCGAAAGGAAGTAAAGGAAAAATCCTTCTTCTCCAGATTTTCGCGGATATCGAGCAACGTGAACAACTCCACCGTTAACTCCTCCAGTTCCAACTGCAGGCGAGAGTGCTTATCCTCTACATTGGGTAATACAGAGATGATCGCTCCCGAATACAATTTATCAGGCACCTCCCGCACCACCTCCAGCAACCGAAAAGCCTGCAGGCCGCGCACACGAATATCCATCTCCCCGTCGGGATACACTTTGTGTATATGCACCAGTTCCATCTCCGTACCGTGCTCCAGGATATTGTTATTGTCCACCACGGGAATACCAAAGGTCTTTTGGTCGTCGCGGCATTCGGTGATGAGTTGTTTATAGCGTGGTTCGAATATATGCAGGTTCAGCTCCTCACCTGGAAAAGCCACCATGTTCAAAGGAAAGATCGGAATGAATTTCTGCATCAGATCATCTTTACATACGTTCACCGGCCCTTACCGCCACCGGCAGTGTATTCACCAGAGGCGGGATCGGACAGGAATAGGCGTGATTATAATAACAGTAAGGCTGATAGGCCAAATTAAAATCCAGTTCAATATGACCCGGGCGCAGTGCATCCATATCCAGGTAACGGCCACCGCCATAGGTTTCTTCTCCGTTCGTCAGATCAAAGAAGGGTATGAAATAATAGCGCGTGCCACTCTCCTGCTCTGCCGTAACATTTTTATACACCTCCAGGGTACAGGCAGTTCCGGCGAGCGTGAATTGCAGGCGGCCTACGGTCTGATATACATCCGCGATCTTACCGGTAGCCTGAATGGTGAAGATCGGGCCATTGGACTGTGGTACAAATTCTGCCTGTACGCGGTACTGTGTATCGATGGGATAATACTGCACGCCCTTGAAATGTGCGCGGGCGCTGTCCGGGATCGGACTGTCGGATCCGGCAAAATAGGCCGCCGTTTCGGCTCTGTGATTTGCGATGGTTTCCGGATAACTGTTCGTATCATCATCGCCGGATCCCTGTGCCGGACCACAACCTGATGCGACAGCGAGGAGGATCACCACCAGCGTAAAAAATACCTGTTTACCGATCATTGGTCAAATATATCAATTACCTTCATCTCCGCAATTCCAAACACATAGCGGCCATCAATGTTTGATATCGAAAAATTCCGCAGCTACTGCCTCAGCAAAAAGGGTGTTACCGAAGAATTCCCTTTTGATGCCGACACCCTGGTTTTCAAAGTGATGGGTAAAATGTTTGCACTCACCTCTCTGGACCAGACCGAGCTTAGCATCAACCTGAAATGCGATCCTGAAAAAGCAGAAATGCTGCGTGCACAATACCCTGCCGTTACCCCCGGCTATCACATGTCCAAAAAACACTGGAATACCGTGGCGGTGGATGGAACCATCCCACTGAAAACCCTGTTAGCCATGATCGACGAGTCGTACGATCTGGTCGTAGCAGGCCTCCCCTTAAAAGTGCGTCGTACACTCACAGCATCCTGATACTTATGCTGGCAGAAGACATACTGTATATCGACAACCACCTGATCGCGGTGAATAAGAAGCCCGGTGAGATATCGCAGGGTGATAAGACCGGCGATCCGTCACTGCTGGAAACCATAAAAGAATATCTCAAGGTCACGTACAAGAAACCCGGCAATGTATATCTGGGTCTGGTGCATCGTATCGACAGGCCGGTGAGCGGTGTTTTGCTATTTGCACGCACGAGCAAGGCAGCCGAGCGGATGTCGGCCATGATTCGAGAGAGGCAATTCAAAAAGATCTATTGGGCGGTGGTCAAGAACCGGCCGACTGAAGAAACCGCTACGCTGGAACATTATCTGATCAAAAATCCACACCAGAATAAATCTTACGTTACCACTGCCGGCAAGCCGGAAGCGCGCAAAGCCAGCCTCACCTATCAGCTGGTGCGCTCGCTGGAGCGGTATCATCTGCTGGAGATCGAACTGCACACCGGCAGGCACCATCAGATACGCACACAACTGGCTGCTATCGGTTGTCCGATAAGGGGTGATATCAAATATGGCTTCGACCGTTCCAATCCCGACGGCTCCATTCATTTACATGCCCGCAGCATCACGTTCGAACATCCGGTAACGCAGGCCCCCATTACCATTGTGGCCAACCCGCCTAAGGATCCTATCTGGGATGCCTGCTGCACATAAAAAAAAATGACCCGCCGAAGCAGGTCATTCGCATATTTTTTCCTCGCGTGATATCAATACTCATCATCGTTGCCACCGCCGCCTAACTTGCTGTCGGGGAACATGAAGTTGATGCCTAAAGAGAACCCTACGTAAGCATTGTGTGATGCACGATACACGTTCTCACCCTGAGCCGGGCGTAAAGTGCGTGTTTCCTTCGCATTGATGTCGAAAAATCCGATATACCCTCTGAACTGTGGTGTCAGGTATACCTTATCATTTAGGTAAATATCTGCACCCACGCCAACGATGGCGCCGATATCAAAAGGTGTAAAGAAGTCTGTGCCTGAGGTATTAGGATCGCCCTTGAAATCAGGCACGCCGGAAATAGGCGCTTCGAAACCGGCCTGCTCTACCGGGCGCTGATTATCGGGATCGGTATCATCCAGGTCGGCGGTATACTGCTGTGTTGCATCCAGCAAATAGCCGAACTGCAAACCACCGATCATCTGATATTTAACGGCGGATTTAGAATCGCCTTCCATGTATTTGAAGAGTACCGGCACCTGGAAATAAGTGAGGTCAACATGACGGTAGGTAAGCACCTTCTCGCGCAGATCCGGTTTTTCAGGATCCTGAACCGGACCGAAGTCTTTTATGATATCGGAATAATCCTGTCCCATTTGCGCATAATTGAATTCTATCTGCCAGCCGAAGTTCTCATCCCAGTTATAACCGAAAGATGCTCCGCCGAGGATACCGTATTTGTATTCGTAATCCATCTGGGAGTATTCATAGTTGTTCTGGTTGATGATCCAGATACTGTTCATCTCGCCATGAAATCCGAAATGAACCCCTTGCTGCGCCTGCACAAGGGTGGTTGTCATGCCGACAGCCATCAGAGTGAGCAGAAATTTTTTCATACAGTGCAAATCATTCGTAAGCCACGAATATACGACCTTCCTCGGGTTTGCATCACACGCAATCAACATCTGCGGCTCAATTTGTATAAAAAACCATCCGAAACCCCTGATCCGGGATGGCACAATTCTCTTAGCAGCCGTGCATTACAATCTTTATTTGCAAGGGGTTGCAAGGCTATGCAGCCCCAAAACCGCGCCGGTCATCCTGTCACAAACCCTCCCTCCCGGAAATATTTTCGGCGATGTATCTTCGTCCCGTGGGTAAACTGTTCATGGCTGGCAGATATGTGGTGCATCAGTGCCGGGCGCTGACACGTGCGGAAGTGCACTCCCCTTTCCTGTTCGATCTTACTGAGCAGGTGCTGAACGACAGCAGACATTATTACGCCTTCGACGAGATCGAATACCGTCGCGACCTGCTGCTGGCCGACCGCACCGCAATTGCTGTGGAAGACCACGGTGCCGGGAGCCATACACTCAGCGGAAAATCGCGCAGGATCTCGGATATCGCACACACCAGCCTCATCACCCCGCGTTTCGGGCAACATCTGTTCCGTCTCGCGACCTTTCTGCAGCCGACGACTATCCTGGAAATGGGCACTTCGCTGGGCATCTCTGCCGCCTACCTCGCGAAAGGTGCTCCGCAGGCCCGGATGATCACCCTCGAGGGCAGTCCGGCCATCGCCGACGTAGCGCGTCAACAGTTGCAGGCACTCGGGCTCGATCAGGTAGAAGTGCGCACAGGGGAATTTTCCCACACGCTGCCAGCCGCATTAGAGTCCCTCCGCTCGGTAGACCTGGCCTTTATCGACGGCAACCACCGGTATGAACCTACCGTGCAGTATTTCGAAGCGCTCAAGCCCTATCTCCACGACGGCTCCGTGATCGTGTTCGACGATATCCACTGGAGTCGCGGCATGGAAAAGGCGTGGGATACGATACGGCGCGACCCGCGGGTGACCGTGAGTGTGGACCTTTTTTACAAAGGCATCGTGTCGTTCAGAACGGCTTTCCGGGAGCCTGTGCATATGCATCTGCGCGCCTGAGGACCGGTCATTAACAGAGTTTAACCCATAGTACCGGCTGTGGTACTCTACCTTTACAGAAACGTAATTCCGCCTATATGAGAAAACAGTTATGCCTAAGCAGCGCCCTGTTGCTGTCTGCCTTCTGGGTATCGGCACAGAAAGAGCTGCCGTCCAATTTCTTTATGAAGACCCTGCCCAACGGGCTGGAAATGCTGGTGATCGAAGACAATACCGTTCCACTGGCCACCATCGAGATCGTTGTGCGCAACGGTGCCTACACCGAAGACAGTGCCTTCAACGGCCTTTCACACATGTATGAGCACATGTTCTTCAAAGCCAATAAAGCCCTGCCCAGCCAGGAACAATTCCTTGAGCGCGTGCAGGAACTCGGTGTGGTGTTCAACGGCACCACCAGCGATGAACGTGTGAATTATTTCATCACCCTGAGCAATCAGAAACTGAACGAGGGTATGGAATTCATGAGCAACGCCATCCGCTATCCGTTGTTCCTCGAAGAGGAGATGAAAAAGGAAAACCCGGTGGTGGATGGTGAATTCCAGCGCGCCGAATCCAATCCTGTTTTCTTCCTGATGGACGACATGAACCGCAGGATGTGGCGCGAGAATTATTACCGCAAGAATCCTATCGGTCTGCACGACGTGATCCTCGGATGTACGCCGGAAAAGATGCGCGTGATCCAGGAAAAATATTACTATCCCAACAACAGCCTCCTCGCTGTGGCCGGTGATGTAAAACATGAAGAAGTGTACGCCGCTATCGAAAAATATTTCGGCGACTGGAAGCCTGCTGATTTTGACCCCTTCGCCAAATGGCCCATTCCCGAAATGCGCCCGCTTGAAGGTGTGAACAATTATGTAACCCTCGATGAAAATGCGCAGATCCCGATCTTCATGATCGGTTATCATGGCCCCGACACGCGCCGCGACATGCAGTCGACCTACGCCGCCGACGTGATGTCATTCATGTTATCGCAATCGAACAGCAAACTGCAGAAAGACCTGGTGGAATCCGGTCTTGCGTTTCAGGTACAGGTAAGTTATCAAACCTGCATGTACACCGGTCCGATCAACATATTCCTTGTACCCAATCCGGCTAAAGTAACTGAGGCCTGGAAAGTGTTGCAGGAAAATATCGCACAATGGTCAGATCCGGCGTATTACACCAACGACATGCTGGAAACAGCCAAGGCACAGCTGGCCATTCAGGATGCATACGGCAAGGAGAGCACCAGTGAATTCATTCACACTGTAACCTACTGGTGGGCATCGGCTTCGGTAGATTATTACACCAACTATGTACAGAACCTGCAAAAGGTGACCATGGATGATGTGGTAAAATATGCCGAGCGCTATATCGTGGGCGAACCGCATGTGAACGGACTGCTCCTCAATCCATCAATGGTTGAAATGGTAGATCTGAAAAGCATGGGCTTTGAGATCAAGGAATAATTAACGAAAACACATTTACGATTATGAAAAAGATACAACTCAGCATAATTGCCCTGCTCTGCGTTTTCATCTGGAAAAATACCGCAGCACAGGAGACACGCGAATATATGATCGACGGGATCAAGGTGATCCACAAGCAGGTACCCAAAGATGTGATCAGCGTGCGCCTCTTTATTGAAGGCGGCACGGCGAATTACCCGAAAGACCTCCAGGGCATAGAGAACCTCACCCTGAACCTCATGGTAGACGGTGGCACCGAATCCATGCCGAAACTGGAATTCAAGACCGCCAGCGAACGCATGGGTACTTCCTTCGGCGCCGGTTCCAATCTGGATTACGGTTCCATCAGCATGACCTGTATCAAAACCTTCTGGGATGCATCGTGGAATCTGTTTCAGGACGCTATCCTCCACCCTGCCCTGACAGAATCAGAATTCAATCTGTTGCGCGAGCAGTTGGTGGCCAATGCACAGCAGACATTGTCCAATCCGGATGCCTATCTGTCGAACTTATCGCGTCAGGTAGCCTTCGAAAATAAAGACTACGCCAAATCCCCCGAAGGCACTCCCGAATCACTGCAAAAGATCACACTCGCAGATGTGCAGACCTACTATAAAAAGACCATCGGTAAAAAACGCATTTTCCTGGTCGTAGTGGGTGATATTTCCGAAGCCGACATCACCGCGAAGATCAAATCCACCCTCGGCGCTTTGCCCGGCGGAACAGCCGCTTCACGCGACAGCCGCACACTGCTCACACAGCCGAAAACATATATCGAGGACCGCGACATCGCCACGAATTACATCCGCGGTGTCATGAGTGCACCCTTTGCCAACGAACCGGAAGGCATCGCGTATCGCGTGGCCATCTCCATTCTCGGCGACCGCTACTTCGATGAACTGCGCACCAAGCGAAGCCTCAGCTATGCACCGTCAGCTTTTTACGCACAGGCGGCGATGTCGAATCCGTACGGCGTGATCTACATCAGCACCATCGATCCCAAGCAAAGCATGCAGGTGATGGTGGATGAGATCAACAAGATCAAAAAGGAAGGATTCACCGAAAAGGAACTGACCGATAAAAAACAGGAATTCCTCACCGGCTATTACCTCACCCTCGAAACCACCGGCAACCAGGCTGATGCGCTCGGCATGGCCGAAATGACCGGCGGCTGGGAGAATCTCGACAAGATCACTTCAGCGGTGAACGCGTTGAAATTAGCCGACATCAATACCGTGCTGGATAAGTATACCGATAACATCGTGTGGACCTATCTCGGTAAAAAAGATGCGGTGAAAACAGAAGACTTCAAGCAAACCACGCCGAAAGAAAAGAAGAACAAACCGTATTGATCATTCAACGGTCACTATAAAAAAGACTCCTGTTGATGCAGGAGTCTTTTTTTATGGATTAAGGTGAGGGTTTTGAGAAAATCGCATACATCATCTGCACATCAACAGCTACTTAGAGTCGCTGCGCTTCGTGCCGTATGCCTGCACCGCAACGCGTACTATTATTCAGAGATAAATATCTGCTTCAATTCTTTGGCGTCCTCGGGTTTCATCCTGCCAGCCAATATCAGTCGGAGTTCACGGCGACGCAGTGCGCTTACGTAACGGCGCTGTTCCTCTTCCGTTTCGGGTTCTATCTGCGGTACGGCAACCGGGCGACCATCATCATCCAGCGCCACGAATGTGAGAAAGGCCTCGTTGCATTTCACCTTCTCATGCGTGCGGAAGTTCTCTTTGAACACCTCTACATAAATTTCCATACTGCTGTTGAACGACCGCGTCATCTTCGCAGAAATGGTCACGATATCGCCGATCTTGAGCGGACGGCTGAATGACACATTATCCACTGCCGCCGTAACGGCTATCCGATTGGCATGCTTGCTGGCACAGATACCGCAGGCAATGTCCATCCACTTCAACAGATTGCCTCCCATCAGATTATGCATCGGATTGGTATCGTTAGGCATTACGATCTCGGTAAATGTGGTGGCCGATTCACTGACTTTTTTCACTGACATACTCCTGTATTAGCGCAAAGATAGCTATTTGAGCACTGTGACCATGTTCTGCGCGACTTGTGTAACTTTAACGATACGATGCGTTTTGTGCAGCCATACCGGGAATTGACACCCGCCTGTCATGACCTGTTGGAAACTATTTTTGAAAATTGTATGTATATACATATAAATGCGCTAATTTCACCCTATGCAGCGTAAACAATTCATAAAAGCAAGCGCCTTTGGCCTGATCGCCATGCAACTACAAGACTTCACCCGACAGTTCTCTCAGGAAGAGGACACCCGCATGCCGGCCCTGTTCGTTGGGCACGGCAATCCCATGAATGCCATTGAAGACAACGAGTTCAGCCGCGGCTGGGCGGCGCAGGGGCAGCTGCTCCCTACCCCGAAGGCCATTTTGTGTGTATCGGCCCACTGGCTCACCAAGGGCACACGGGTGGCGGCCATTGACAAACCGGAGACCATCCACGACTTCGGCGGATTCCCGCAGTCGCTGTTCGACGTGCAATATCCAGCCCCGGGCGCACCGGATCTGGCAAAGACCACCAGCGAACTCATCACCAGTACCAAGGTGGAATTAGATCATGAATGGGGCCTCGATCACGGCTGTTGGAGTGTGCTCAACAAAATGTATCCTGCCGCCAACATTCCGGTGTATCAGCTCAGTATTGATTATTATCAGACGCCGGAATACCATTATGCCTTAGCAGCACAATTAAAAGCCTTGCGGAAACGCGGCGTGCTCATCATGGGCAGTGGCAATATCGTGCATAACCTGCGCTTATTCACCTGGACAGACACCGCCTTTGACTGGGCTGTGGAGTTCGACACGAAGATCAAGGGTTTCATTGAAAAGGGCGACCATCAATCCGTGATCAAATACAAAGACCTCGGGCAATCGGCCTTGCTGTCGGTACCCACCAATGATCATTATTTGCCGTTGTTGTATACCCTCGGCGTGATGGAGTCTACGGAGACCATCCGTTTCTTCAATGAAAAGACCACGGCCGGTTCCATTTCCATGCGCAGTTTCGTTACTGCCTGAGCAGGCGTGTGAATACTAACCTTTACCCGGTTTAGCCGGTCGCCGTCCGGGCTTCTGAGCATCCCGTTTTACGCCGTCCTTCAGGATACGGCCATGGCGTCCGGCCACTAATTCTTCCTGTACCACTACACCACAGTTCACAGTAGCCGGCTGCACTGCGGCTGCAGCCTGCATAGTGCATGTTGGAGCGGCAGGAACATTCAACACCATCGCACTGCCGGAAGCGGCAGCCGCTGCGGTACCGGCCGTTTGCATGGACTGCGCGTAGGTGGCGAAAGCCTGAGCATCGACGCGCATGGATTGTGCCCGGAGCATCACGCCCGACAGGCATATGGAGAATAGGAGCAGATATTTCATACGATCCTTTTAACGCTGTATACAGGCAAAAGTATACGGGAATCGCATCCGTGATGCAGGCAGGGGCGAAAATGACACAATTCTGAGTGAACACCACCGCTTGGGCTTCACCTCTGTTTTCCTATCTTTGCCGAAAATCGCATACATGAACCTCCACGAATATCAGGGAAAGGAACTCGTAAAACGCTACGGAGTAAAAATTCAGGAAGGCCTCCCGGTAGACACCCCGGAACAGGCTGTGGAAGCTGCCCGTCAGCTGCAGGCCGACACAGGCACCAATATCTGGGTGGTTAAAGCTCAGATCCACGCCGGTGGCCGCGGCAAGGCCGGTGGTGTAAAGGTGGCCAAGTCGCTGGATGAAGTGTATGAAAAAGCCCAGAAGATCCTCGGCGCCACCCTCATTACCCCGCAAACAGGGGCCAAAGGCAAAGTGGTGCACAAGGTGCTCATCGCTCAGGATGTTTACTATCCCGGTGCGAGCGACATCAAAGAATTCTATATGAGTATCCTGCTCGACCGTGAGAAGAGCCGCAACGTGATCATCTATTCCACCGAAGGGGGTATGGACATCGAAGAAGTGGCCGAGCATCACCCGGATAAACTGCACAAGGAATGGGTAGACCCCACCGTGGGCATCCAGGCCTTCCAGGCGCGTCGCATAGCCTTCAAACTGGGCCTCAGCGGCAACGCCTTCAAGGAAATGGTGAAATTCGTTACCAGCCTCTATAATGCCTATGTGGGCAATGATTGCTCCCTGCTGGAGATCAACCCGGTGCTGAAGACCTCTGATGATAAGATCGTGGCCGTAGATACCAAGTGTGTGATCGACGGTAATGCATTGTATCGCCATAGCGATATTCAGGGCATGCGCGATATCACCGAAGAGGATCCTACCGAAGTGGAAGCAGGCGCTGCCGGTCTCAACTTCGTTAAACTCGACGGCAACGTAGGTTGTATGGTGAACGGCGCCGGTCTGGCGATGGCCACCATGGATATCATCAAGGCCAGCGGCGGTAACCCAGCCAACTTCCTGGATGTAGGCGGTACGGCGGATGCCAAGCGTGTGGAAACAGCCTTCAAGATCATCCTGAAAGACCCGCAGGTGAAAGCCATCCTGGTGAACATCTTCGGCGGTATCGTTCGTTGCGACCGGGTAGCGCAGGGTGTTATTGATGCCTATAAGAACATCGGCAACATCCCGGTGCCCATCATCGTGCGTTTACAGGGTACCAACGCGGAGGAAGCCAAGAAGATGATCGATGAGAGCGGACTGCAGGTGCGTTCAGCGATCCTGTTAAAGGAAGCCGCCCAGTTGGTGAAAGAAGCCGTAGGCTGATCACCGGAAACACTAACATGTCACGAATGGTGAACATTTGAAGTGATCACCTGACACCATAAAAAAAAGGCCTTACGGCCTTTTTTTATGCCCTGAACCCTGCTGCGACCCATGTTTTGGAGCCGCGGGGTTCGCCTGCCGGCTTTTCAGTTCAGCGAGCGGGCGTGTTTACTTTCCTCCAATATCCGCATGGCGGCATTGAGGATGGCAGTATCTTCAAGACGAACAACGCCTCCTCCGGCTCCTTTTTCAAAGTGCACGTCGGCGATCTTGCCCGGCGCCTCAAAATGTTCGGCCCCGAAGTAGTTCCTGACGGCGTCCACTTCCAAATGCAGTTCCTCGGCGATGCGCTCCATACTGCCGTGTGGCAGGGCATCTTTGATGTGTCGCAGTTCTTCGAATGTGATGACCATGATCTTGGTATTTCGTGAAATAAATAGATATTCGGTAAGACGCTACTATACTAATGAATAATGCGGAAATTTACAACCATCGGCAGAGAAAATCGACTTTTTTTAATGGTCACATTTGGCACTTAATTTGATGCAAAGCGCCCTCCCGATGCATAGCCGCATATGCACATAGACCCGACGGCGGCGATGCGTAAAAAAATAGTATCATTGTTATACAATTCCCGAATTACACCACCCGTTCTATTGTCATATCCTTCACCTCACCCCAAAACCCTCTCTTACTATGCGGGCTACTGCTATCTGGTTGGGCGCTGCTGCGCTCTTCCTGGCTTCCTGTAATGCCGACAGAAATCTGATCGCCATCGAATCACGTGCCTTCGACAAGGAGGTAGACGTGAATCAGAATCTGGAATTCAAGCTGAACAAGCACATCTTCCATGATTCACTATTCGACACCTGGACCGACGCGCCACTCGTGACCTTTGATCCGCCGGTGCAGGGCCGATTCATGATCGTGTCTTCGGATGCTTTTTATTTCTCACCGCTCAACGGTTTCGCCGAAAGCGAAGTATACACAGCCGAGCTCAACCAGGCAGTGTACGACCTTACCGACATTCGACTGAGCCTGAAGACCACACCTGTGGAGTTCAACACACCGCTGCTCGACATCACCGGTGCCAATACCTATTGGTATCGCGAATCCTCCAGCGGTGAGATACGCCTGAATGCCGACCTCCGGTTCACGGCCACCGTTGATCCGGCCAGTCTGTCTCCCCTCCTTTCCGCACGGGCGGATGGTGAACAGCGTCCTGCGGGCGTGACCGGTTCGGCGCCACAACGCACCATTGCCGTTTCCATCGGACAGATAGAACCCGGAAAGGACAAGTCTGAAGTAGAAATATCCGTAAAACCCGGATTGAGTGCGCCGGGCAGCAAATACAAAACATCGAAGCCACTCCTTACCCGCATCGAGATCCCACCCGTGCAGGACCTGGAGATACGCGAACTGGTAGCCGAACACGACGGGATGACCGGCACCATCAGTGTCATCGCCAACCAACAGATCGCCAATAGCGATCCGGCAGCGCATGTGAGCATTACACCGGAGGTAGCTTATACCGTTGAGAAAACGCTGAACGGACTGATCATCAGCAGTGATGCCTTCAATCCCAGCCAGTCATACACCATCACGTTGTCTGACCAGCTGATGGGTGTTGCCGGCGGTAAAATGATCGACACCTACCGCGAATCCGTGACCTTCGGCGAGCTGGAGCCGCAGGTGGAATTTACGCACAAACGTGCCCGCTACCTGATCGGCAAGGGTGAACGCAACCTGTCATTCCGCATCGTGAATGTGCCTAAGGTAAAAGTAGAGGTCATCAAGATCTATGAGAATAACCTGCTCGCCTTTATGCGTGATGGTTTCCAATGGGATTGGTATGAAACCTACGACGAGAACGAAGGTTACTGGGATTATCATGATTACTACAACGTGCGTACCGACCTGTATGGTAACGTGGTATACGAAGCAGAATATGAAACTGCCAAGCTCGAAAAATTTCAGGCTTCCCGCATATTGCATCTCGACTTCACAGACAAACTCGAACGCTTCGATGGTATTTATGTGGTGAAAGTATCCTCCACCGACAAACAATGGCTCACCGATGCGCAGGTGGTCTCCGTATCGGATATCGGTCTGATCGCCAAAGCCGCGGATGATGAGCTCCTGGTATTCGCCAACTCGCTGCAAACAGCGGCACCGATGAGCGGTATCAAGGTTTCCTTCATCAGTTCCAACAATCAAAAACTCTACACTACCACAACCGATAAATATGGCGTTGCCAAGTTCAGTGGACTAAAGCAACAAATACCCGACTTTGATATCAACCTCATCACGGCGAAGAATGGCAGTGATTATACCTACCTGCCTTTCAGTGAGACCGAGATCAGTACTTCCCGGTTCGATGTGGGCGGTAAGCGTTTGAACCCTACCGGACTCGATGCCTTCCTGTATCCTGAGCGAAATCTCTACCGTCCCGGCGAGACCCTGCACATTTCAGGTATCATTCGCGGCTACGATTGGAGCACACCGGAGCGGATCCCTGTCCGCATACGTGTAATGTCCCCATCCGGAAAAGAATTCAAGTCCCTTCGCAAAACACTGGACGACCAGGGCGCATTTGAAACGGCTGTCGACTTCCCCGTTTCCGCGATCACAGGCACTTATGCTGTGGAGTTGTATGCATCGAATGATGTATTGCTGGCAACACAGTATATCAGTGTGGAAGAATTCATGCCTGACAGGATCAAGGTATCTGCCTCGCTCAATAAAAAAGAATTATTCCCCGGGGAAACCGTGACCGCCAATATCACAGCTGACAATCTTTATGGCACACCTGCTGCCGAACGCAACTGGGAAAGTGAACTGAACATCCGGCCGTATGTATTTTCTTCCAAACGTTATCCGGAATATCACTTCCAGATCTCCGGTGCCAACACTTATTATGAAACACAAACCACCGAAGGTGTAACGGATGCTAACGGCCAGGCGCAGGCGTCGTTCGAGATCGCTGAGGGCTATGCCAACCGAGGCATCCTGCAGGGGAATCTGATGACCACCGTGTTTGATGAATCCGGCAGACCCGTGTATGATGTGCAGGATATCCGCATCATAACACAACAAACGCTGATCGGCATCGGCATGCTCGACAATTATGTAAGAACCCGGCAGGCCATGAAGATACCGCTGATCGCCGTGGACAAGGATGACAAGGGCACACGCACCACCGATGCGCTGGTGGAGGTGATCAAATATGAATACGAGACCGTGATCGAAAGGAACCGCAATTATTATAACTACAGATCCAATAAAAAGGAGAAAGTCCTGCAATCACATAAGGTCAAGATCACAGGCGAATCTTCTGCCGTATGGTTCAATCCGGAATTATCCGGCGAATATGAGGTACGTGTGCATCTGCCCAATGCTACCGCTTATGTAAGCCGACGTTTCTATGCCTACGGCTGGGGCACAACTCAGAACAATGCCTTTGAAGTAAGTACGGAGGGAAATATTCAGGTCATTGCCGATAAAGAAACCTATCAGACCGGTGAGAAGGCACAACTGCTGTTCACCACTCCATTCAACGGTAAATTGTTAGTGACCGTGGAAAGAGAAAAAGTGCTGGATTATTTCTACCTCGACACAGAAAAAAAGAGTGCTTCCCTCACGCTGCCGCTGACCTATGCGCATGTGCCCAACGTATATGTTACCGCTACTCTCTTCAGGCCTAACGACGACAGCGGCATGCCGTTGACCGTTGCCCATGGCATCGTGAACCTGAAAGTGGATGAGCCGGCCAAGCAAATACCGCTTACCGTAACACATGAAAAGCAATCACGCTCGAACAAAAAGCAAACCATCCAGATCAAGACCTCTCCCAATGCTCAGCTGACCGTAGCTGTGGTGGATGAAGGGATCCTGCAGATCAAAAACTTCCAGACACCTGACCCTTACGACTGGTTCTATGATCAGCACGCGCTGGGCGTCATGAGTTACGACATGTATGCCATGCTGTATCCGGAAGTGTATCTGAAAAAGATGCTGAGTGGCGGTGATGCCGGTATGATGGAAGGGCGATTGAACCCCATGACGGCACGACGTGTAAAACTCGTGAGTTTCTGGAGCGGCATCATCCGTGCCGACGGCAGCGGTAAGGCCTCCTTTACGGTCGACATACCGCAATTCAGCGGCGATCTGCGCGTAATGGTTGCAGCGTATAAGAACGATGTTTTTGGTGCCAGTGAGACACATATCAAAGTTGCCGACCCTATTGTGGTCACCACTTCCCTACCCCGCTTTCTGACACCCGGTGACACCATCACCGTGCCGGTAACACTGGCCAACACCACTGGTAAATCCGCCAGCGGCAAGGTTACATTGAAAACGGAAGGTCCGGTAACCTGCGCCGGCAGCGCCACTCAAACATTCCAGGCTGCGGGCAATAAGGAAACGCGCACCACCTTTAAACTGATCGCAAATGGCGCCACGGGCAATGCCAAAATATCTGTTCAGGTGAATGCCATGAGTGAAACGTTCACCGATATCACCGAGATCAGTGTGCGGCCACCTGCATCCCTGCAGAAGTATTCCGGTGAAGGTGTGGTGGAAGGCGGCAAAACCGCCAATGTAGAGATGTATAACCAGTTAGTGTTGCAATCCGCGAAAGCCAAACTTTTAGTGAGCCGTTCACCGCTGGTGCAGTTCGCTGATGACCTTGATTACCTCGTTAATTATCCGCACGGATGTGTTGAACAGATCACCTCATCCGCCTTCCCGCAATTGTATTATGCCGATCTGGTGAAGACATTATATGGCAAGGAGACGAAAGATAATAATCCGGCCTATAACGTTCAGGAAGCGATTCGTATCCTGCAAAGCATGCAGATGTATAACGGGGCACTCTCTTATTGGCCGGGTGGCGGGTATGAAAGTTGGTGGGGTACCGCTTATGCCACGCATTTCCTGCTGGAAGCGCGGAAGGCCGGTTATGATGTGGATGACAAAACGGTTAGCAGAATGACCGGTTACCTGCGCACCATGTTGAAACAGAAAAAGACCTTCGTCTATTATTACAACTCCACCTACAGTCGCGAGGTGGCCGCCAGAGAAGTATTTTATTCGATGTATGTACTGGCATTGTCAGGCAAACCCGAGATGGCTACCATGAATTACTACAAAGCCAATCTGAGCATGCTTACCCTCGACAGTAAATATATGCTGGCGATGAGCTACACATTGGCAGGTGACAGCAAGAGCGCACAGAAGATCCTGCCTGATGCATTTTCAGGTGAGGAATCACAGGCACAATTCAGCGGCAGCTTCAGCAGTCCGATCCGCGACCGTGCCATTGCACTCAACTGTCTGCTGGAAGCAGATCCGAAGAATCAACAGATCGGCAGACTTGCTCAGCAGCTGGCTGAAATGATGAAGGCACAGCGTTACCTCAACACACAGGAACGCAGCTTCGCCTTCCTGGCCTTCGGAAAACTGGCTGCACAAAATAAAAACGCAACCGTTAAGGCCACCATACAGGCAGATGGAAAGACCATTGGTACTTTCGATGGTAAGGACCTGCTGATCACGGATGCGTCATTGCTGAATAAGAAGATCACCATCCAAACTTCAGGCAGCGGTCAACTGTATTACTTCTGGAGCACGCAGGGATTGACTGCCGATGGTTCCTTTGTAGAAGAGGATAGCTTCATGAAGGTGCGGAAATCCTTCTACGACCGCTGGGGACGACCGGTGGATCTGCGTAAGATCAGTCAGAACGATCTGGTGGTGGTGAAGATCAGTATTGAAGCGCCGAAATCATATGTAGAGAATGTTGTCATCACCGATATCCTGCCGGCCGGTTTCGAGATCGAGAACGACCGCCTGCGCGCCACAACCACCATGCAATGGATCAAGGATCAGGCGACCCCGGATCATGAGGACATCCGCGACGACCGCATCCATTTGTTTGTGCATGTGGGCAAGACTACCCAAAACTATTATTATACCGTCAGGGCGGTAAGTCCGGGTACTTTCCGGATGGGTCCTGTCATGGCAGATGCCATGTATAATGAAGCTTACCACAGCTACAACGGCGCCGGGTGGGTACGCATACAATGACCGTAAACAGATAAATAAAAAAAAGCGCAACGATCCATTTGTTGCGCTTTTTTTTATCCTGTGTTCTGGTCAATATTTGATACGTACCATGCTTTTGAACTCCTCAGGTAGTTTGATCTGTTTACCCTGCTCATCATAAAAGGAGATCGTATACTCACCTCGGTCCAGCGCAGCGTTCAGATCTGTATGTTTATTCAGCACATCTTCGATCACTAAAACCTCTTTTCCGCCATCACTGATCACACATTTAACGTTGGTATGCGGATCGAGGACGCGCTTTAGTTTGGGCAGCTTATTCGCGCCGTTCACTACCCAGGCCGGTGCATTCGGATCAATGGTCTTACCGGGCTTCGTGTCGGCCATCTCCTTGATCAAGGTTACCTGCAGTGCAGAGTCAACAGATATCTTGCCCGCGTATGCGTGTGTGGCATCAGCTATCAGGAATTTATAGGTTCCGGGTTCCTTTACTTCCACACGCACCTGCTCCTCTCTGTTCAGTTGTTTTTTGATGATCACAACTGAGTCGCGCAATAACATAAAATTAAATTCCGGATCAATGCCGTTATAGGCAATGGTTTGCACCTCGGTGCTGTTGATCACCATATGCATATACGGTTCCACCGCAAGCGCATCACCTGCCGTTGCGCCGGGTTCAGACGGATTCTCGAGGAACCACAGCTGCGATACCGGATCTGTTTGCCAGAACCGCACCAGGTCACCTGCGATGCGGTCTATCCCCTTTTCATTCGGGTGCACGCCGTCATTGGAGAACAGGTCCGGCGAAACCGCATAGCCGTCGCTGCGCGGCTTGGCACCCTGCGTCCAGAAATAGGGCCCCCAAAGAATTAGGGGAGCTACAGCATTCTGTCCTTTATACGCCAGCTGAGGATCACCATTGATCTGATTTTCGATCAGTTTCTTGCATACCCAGCCATTCAAATACGCTTTCGGCTCGCGGTGCTTATCCTTTGCATCTGCCGGCATGAATTCAGTGGTATGCCTTCCTGAAACATAGAATAATTTGAGGTTGGGGTATCGCTCTTTGCAATACCGCACCATATACGTGAATTCCTCTGTCAGTTTGTTTACACGCAGGTCGAAATCGTTGTCGCGATTGCGGAGATTATCTTCCTGGAACCACAACACCTGCACCTGATCCAGTGACATACCGGCTTCCTTCACTCTGCTGTCAATAACGCTCCAGAAATTAGCTGCCGGATCCATGATATCGCTGAGGTCCTGCCCGCCGATACCGCAGTTCACAAAGACGATCTCTTTGTTGACTCCCTGCGCTCCGGGGACCTGCTCCTCCAGCCCCTTGCTGAACATGGCCACTGTGGAAGCACCCAATGCGATAAGGCCTATTCTGCCGTTCGGGTCCGGTTTGCCATTCTTATCCAGTGGCTGTACCGAGCGCGCCATCTCAACGGCGTCGGCATAAAATGCGGCAGGCATGTGATTGCTGCCATTCGGATACAGCCCACCCTGATGTCCCATGAACATTCCGGTGCCCAGTTCATCGATCGGCGGCAGGTCCTGCACATTACCACTCTGCGCCTGCGCAAAAAAAGCCGTGAGGGTACTGAATAATCCAAGCATGATCTTTTGTTTCATATGCGGGGTTTTAACAAGAATTTTTACAAATATCATACCTTTAATGCAAACACGGGCGTTCAATTCTCTCCAACGACATGAAATTCAGGCTCTTTGCAGCGGTATTGTCCCTTTCTGCAGGACTTCTTGCGCTCATACCCGCAGGTGCACAGCCCATGCTTACATATACAGATGCGCAGGGAGATTTCTATGTCAGCGACAGCGGGCGCCTGGTGCACCTGGAACATTTGCGTGTGCGCTCGGTTCAGCATGCGGCCAACAGCCTGGCCTATGTCAATAATGTTGGTGATCTGATCTACTACGGCGGCCATCAGCAAAAACGCCTGGATGTATCCAATCCCACTTTCTATCGGAATACCGATTATTACCTGTACTATGGCAACGGCGGTAGCTTTTCCCTGTTCGATGGCAATGAGCGAAAATATCTGGGATTCATACAAAACAACCCTTACTGCTTTGGCGACAGCATTGCCGCCATGCATGATTATGCCGAATTTTTCTACGTATATGAGGCAGGCCAATTCATGGAACTCGAACAACAACCGGTACTCACGGCCACAGCCGGGGATAATATCCTCGCGTATGTGAATCACATCGGGCAATTCAGGATCTATTTTCACGGCGAACAAATGGATATCGACTCCTATGGTCCGATCATGATCCAGGCGGGCGCCAATACGGTGACCTTTATTGACAATTATCAATTCATGAAGGTCTTCTGGAATGGTCAGGTATACGAATTGATGAATCTTCCGCAGATCAATTGCCTCTCTTCAAACTACTCACCTAACCCATATCTGTCATCGTACTGCAACGGCCCTATTGTGGTGGATGTACAAACAGAACTCCCGGTTTGCAAGACCGGTGATGACCTGGTCGCTTATGTCGACGACATCGGCGACTTCTATGTATTTTACAAAGGCATCATCACAGCGCTGGAAAACCAACCGCCCAGGCAATATGAGATCATCGACAATGTGTTATGGTATGAAGACGGGAACGGTTTCTTCAAAGTATTCTGCAATGGCGAGTTGGCCGTGGTGGAAACATACATGCCAAAAACGATACGGGCGGATAAGGATATCGTAGCCTATACAGACCTCGATAACCGACTAAAGGCACATTACAAAGGTAAAACACAGGCTGTATCACAAAACATCATCCTGCAATTCGACCTGAACAGTACCATGGTAATGTATAGTGAGATCCCCAATAAGTTCAAATTCCAGATCATCAGGTAATATGTCGCTGAGCGACGTCATCGGGCGTTATTCTGTGCGTATGCATCAACTTGTGCTGCATACACGACCCGGCAGGTATCTGCTGAGGACGCTGCAGGGCATCGCCGGCTGCATGGGGCTTTTCTTTTTACTGAATGTGTTGTTCCCTGTGGATGCCGAAATCGAATATTCACAGATCGTAACCGCTGCCGATGGCACGGTGATGAACGCCTTCCTCACGTCAGATGACAAGTGGCGTATGATGACCGAACTGGAGGAGATCACGCCGGATATGCAGAAGGCGATCATCTTCAAGGAAGACAGATATTTCCGGTATCATCCCGGTGTCAATCCTGCATCCGTCGTGCGGGCGCTGTATAACAACCTCCGCACCGGCACGCGCACATCCGGTGCCAGCACCATTACCATGCAGGTGGCGCGCATGTTAACGCCGAATGACAGGACCTACGCCAATAAGCTCACAGAGATGTTCAGGGCGTTACAGCTGGATATGTTGTATTCCAAGGATGAGATCCTGCAGATGTATCTGAATCTGGTGCCCTATGGCGGTAACATTGAGGGTGTAAAGGCGGCCTCCGTATTGTATCTCGAAAAAAACCCGCATATCCTTTCACTGGCAGAGATCACTGCACTGAGTATCATCCCCAACCGTCCCACTTCACTGCGGCCGGGTGAGCAGAATGATGTGATCGTTCAGGAGCGGAATAAATGGCTGGAGCGATTTCGTCAGGCAGGCATATTTCCGGATGCCGTGATCGATGATGCGCTGCATGAGCCCTTTCATGCTTTCCGCACCGAAGGCCCGACCATGGCGCGACATTTTTGTGCGCGCATGCGGTACGACCATCCGGGTATTCCCATTGTAAAAACGACCATCAAACCTGAAATACAGGCGCAATGCGAGACCACCTTGCAGGCCTATGTGAAACAGTTATGGTCACTCGATATTCAAAATGGTGCCGCAATGGTCATCGACAACCGTACCCACCAGATCGTAGCCTATGTGGGAAGTGCCGATTTCTTTAATACACGTGATGGCGGACAGGTGGATGGCGTGCAGGCGGTGCGCTCTCCCGGCAGCACACTGAAACCGCTGCTCTATGCTTTGTCATTTGACGCCGGTATACACACACCGCAATCCATGATCGCGGATGTTCCGGTTAATTATTCAGGATACAGTCCGAGCAACTATGATGAGACGTTCCACGGCAATATTTCTATAACCTATGCCCTTTCGAATTCACTGAATATTCCCGCAGTGCGCACACTGCACGGTATGGGGATCCACACATTCCTCGACAGGCTCGAGACCTCCGGCTTCCAATCCATAGCAGAAAAACGCAATGATCTGGGGCTTTCAGTAGCTCTGGGAGGTTGCGGCGTGACGCTGGAAGAACTCACACGGCTTTACAGTGCCTTCCCTCAGGGAGGTAAACAGCACCGACCACGCTATCTGCAAAATGATACCGATACAGGCAGTGTACAGATCTGTTCCGAAGCTGCTGCCTTCATGATCACGGAAATATTAGCGCAACTCGAGCGACCTGACCTGCCCGGTTATTACCAACATGCGAAACATGTTCCGCATATCGCCTGGAAGACCGGCACTTCATTTGGCCGCAAAGACGCGTGGAGTATCGGGTACAATACGGATTATACGATCGGTGTTTGGGTGGGTAATTTCAGCGGGAAGGGCATCCCGGAACTTTCCGGAGCGCAGGTGGCCACACCCCTGTTATTTAATTTATTTCATGCGATAGGCAGCGATGCGGGTGCCGACTGGAACCGGATGCCGGAATCCGTGCAGTTCAGGTATGTATGTGATGCGGGTGGCAGTATCCCATCAGTGCATTGCACCAATGTGGTCATGGACTATTTTATGCCCGGCATATCGCGCAATGACACCTGCAGGCATTTAGCCGAAGTGGCTGTTGATATGCAGGAAAAATACAGCTATTGCACTTCGTGCATACCGGAAACAGGTTACAAGCATAAGTTGTATGAGCAGCTCAGCAGTGAATTGATCGCATGGAGGGCCGAGCAGCACATACCTTTCGAGCGCATACCACCACACTGGCCTGAATGTGAGCGCATATTTGAAGAAAATGCGCCGGTCATTATTTCCCCGGTGCATCAAATGGAATACTTACTGGAAAAGGACGACCCACAGCAGATCATGCTGCAGGCAAACACAGCTGCGGATGTGGAACGCGTATTTTGGTTTGTGAATGATAAACTGCTTACCAGTGCGCCTCCATCAGAGCCGGTGTTCTTCTCGCCGACAGAAGGCCGCTCACGCATCGTATGTGCTGATGACCACGGCAGAAATGCACGGCTGGAGTTTACGGTTACATTCTTTTAATGACCGGCTTCAGACAATTAAAAAGGCCTCCGAGATCGGAGGCCTTTTTAATATGTATTCGGTCAAGGATCATTGATCCCACCAAACAGGCAGCGTGATATCACCTACCACCTGAACATTTTCGTTGTACAAACGCTCGTTGATACAAGTCGGGAAACGACGCGGTATCTGACCCAGCGCAGCATCCGGATTAGGGATGAGCGCCGGCTGGTTTGTCCTGCGCCAGTCAGCCCACACTTCAGGCTGAGTGAACATGGCAATGTACTTCTGGGTCATGATCTTCTCCAGAGTGATCGTAGCACCGGTCTCAGAAGCATTGGCAGCTTCATACACCGGATCAGGTGCGCCAAGAGCCGCCAGCAGGTTTGCCTTCACTGCATCATTGTATGCGGCAGCGGCAGCATCAGCAGCGCCGAGGCGGAAGTTTGCTTCTGCTTCAATGAACTTCATTTCATAATAGGTTACCAATGGCAGCGGAGCACCATCGGATCCATATAACGAACCGATATTGGATGCGTCATCATTCAATCCGTTGGAAGGAACGCCGGTATAAGCGCCATCTTCATCCAGCGTAGCATATACAGGTAACCTCGGGTCGTTCGTTGATGCGAGCAGGTTAATGAAGAACTCACCCATCTTGATGTAATTCTTGCGCGTCACATTGAACGAGAACCAGGGGTTCAACTCATTACCGGCAATACCCCAAATGGCATTACAATTGTCGGCATTGGAAGTTACGCCGGAAGCACTGATATGCATCAAGGCATCATTCGCTGAGCCGGAAGGATCGCGCTTGCTCAAACGATTGGCATAACGCGCCTTGAGCATGTGCGCGGTTTTGATCCATTTGGAAACATCGCCACCATGGATAAAATCTTCACCACCAGGCAATAACGCATTTGCTGTGATAGGCTGCGACAGATCATTGATGGCTGCGGTCAGATCATTCTGGATCGCAACCAGGATCTGCTCCTGTGTGTCGTACTCAGGATTCAGCGCTTCGGGTGTTCCTTCCAAACCATTCAGGGCCTGAGAATACGGAATATCGCCCCAGAAATCTGTGGCAAGGCCGATGGTCATACATTTAAGAATGGTGCCGATACCCCGATAATACGGATTTGCATCACCGGCAAACTCAATAAGCGTTTGCTGATTGATAAGTGCATCAGCATAAATGGTACTCCATTCGTTGGTATTGCTCTGCTCGGTGATCAGATAGTCGCGAATGGCGATCATCTGGAATTGATTACCTGCCGACTGTTGCGTCAGGATGGAAGAGGTACGGGCGAGTTGTCCGGTATAGAGTGACTGCATGGCCAGCTCAGATACAGACAACAGCAAGCCGGGTGTTACCTCGGTGGGCGCATTGGGCGACTCTGATACTTCATCCACCCAATTACTGCAACCCTGCCCGATCAGCAAGATCGGGAGTGTGAATATGATCAATAGCTTTTTCATTGTCATCGAATTTAGAATGCTGCACTAACTGTGAAAATAAATGAGCGTGTTCCGGGGTTGTTGAACCAGTCGAAACCGGAGATGTTAGAACCTGCGCCTGTGAGGCTTGTTTCAGGATCTACGCCGGGATAATCTGTCTTCAACCAGAGGTTACGGCCGGTAGCGCTTACGGTGAGGCCTTTGATCACCTTCACGTCCTTCATATCGAACTGGTAGGCCACTTTCACCTCACGCAAACGCACCCAGGATCCGTCAAACACCTGCTGCTCGGTTGCGCCGTTATCGCCGAGGTAATCACCAAAATATTTATCGGGTCCGATCTCGATGGTATTCTCTTCATACTCACCTGTGGTCTCATTCAACACCACACCTTCGATCACATAGGTTTGATCGCGATCTGCAGAAGCTTCTGAAATACCAATACGGTTCATACGCGCGATGGTTCCGCACCAGATATCACCGCCTTTGCGAATATCCAGCAAACCACTTACGGTAAGTCCTTTCCAGCTAAGACCGGTATTAATATTGGCCAGCCAATCCGGATAGGGATTGCCGATCACACCGCTTACAGTGTCAATGATCGGTAATCCGTTACTGCCAATGATGAGGTCACCATCTTCAGTATATTGCCATTGGCTGCCATACAACAGTCCATAAGGCTGACCAACGATCACATATGCACCGGGATCACCAAATCCGGCTTCCACTTCGATCTCATCTACGCCTTCTGCAAGCTGTGTCACCTCATTCACGTTACGGCTGAAGTTACCGCCGATGTTCCAGGTGAGGTTCTTCCTCTTCACAGCGTCAACATTCAGCGACACTTCCACGCCTTTGTTCACCATCGCGCCGGCATTGTCATACACGAATGAATAACCGGAGGTAGAGGCGATCGGTTTGGTCAGGAGGATATCAGAAGATTCCTGGTTATAAACGGTTGCTTCCACATCGATACGTCCATTCCAGAATTTCAGGTCAACACCCAATTCTGTACCGGTCAGTCTTTCCGGTCTCAGGTCGGGGTTACCCAGCGTATTCAACTGGCTGTATCCAAATCCGGGGAAACCCAGGAATGGGAAGCTGTAGCCATCGGTGAAGCCATCAGTATACAACGGCGATGTAAAGTAAGTATTAGCGCTATATGGCTGTGGTTCAATACCGGCCTGTGCATAGGCAATACGCAACTTACCGAATGACCAGATGTTATTTGTTGGCAGCACTTCGCTGAATACAAAGGCCATGTTGGCTGAAGGGAAGAATGCAGAACCCAGACTCGGGCCGTAAGTAGATGACCACTCATTCCTTCCTGTCACGGTAAAGAACAGCATCTCCTGATATTCAAAACCAAATTCACCGAAGAAAGCGGCGTTGCGCTGCTCGGAAGTGAACTGGCTGGTATACAAGTCAGACGCATTGCTCATATTGTAAAAATCCGGGATGGTGAGGTCACGACCACGGGAATATAAATTGTATGAGCTGATGGTAGTAATGTTATTACCCAGGGTCAGGTTCAGGTTCACGTCTTTAGTGATCTGACGACTGGCCGTTGCGATAAGGTCGCTGTATACCTGCTGATAATTGATATAGTTCTCCTCGATCTGTCCGCCGGGTGCATTGGCCGGGTCATTTGAACCGATGGAGAAGATCTGTTTACGCCGATCAGAATAAGTATCCGTACCGATGCGGTAGGTTAAGGTTACCCAGTCGAGCGGGTTATAGATCGCTGCAAAGTTTCCGATCAGGCGGTTTACATTGTCAGTAAAGGGGTTATTATATACTGTCCAATACGGATTATCATAAGCAGAAAAATAATTTCTGTTGGCTCCACTGGCATATTCATATCCTGCAGCCAGATCATAGCTCGTTGGTGCACGCATCAGCGAAAGCATCACACCGGAAAGGTTACTTCCGTTCTGTGCACGGGTACCACCGCTGTTGATATAGTTCGCGTCAGCAGATATCCTGAATTTCTCCCAAATGCGCATGTCAGAATTAATACGCACGGAATTACGATCATAATTGGTATTCGGGATGATACCGTTATCCTGGGTATTACCCAATGACAAACGCAGAGAACCGAATTCATTACCGCCGCTAATGGACAGGTTATTGTTATAGGTAAGACCGGTCTGGAAGAACTCTGCCGGATTGTCAACCGGTTCGATACCGAGAGTGGTCATTAAAGGACCCCAGCTATTAGGGCCGCCGGCTGAAACGTCATCCGCGGTATTCCATAACAGGTCTGGTCCCGGATCTGCTGTATCATAATCACCTTCCACTTCAAGGGTTCCATCGTTCTTGAGTTTACCACCGCCGGTTCCCTGAGCATACATCATCTGCTGAGCAGGTAACTTGTTCACCTGATTCATTTCGAGTGATGAACTGAAGTTGATGTGTACTCCTTTGTCGCCGATCTTATTCCCGCGCTTGGTGGTAATGATGATGGCACCGGAACCTGCACGTGATCCATAGAGCGCTGCTGCCGCAGGTCCTTTCAGGATGTTGATGCTTTCAATGTCATCCGGATTAACATCAATACCGCGGTTCGAATTGCTCACACCGTTCAGGTTGGCGTTAAAAGGATAATCACCGGCCACTGTGCTCGTGGTGGAGTTGTCGATGGGCACACCGTCGATCACCACCAGTGGTTGGTTCTCATTCGTGAAGGTTGAAGGACCGCGGATGATGATCTTGGAAGAAGCACCGGGAGTACCGGAAGAACCGTATACCTGCACACCGGCAGCTTTCGCGGCAAGACCCTGAATGAAGTTCTCTTCACCTGAGCTTGCGATGCGGTCACCACCTACCTCCTGGGTAGAGATACCGAGCGAGAGCTTTTCCTTGGAAATACCCAGAGCGGTCACAACAACGGTCTCCAGGCCGAGCACATCTTCCTCCATCGTAACGTTGATCACGTTGCGGGAGCCGATGCTCTCTTCTTTGGTCGTAAATCCTAAAAAGGTGTACACCAGTACATCCTTGTCCTGTGGAACTACCAGTACATACTTACCGTCAAGGTCAGTAACCGTACCTGCTGTAGTCCCTTTCACCATTACCGTTGCTCCCGGCAATGGCTGATTGTCGGTTGCCGATGTCACCGTTCCGGTAATGGTGCGTCCCTGGCCATATGCCACAGACACCATACCGACAGTTAACAGCAGCACCAGGGCAGCTAGTTTTCTCATAGATCTGGTTTTGAATTAATAATTGGGTTTAGTCGATCAGGAATTGAAGGAGGAAATTTAGTTAATATTCCTTAAAGGCAATATTAAGGATATTTATCTCCATCAGGATAGTGTCAAAAAACGATAAGTCCCGCTTTCTGCACGAAAAAGCGGGACTTATCCACATTTCTTCCCCCTGTTACTTGTTGGCGTCGTAGTAGGCAAACACGTCTTTCACGATCTGGCTTACCCGTGCGCCGGGGTCCTGGCGGATCTTTAACTCCTCCTGTTCAACCATATAGAAAAGCCCGTCCAGCGCTTTCTGCGTAACATAGGCCGAAAGATCAGGGTTCAGATCCTCCACCAGCGGGATCTTATTATAATAGTTGACCGCATCACTCCAGTACTTGGTGGCGCCAACCTGCTTTAGGGAACTGTCGATCACCGGCTTGAACTTGTTGGTCAATTCAGTAGTGGTGGTCTTTTTCAGATACTCGGTAGCCGCATCGTTGGCCCCGAAAAGGATGTCCATGGCATCGTTGATGGTCATGGCGCGAATGCTGTTGATCAGGATGGGTTTTGCCTCGGCAGCAGCATCCTCGGCAGCGCGGTTGATGGACTGGATCACATCGTCGCACATCTTATTCATCCCCAGATCGCGGAGGGTGCTTTCGATCTTCTGAGCCTCCGGCGGAAAAGGGATCTTTACCTGCGGGTTCTTGAAATACCCGTCTACCATGGCCAGCGCCTCAGAACCGTTGGTAGCTCCCTGCACCAGCGCCTCCATAAGCCCGTTGGCCGCCTGCTGCTCCGTGATGGCCGGCGTGATCACGGCGTTCAATACATCCTCCATAACCTGCGGATCGCAGGTGGCACTGGAAAAAATGCCAACAACAAAAATACCGGTGAGCAGTTTACGTAACATGGCTTCAGAATTTGTGACAAATTAAAAGAATATCTCTGTAATCCGCCTAAGTTTGTATGTTCAATACGTTTACACCATTCCATGTCCAATATCGTGAATGATCAGATACAGGCAGCCATCGTCAGCATCGGCGATGAGATCCTGAACGGCACTACTGTCAATACCAATGCGTCGTGGATATCCACGCAACTGCAGCCGCTGGGGATAGATATTCATGAAGTGACCGCCATCAGCGATGACGCGGAGCATATAACGCGCTGCCTTACCCATTATCTCCAAACCGTGCAGATCATCATTGTCACGGGCGGTCTGGGGCCAACTAAAGATGATATCACCAAAAAAACGCTGTGCAGCCTCTTCGACAGTGATCTTGTCTTCCATGCAGACATTTACGAGCGCCTCCGCGATGCCTTTGCCCGGCGCAATATCCCCTTTACCGACAACAACCGGGATCAGGCCATGTACCCGCACAACTGTGTGGTCTTACCCAACACCCTTGGAACAGCGCAGGGTATGTGGTTTGAGCGCGATGGCTGCGTGCTGGTGAGTCTGCCGGGGGTGCCGTTCGAGATGAAGGGACTGATGACCGACCAGGTGCTTTCCCGCATTCGGAAGACCTTTACCCTACCTGTTATCGTGAACCGCTATTTCATGACCAGCGGCATCAGCGAAAGTTTTCTGGCTAAACAGCTGGAACCTCTGGAGGCACAGCTTCCCGGCCATATCGGATTAGCGTATCTGCCCTCTCCGGGTGTGGTTAAACTGCGACTTACCGCCCACGGTCGATCGGAAGCAGAACTGGAGCCGGAATTGAACAGCTTATCAGCACTCATGCACAGCATCCTGGGTAAGGGCATTTACGCCACTGATCAGGAACCGCTGGAATCGCATGTAGGCACCCTCCTGCTGCAAGCCGGAAAAACCCTCGGAACCGCCGAGAGCTGCACCGGGGGCAAGATAGCCCATAAACTCACAGCCGTACCCGGCAGTTCACGCTATTTTACCGGCAGCATCGTGGCTTACGACAATCGCATCAAGGAGCACATCCTTGGGGTGCCGGCCACAACACTGGAAAAGCACGGCGCCGTAAGCGAAGAGACCGTTTCAGCCATGCTCGACGGGGCTTTGCGCGTGCTGGGAACGGATTATGCGATCGCGGTTTCGGGTATCGCCGGTCCGGATGGCGGCACGCCCGAAAAACCGGTAGGCACCGTATGGATCGGCGTGGCAGGTGGCGGCCGCAAGGTGGTGAAGCATTATTTTTTCAACAAGACCCGGGATGTCAACATCGAATACGCGTGCCTGTTTGCCCTGCACGAGCTGCGGATGCTGTTGACGGATCACCTTGTTAAACCTGCCCAATAACCGTAATTTTGCGAGAATGGCAAACTGTTCCTGCAGAGGACCGGTGGGTCAATGACCATAGCGCTAAACAAACAGAATCTTACAAGACATGTCGCAGAAAGAACTGATCATGCCCAAGATGGGCGAGAGTATCATGGAAGCCACCATTCTCAAATGGTTAAAGAAGGAAGGAGACAGCATTGCCGTTGACGAAGCCGCACTGGAGATCGCCACTGATAAGGTGGATAGCGAAGTGCCCTCCCCTTTTGCCGGCACGATCACTAAAATATTGTTCAAGGAAGGCGATGTGGTGCAGATCGGCAAGGCCATTGCCATCATTGACGGCGCCAGCGGACAAACCACCGTTTCGGCACCCGTGAAAGAAGCGCCTGTGCAGCAGGAAGTGAAAGTGCAGGCTCCTGTGGTGCAGATCGAAAAGGCCACCACGGAAGCGCCTGTTGCCGGTGGTGACCGGTTTTACAGTCCACTCGTACTGAACATCGCCCGTGAGGAAGGCATCTCCATGGCTGAACTGGAGCGCATCCCCGGAACGGGAAAAGATAGCCGTGTAACAAAATCCGATATACTGAACTACGTGCAGAATCGGGGTGCACAGCAACAAACGGTAGCTCCGGTGCAACAGACGGAAGCACCTGCCGTGAAGAAGGAAGAACCGGTGGTGGTGCAGACCGTCACCGCATCCGGCAATGCTGATATCCGCGAAATGGACCGCATGCGCAAAATGATCGCCGACCACATGGTGATGAGCAAGCGCACCTCTCCGCACGTGACCAGCTACGTGGAAGTAGACATGACTCCGATCGTGGAATGGCGCAACCGCATCCGCGAGAAGTTCGAAAAGCGCGAGGGACAAAAGATCACCTTCACACCCATATTCATCGAAGCGATCGCCAAGGCAATTAAAGATTTTCCGGCCATCAATGTTTCCGTTGACGGGTACAATGTCATTTATAAGAAGGATATCAATATCGGCATGGCCGCTGCGCTGCCTTCCGGCAACCTCATCGTACCTGTGATCAAGAATGCCGACCGTATGAATCTGGTTGGGCTCACGATGGCGGTAAATGACATGGCCAATCGTGCACGCAACAATAAATTGAAGCCGGAAGAGATACAGGATGGCACATTCACCCTCACCAACGTGGGCTCTTTCGGCAGCCTGATGGGTACACCCATCATCAACCAACCGCAGGTAGCTATCATGGCGGTAGGTGCGATCAAGAAACGCCCGGTGGTGCTAGAAACCCCACAGGGTGATGTGATCGGCATCCGCCATATGATGTTCATGAGTATGAGTTACGACCATCGTGTGGTCGACGGCATGCTCGGCGGCTCATTCCTGAAGCGCGTGGCTGATTATCTGGAGAACTTTGACACCAGCCGCGAGATCTGACAGTAAAACAAAAAACAACGCACAGGCGTTGATCACCTTTACAGGCATTACACTCAAAACGAGGAAACATGTACATCGAACAACTCTATACCAACTGCCTCGCAGAAGCCGCTTATTATATTGAAAGCAATGGCGAGGCTGCGATCATAGATCCGCTGCGTGAAACAGAGCCGTATCTGAAAAAAGCCGCTGAACGCAATTCGCGCATCAAGTATGTGTTCGAGACGCATTTTCATGCCGACTTTGTGAGTGGGCACATTGACCTGGCACGCAAAAGCGGTGCTCAGATCATTTATGGCCCGGAAGCACGCACCAGCTACGATGTGATCAATGCGCATGATGGAGAAGAGTTTCGTGTTGGTGATCTGCGCATTCGTGCGCTGCATACACCGGGACATACATTGGAAAGCACCTGCTATCTGCTGATCGATCCGAATGGCACACCCCACAGCCTGTTTACGGGTGATACACTGTTCGTGGGTGATGTGGGCCGTCCTGATCTGCTGGATGGGGTGATGACCAAAGAGGCGCTGGCGTCGATGATGTACGATTCACTGAACAACAAGATCAAGACCCTCCCGGATGCGGTCATCGTTTATCCGGCACACGGTCCCGGCAGCGCATGCGGTAAAAGCATGGGCAAGGAGACGTTCTCTACCATTGGTATCCAAAAGCAAACCAATTATGCGCTGCAGGATATGACCCGCGAGCAATTCATTGCCGCAGTTACGGACGGATTGAGCGCACCGCCGAAATATTTCTTTGAAGATGCCCGTATCAACCGCGAGGGATATGACCCTGTGGATGAAGTGGTATCTCATAATGCACACCCCCTCTCAGTGGCTGAACTGGAATCTCAGCTGGCTGCAGGGGCGCTTATACTGGACACTCGTGTGGCTGATGTGTTTGAAAAAGGCTTCATCCCCGGCTCACTCAACATCGGATTGAATGGTATGTTTGCCGTATGGGTAGGCACCCTGGTAGATATCGACCGCACACTGGTACTCATAACCGAACCCGGAAAAGAGCAGGAGTCTGTTCTGCGTCTGGCACGTGTAGGTTATGAAAAGGTGGCCGGTTATCTGGATGGAGGCATGGATGCATGGAAGCAGGCCGGCAAACCGGTAGAGACCGTCATCAGCATGGCACCGGAAGATATTCGTACTTATTATGGCGATGAGGCACATATCATTCTGGATGTGCGGAAACCCTCAGAGTACGAAAATGAACACGTAAAAGGAGCGATCAATATACAGTTAAGTGAACTCGGTGAACGTCTGGATGAACTCGACAGCAGCAAATCGTACATTGTGCATTGCGCTGCAGGTTACCGAAGCATGATGGCAGCGTCCATCCTCAAGGCCAACGGTATTTCCAATTTTAGGAATGTGACCAATGGCTGGAATGGGATCAAAAAAACCGACCTGCCCATGGAATCAGCTATCCCTGAGCTCACTTAAATTCGGATCATCGTAAAGCGAAGCATGCGGAAATTGTTGATGTGCATATGTATTTTGGGTTACACCGCCTCCTGCGATAAGATCAATGAGAACGAAGCCATTGAGCATATCAGCAGGTCGTGGACCGTATACAAATATGAGATCGACGGTTATGATCAAACACCGCTGTTCACCGCCGAATTCGGCACATACTCCCTGATCTGCGAACGCGACCAGGACTACACAGAATCCTATTTACTTTTTGGCACTACGCCGGTAACCATTACCGGACTTTATATTTTCAGCGACGGCGATGATATTCTCACGCTGTCGGATGAATTCCAGTCGCGCGTTTTCAATGTGCTTACACTTACCAATAATGAAATGACACTGGAGGATCGGAATTCCGATACCAATCAGGTGTATTATTTCGAGGCAGTGCTCTAAGCTGCCGCGCGCTTTCAACGAAGTTGCTTTCTCAACGGAATAAAAAAAGCCCTGTGAAAATCACAGAGCTTGAATGATGATGTCTTATTGTTCGATCACTTCTTGGGTTCGCGCTTCACATCGCCTTTATCTTCGAAGGTCTTGAATACGGCTGCCGGATCATATTTTTTCACTGCCTTGCCTTTGCGGATGATCTTGATATGGTTGATGGTGTCGCCCTGAGCGATCGCATTCACCACGTCCTGACCTTCCACTACATGGCCGAACACGGCATGTTTATTATCCAGCCATGGTGTTTCCTTGTGTGTAATAAAGAACTGGCTGCCATTGGTGAATTTTCCGGCATTGGCCATTGACAGTATACCGGGGCCGCTGTGCTTCAGATCACTGTGGAATTCGTCCTTGAAAGCATAACCCGGACCACCCTGTCCGTTACCCTTGGGGTCGCCGCCCTGGATCATGAAGTCGGCGATCACGCGATGAAATTTCAATCCATCGTAATACGCAGTGCCGAGCGGCTTGGCCGAATTCTCGATCTTGCCTTCTGCGAGGCCAACGAAATTGGCTACCGTGAGGGGTGTTTTTTGAAACTCGAGGAACAGCAGGATATTGCCTTTAGAAGTTTGCATCTCTGCGTATAAACCATCCGGCAGATGTTTGTACTTCTTCTTATCGCTTTGCGCATCTGCCCATCCGTGCAGTAAAACTGCGAACATCAATAAAAGACTGGCTTTTTTCATTGTTGAAGTTTGTATTTGATTGTTGATTGTTATTGGGGTCTCCTGCCTTCGAACATTAGGGTTCGACCGGCAGTGCATAGAATTCCGGGAGAACTTTAAGCAAATATTGTTCCGTTTCCTCCAAGGATAGTCTGGAAGAACCTCCGGAGGCGTTCTTATGGCCGCCGCCGTTGAAATATATGCGGGCCAGTTTCTCCACATTCACATCTTCCTTGGAGCGGAAGGATATCTTGATCTTATCCTTGTCTTCGGTGAACAGAATGGCTATATCCACGTCGCGCATGGCCAGCGGCAGGTTCACGATGCCTTCCTTGTCGCCGATACTCAGCTTATACTGCTCTGCATCAGCCATGGTGATGCTCATGTAGGCGGTGCGATATTCAGCGAGGATGAGCATCTTTTGCGAAAGCAGATAGCCTACAAAACGCAATCTGTTCTCACCGTATTGATTATACAGGGCATTATGGATGCGATCCACCTGCAGGCCGTGCTCCATGAGCTTGCCGGCCACCTGATGTACTTTAGGGGATGTATTGCTGTATTGAAAAACGCCGGTGTCGAGCGCAATGCCTGCATATAAACAGGCAGCCATATCCTTGTCGATGAGGTGCTCATCGCCGGCCATCAGGATGAATGAATATACCAGTTCGGCGGTAGAGCTGGCCGTATCATCCCACAGCCGGTACTGCGTAAAATCATCCGGCTCGCGGTGGTGGTCGATCATGACGCCCACATATTTCTGATACAGCTTCTGCACATCTTCCCCCAGCGCCTCTATGCGCCTGAGCGAATTAAAATCGAGAAAGAAGATGCAATCGGTTTGTGTAAGTATGGCAAAGCAGGTCTTCCTGTTGCGCTGGTGGATGAACACCTGATCGCTCTGTGGCATCCAGTCAAGGAAGTCCGGAAAATCATCCGGTGCGATCACCTGACAGGTGTGCCCTTTCTTTGTCAGGTACATCTTCATGGCCAGCGCCGAGCCCATGGCATCGCCGTCCGGCCGCACATGCGTAAGCAGAGCGATACGCCGGGGTGTGCTCAGATAATGGAATAAGGGATTGAGTACTTCGCCTGCCATAAGGCTACGAAGGTCGCCAATTTTTCATTTTATTAAAAATGGCCGGATGTTATTCCTATCTTTGCGCCCGAAAATCATAGCTATGGCAGGAAATATCACATTGACCATGATCAAACCCGATGCAGTGAAGAAGAACTACATCGGTGGTATCCTTAAAATGATCAACGATGCAGGCTTTCGCATCGTTGCCATGAAATATACCAAACTGAGCCCCGAGAAGGCCGGCGAATTCTATGCGGTGCATAAAGAACGTCCGTTCTATGGCGAACTGGTTGAGTTCATGAGTTCCGGACCGATCGTTGCGGCTATCCTGGAAAAGGATAATGCCGTGGAAGACTTCCGCAAACTCATTGGCGCCACTGACCCTTCAAAGGCAGATGAAGGCACCATCCGCAAATTATATGCATCCAGCATCGGTGAAAATGCCGTGCATGGCAGCGACAGCGATGCGAATGCCATCATCGAAAGCGATTTTCACTTCAGCAAAGTGGAGCGCTTCTGATCTGACATCATCTCATTATTGCAGGATCCGGTTCAACGACCGGATCTTTTTTTGTACTCCATCCTGTAAATGCATCTTCCGGTTTCGGATGCATGACCATTTTAATATGCAGTTGCCACTCACGCACATCGATCAGCGGCAGCATCTCCCGTTCGCATTTTACATAGATCCCTAAAAAGAAAAAACCCGTTACGGATTATGACCGGAACGGGTTAACCAAAACAGGTTTCCAATGGCAAAAATGTTATCTGGAAACCTCTATCTTTCGTGTTGACGTTTCTGTTGAAGAACTTAACTGAAGCAAATATAAACCGTTTGAAAGTCCCCTCAAATCAAAACGGAAAATATTTTTTCCAACATAACATAACTCGTTGACTATCATTACATTACGACCTTCTAAGTCGATGATTTGCAGAGTCAGCTGGTCGACTGACGGCATGTCAATTTCCACCGTCAATTCGTCAGTCGCAGGCACCGGATATACCCCCGTTTGGAGGGCATCACCCAGGGTGGCCGAAAGCCCCTCTTCCACCGTAACCACGTAGGTTTTGGGGGCATAGTTCACAGGGCTGTAGCAGGTGTAAGTCACCGGTCCGGTGAAGTCCTGAGCCACCCCTGAGGCAGGGTCTACATACTGCCCGGTGTAGTCTATATTGGGCACCAGAGTGGTAAGGTCAGTACCGGCGGGAACGGTCAATTGGATGGTGCCGGCCTCCTGGTCGATCGACCCGGTGGCTGCCGGAGTGGTGAAATTGAAGGATACGATGCTGTTCGGATAGGTGGTAGCATAGCCGTCGATATCATTCCGGTCGCGGGGCAGCAGCTTCCAGTTGCTGAAGCTGTAATACAGGATACCCTGAATATAGCCAAGCTCCTGGCCAAGGGTCAGGGAGTCTACACCAAATTCAAAGTTGATCTCATAGCTGTAATCATCGCAACGCATGCCGGTCTCAGGAGTGTTATCCAGGTTCACACGCCACTCGCCAAAAGCGCCGCCACCGGCTGCATCGGCGTTATTAGAGGTTACAAAGGCATCATCAAAGCGCACGAGCATGCCCTCATATGGTTCTGTGGCCGCATACACCTTGGCGTCAACCTCCAGAGGGTCAATACCGGTGGTGAACGCAGGAAGGTCGTTCATGGTGCTCAGCACGGTAAAGGTGATATTGGTAAGCTTGGTCACACCGAACTCCTCTATGACCTTACCGGAGGTGATGCGGATCAGGTCGCCACGCATCAGGCCGTCGGTGCCGTCACCGGGCACGGATTTGATGAAAATACCTTCATACTGACCTGAACCTTCCTGAACGGCTACCATACCCAGGTCATAGGTTTGGGTGGTAGAGGTCACAAAAGCCTCGATCTGCATATCGGCAATGCTGTCATTGGCCCAGATGGATGCTCCGCTGGAGTATGGGGTATTCTGTATCTGTACGATGCTGTTGATGCCATCGGCATATACAATATAGGTGAGCGGTGCCGCGGGTGAAGGCGTGGTAATGCTGTTGCCGGCATTATCGAACGCTTCTATATAATAGTTCACGTAAGTGCTGTCCACTCCCGGTCCGGGAATGCCACCCTGCCAGGTATCACCGGCCGTATTGGTCATCACCTGAAGATTCCAGTCGGTGGCACCGATGCCATAGCTATAGTAAAGGTTAGCAGAAGCCACTGTGCCGTCGAGGTCAGTAATGGTGGCCGAAATGGTCACTTCCTCATCCGGGGTAGCCACCACCGGGGTGCGGGTGATGTCTGTGATCACCGGTGGTGAACTCAAAGCCGGTCCTATATCTTCAAGGGAAAGCGGAGCGATGGCATATTGTGTCTCAGCGGAGAACTCGAGGATCATACCGCGAACATAAGACAGGTTGGTTCCGATCGCGGGTGGCGTATAGATGTCGGGGGTGTTGGTTTCACCTGCAGCCCCGCCGGCCCAGATATTACATTCGTCGTCATAGGTATCATTCCTGAAATGACCGCTCACATCGCGGATCTGGATCTTGTTGCCGGCAGCATCCTGCAGGTACCAGAACCAGCGCAGTCCTGAGGGTGTTACATCGGTCACGAACACGTTGGTCAGCTCAATATATCGGCCTTCATACTGTTCACCATCAATCGTGTTGATCACCTGTCCACCCGCACCGTCACTCACCATCAGTTCTTCAATGGCAGCCGGATCGGGGCTGGGGAGGGTGGAAAAGCCTACGATCTCGGATTCCACCGGGATCAGCCAGAATTGGGTATTCCCTTCGAAGGTGGATACGATACCGGTGCACTCTACGATATTACCCACCTGAAAGTTGTCTACGAACAGTGTGGCTGCGTTGAGGGATTCCAGATCTGCGTACCCAATGGCCGGAAAGTCGATCAGTACATGCACGCCGGAGAACGGCCCGCCGTCTGTATCCTGTAGCCAGGTGCCCATGCGGCTGCCCGTGCTGGACAGTGCATAATCGCAGGGGTCGAAGGTTACCACTCCCTGTATCCTGACCGTATCTCCTTCATAGAGGGAGAGGTCATCACCGGCGGCCAGTGAGGCTTCGTCGCGGTATTGAATGTCATAGATCTCAACGAGCGGGTATTGTGCCTGCAGGGCAGTAAGGCTGACCATCGCAAGCACGGTGAACAGGAACTTCATAATGGAAAAAATTTGGGGTCAAAGGTAATGAAACCTCTGACCCCAAACGAGTAAAAAGCTTTACGAAATAGTTAAAAACTATAGATCAGACCGGCCTGGATACCGGGCTTGATGCTCATTTCGCTGATATTGGTAGAAGACGCCAATCCGCGGATATTCAGTTCCAGCGGGAAGTCCTTGCCGTTGATCTTTTGAAAGTCGAAACCTGCGCCGAAGCCTGCCTGCGGCATGAATCCGCTGTAAGTTACCTCACCATCTGCCGGTGCGCTGGTCTTTTGATTATCATTACCGTTGCTGCTGATCTCACCGAGATTCTGTGCATATCCGGCAGCGCCGAAGAACTCTATGGTCAGGCCGTGACGGAAGGTGATACCGTAGTTGAATTCGAGGTTGCCGAATACAGACTGCGACTCAGCCTCATTGGCAAACATGCCGATATTCGGGATCATGCGGAACTGGCGGTCGCTTACACGGCTTCCGCGGCAACCGCTTTTTTCCATTTTGGTCCATGAAAGGTTGATCTCTGTACCCAGACCGAAGCCGGGGTTCGTGATGTCATAGCCATAGTAATACACGCGGATCGGGTTGGGATCGCGGCCATAGGGATTGCCTTTAGGCGCAGCGGCCATGGCTGATCCGTAAGCTACGAACAGGACGATGGCTAAAAGCAGTGTGTTCAGGGAGGGTCTTAGGCTCAGGGTCATGTCAGATAAGTGCTGAAAAGGAAGCGGCAAAATTACGATTAATCTATGAGTGTTAACGTCAATATATGGTAATAAATTCCCCCTTCGACAAAAAATTTACAATTCCTTCCGATGGGCTTTACAAAGGTACGGCCGGGTCACGAAAAAGCCCCGCAGGTTATCCACACTGCAGGGCCTTGTACCACCACGGATTCACCGGGTATCCTGTGCACTCCGGTCAATACAGACTGAGTGGCGTATTCTTGGGGTAAGTGACCTCAAAGGCCAGATTGAAGGCTTTCTTTTCCTTGGTCTTGATCTTTTCCCGCCAGGTGATGATACCGGTCAGATCATCCAACTCACCTCCGGTCTTATCGAGCACCTCCACTTTGATATCATCCTGCTGGGAAACGGGTATATGGTCCTTGATGATCACTTCTACGGTGATCGGCTTGGAGTTACGGACCTCGATCTTATAGGAGAGCGTCTTTTTATTGTTGGTGCCGATCAGTCGCTCCGTTGATTTGTCAGCCAGTAACTCCCTCTTAACCTCGATGGATTTATCGCGTCCCATGCTCAGCGAAAGGGTGTCGCTGAGGGTTAGCGGATTGATATAGGTCTTGCCTACATAAGAGTTATTGAAATACAGGTTTGCATGACCGGGCAGGAGATTGATCGCCTCCCAATCTGTGATACGGGCGATCAGGAAGGCACTCTGCTCGATCTTAGGCACCACTAGGTAGTTGAATATCGTGGGCAGTGTTTTGGATTGCAGCGCAACGATGTGCCCTTTGCCATCGGACGGGATATTGTATTTCAGTTTGATGTTGAATTCCACATTAGTGAGCGTAGGCTGAACAGTGGTATACTGCGCGGAATTACCGGCCATTGCGGCGCTCGTGCCCTGCTTTGACTTGGCGGTGACCGTATATCCGTCTAACTGCAAATCTTCTGCCCTGGCGGCCTGTGGTGCCTTGTCATCGCGTTCGTAATACTGCTGATAATACGCTAAATACCAGGTGGTCAATTCCGGAAGCGTATTCCCCATCATCGGATTACCGGTAGAGCAGGTCAGCTCCACATTCTTCCAGTCGATACCGGTGCTTTGCCAGATGTTTGCTTTGTAAGCCAATTCAACGGGCTTGGCTACATCTGTAGCACGAATATCATAAGTGGCATACCAGCCGGCCTGATAAGTGATGTAATCAACATTTACAGTAGCTGTTGTTGCCTCCTCGGCCATGACCTGCATCACTACCTGCGGGATGGGTGCATTCGGACTGACAGCTACAGCCTGTTGATTGCGATATTGCTGTAATTGACCAAGTCTTGCGGAAATCTCTCCGCGCAATATGTTGAATTTATACATCTTTCGCTCCACCTGCAGTGCTGCACCCAGCAATTCCTGCATCTTTTGTTCATAATATACCACACTGTTGCGGATCAATTCCAATGAATCACTGGTAGTGGAATGAAGCAGTTTATTATTCATGAGGATGGATTTCTGCACATCCAGCACTTCCTTCTCTGCCAACAGAGCCTTGATCTGATAATCCACTTCCACGATACTGTCCTGTGTGAGACGGATCTTTTTATCGATGGCGGTCAGGTCGGCATTACCGGTAACAGGCTCCGGATAAAATAACCTGTACTGAATATCCATGATAGTGAAGTTGCCGCCCCCCCCACCCTGCACGGAATTGGCATCAAGCATGGAAGAAATGCCCTGAATGATCACTTCTGAAGGCCCGGCAGGAAGATTGACCCGGGCAGAATGAAAGAGCTGTGCGCCGTTGAGAAATATGGTTGCCTTGTCGATATCGGCAGTGGCGGTGATCTGCTTTTGTGCCTGCACATGGAAGGCGATCAGCAGCATAAGGATTGTGGTGATGGTACGATTCATCGGATAGTCATTTGTCAGGAAGATGCGCCTGCTGCAGACATTCCATAAACCGTAGAAGAAAAATCAGAACAACGATGTCATCAGATCGATCGATAATAGCCTGCTACCGTAGGCTGTTCACTTCAACGCTACTTTGTACGCGTCGAGTGTCCGCTTTCTGGCCATTGCGTGGTCTACGATCGGGAACGGGTATTGCATGGTGTCCAGTTCAGGCACCCACTTGCGGATGTAGATCCCTTTGGGATCGAATTTGCGGGTTTGTTCGGCCGGATTGAATATGCGGAAATACGGTGCAGCGTCCACTCCACAGCCTGCCGCCCACTGCCAGCCGCCATTGTTGCTGGCCAGGTCGAAGTCGAGCAGTTTCTCTGCAAAATAGGCTTCTCCCCACCGCCAGTCAATAAGCAGATCCTTGGTGAGAAAACTCGCAACGATCATACGCACGCGATTGTGCATATAGCCTGTTGCGTTGAGCTCACGCATACCTGCATCCACGATCGGATATCCGGTCATGCCATTGCACCAGGCTTCGAACTCTGTTTGGTTATTCCGCCAAACGATGCGATCATATTCTTTTTTAAAGGCATGCCCCACCACATGCGGGAACTGCCAAAGTATCATCTGATAAAATTCCCGCCATATCAACTCGTTCCAGTATTTCTCATTGAGCTGCTGCGCGCGGGCCATCAGCTGACGAATACTGATGGTGCCGAACCGCAAATGCACGCTGATGCGCG
>DAIMYJ010000007.1:40579-55889 GCA_036734545.1 Chitinophagales bacterium
TGGTCATGGTTGGTATATACGGCACTGATCGTATAAGTCTGCAATAATTCCTTCCATACATCCTCCGGCCTGCCATGCCTAACGAGCAGCCCGCTGCCCAGGGCGCGCAGCCGTGCATCAAGTGCAGACAATGTGTCGTGAATGAATGATACACGTTTGTCTTCCCGCGGCAATTCATCCAGAATATCCGTATCAAAAATGAACAGGGGCAAGACCTGCTCATGCGCACTCAGGGACTGGTATAAAGCATGATTATCCTCCAGTCGAAGGTCTCGGCGAAACCAGTGTACGGCAATGGGTTTTTCGGGCATCATCAGGCAAACAATACGGTGCGTGTCTCCTCTAACAACGACAGTGCCTTTTTGTTGTCGAAGGAATATTGTCCGAACTGTGTAACGCCTCTGATGCCCTGAATGGCATTGGTGAGCAGTATGGCTGAAGCATCATACAGATCGTCGGGACTCAGGGGCATTCTTGTGATACCGTATCCCAGATCACCGGCGTGATCGCACAACCATTCCTGCATGGTTCCGGCAACCCCGCCATTGAGCGGAGGGGTGGTGATGAGGGTTTGTCCGCGGAGTATGAACAGGTTGGAGCTGATGGCATCGGCGATACCGCCCTCAGTATTCAGCAGCAGCACATCATCAAAGGCTTCCCTGCGTGCGAACAGACCTGCGAGCACATAAGGCAGTGCATTCATGGTCTTACAGGATGACAGCGGGTGGATGATCCTGGGGGTTTCAGCATATACACCTAAACGGCAGGTGCCGGGTGCGGTTGAGAAAGGCGGGAATTCCAGCGGAAATATTTCCACCAATAGTTCTGCATCATTCTGTTCAGGCGTATAGAGCCCCGCGCCGGCCCGCCACACGGTGATCTTCATGCGTGCGGTGTTCAGGCTGTGTGCCTTGGCCAGTTCACTGAATATAGAAGTAAAATGATCGGCATCCCAAAAATCAGGACTGCGCAATTGCAGCATACGCATGCCGCGTTGCAGTCGGGCGAGATTATAGGTCAGAAGCGGTGCACGTCCTTCATGCAGGAGACAACTTTCAAACACACCATCGCCATATTTAAATGCGCGATTCTGCGTGTGTATCGGCAATGCCGCATCGTCGATATAGCTGCCGTTATAGTAGATCATGCGGTTGAACGAATGATCAGATCACCATTTCAGGAATATCACCTTCCACCACCAGGCGGCCTTCCGTTTTACTTTTGATCTCTTCCACAGTAACACCGGGCGCGCTTTCCAGGAGTTTGAATCCCTGCGGCGTAACGTCAAACACACCGAGTTCGGTCACGATCTTTTTCACCACTCCCCTGCCGGTGATCGGCAAGGTGCAGGCTTTCAGGAGTTTGCTCTGGCCTTCCTTGTTGGTATGCTGCATGGCCACAATGATATTTTTAGCGCTGGCCACCAGGTCCATGGCTCCGCCCATTCCCTTCACCATTTTACCGGGGATCTTCCAGTTGGCGATATCACCGTTATCGGCCACTTCCATGGCACCCAATACAGTGAGGTCTACCTTTCCGGCGCGGATCATGCCAAAGCTCATGGCCGAATCGAAAAAGGCGCTGCCGGGTAATGTGGTGATGGTCTGCTTACCGGCATTGATAATATCGGCATCCACTTCCTCTTCAGTAGGAAATGGTCCCATGCCTAACAATCCGTTCTCACTTTGCAGGGTCACGGTCATCCCTTCCGGAATATAATTCGCCACCAGTGTGGGAATCCCAATACCCAGATTCACATAAAATCCGTCCTTGAGTTCTCTGGCAATGCGCCTGGCAATTTGATTTTTATCGAGCATGGTATAGGTTGAATGTTGAAGGTTTAAGGTTGAGGGTTTAAGGTTGCGCGCTAACGACTATTATCTGTATCTTCCTCTGTTTACTCAATTTGACTCACGACTCACGACTCACTGTTCTCTGTTCGATGCGCTTTTCATAATTCACGCCCTGGAATATCCTGTGCACGAATATCCCCGGTGTATGGATATGGTTAGGATCGAGTTCACCTGCGGGTACGAGTTCTTCCACTTCGGCGATGGTGATCTTTCCGGCCATGGCCATCATGGGATTGAAATTGCGTGCTGTGCCTCTGAAGATGAGATTACCCATGGTATCGCCTTTCCAGGCTTTCACGATGGCGAAATCGGCATCGAAGGCATATTCCAGCAGGTAGCGTTTACCGTTGAATTCGCGGATCTCTTTGCCTTCAGCAACTTCCGTATCCACCCCGGCAGGTGTAAAAATGGCGGGCATCCCATAACCGGCTGCCATGCATCGCGTTGCGAGCGTACCCTGCGGTATCAATTCCACTTCCAATTCACCGCTCAGCAATTGCCGCTCGAACTCGGCATTCTCTCCTACGTAACTGGAGATCATTTTTTTCACCTGTCGCTGCCTGAGCATCAATCCGATCCCGAAATCATCCACGCCGGCATTGTTGGAGATGCAGGTCAGGTCCTTTACGCCTTTTTCCACGAGTGCCTGAATACAATTCTCCGGTATGCCGCATAATCCGAATCCACCGAGCATCAATGTGGCGCCGTCGAAAATATCGGCGATGGCCGCTGTTGCATGCTGATATACTTTACTCATTGTGTAGGTTTTTTTATTCTTGACTGTTCGCTTTCCAGAATCGTCAGCTTTTCGGTCACCCTCGTATAGATGTCCTGCATCAATATCGGATGGGCAACATAGTACTGATAGCTCCGTTTATAGCGCTCACTACTCACCTGATGCAGGCCGAATATCTGGCCGTAATATTGCTTCAACCTTTCATCCTTCGACAGTGAGTCGGTCTTACTCTCGTTCGTCCACGCCTCTGCCAGATGGATATCCAGTGTGATATCGACCATGGAGTCGAAGGCTATGACAGAATCCGGGATATCATTCCGCATCTCATCGGTGGCCACGTACCGGTCCTTCGGACGACACGCGGAAGCGATCAAAAGCAGGCAACACACCATCAGGAGATTCCGCATCCGTGAAATAGGTAATTTTGCGCTAAGTTAGCCAATGCAGCCCACATATCTTTCGATCCGCACCTATCTGGAAGCACATGATGTAGCCCTTATCGCCGTGTCCAAAACCCGGCCGGTGGAGGCTTTGATGGAACTGTATGCGGCGGGGCAGCGCGACTTTGCGGAGAACAGGGTGCAGGAGATGCGTGACAAGCAGGCGGTGATGCCGGGCGACATCCGCTGGCATATGATCGGCCATCTGCAGCGCAATAAGGTGAAATACATCGCTCCGTGGATCCACATGATCCATTCGGTCGACAACCTCGCCCTCCTGGAAGAGATCGACCGACAGGCGGCGAAGGCCGGGCGTGTGATACCCTGCCTGCTGCAAATGTTCATCGCTACCGAGGAGACCAAGTTCGGGCTGGATGCGGAAGAACTCCACGCTTTGTTGCGATCTTCCACTTATCGCGACATGCAACATGTACAGGTCTGTGGGTTGATGGGGATGGCTACGAACACGGAAGATACCGATCAGATACGTCGTGAGTTCAGGCAACTGAAGCAGCTCTTCACATCCGCCAAACAGCAGTATTTTGCCGATGCTGCACATTTCCGGCATATCAGCATGGGTATGAGTTCCGATTACCGTATCGCCGTTGAAGAAGGCAGTACCATGGTGCGCATCGGCAGTCTATTATTCAATGAGGCCTGATATTTGTTAAGTCATACTCCATGCGATCAATCCCCTATTTCTTTCTTGCCGCCCTGCCTTTTTTCATGGGTGCATGCGCCTACATGCCGGTGAAGGCCGATTTCACCGCCGAAGCCACACCGCCGACACCCGACTACAGCGATGCGGCCAATTGGTGTGCGCTGCCCGATAAAAAAGATTCTGCCGACCACATCCCGTCTCAATCACCTGAGCCGCTGTTCGATGGCCAGCAGAACGCTTCCGCCGATGTGTTCTATCTGTATCCTACGCAATTCTTTACACGCAAAGCATGGAATGCCTCTACGGATGATGCCAAACTCAACCGGCGGGTTGACGAAGGCGCCATCACACACCAGGCCAGTGTGTTCAACGGCAGCTGCCGCGTTTTTGCCCCGCGGTACCGACAGGTTACCTATAACGGATACTTCAGCCTTGATGATCCCGATGCGCAAAAAGCGTTTGCGTTAGCCTACACCGATGTTCGTGCAGCCTTCGAATATTATTTGCAGCATTACAATAACGGCAGGCCCATCATTATTGCGGGGCATAGCCAGGGCACCACACATGCCAAGTGGCTGTTACGCGATTATTTTGACGGCAAACCGCTGCAGTCTCAACTGGTGGGTGCTTACCTTGTAGGTATGCCGGTGTATGCCTACGATCTCATGAATATTCCCCCATGCGATAGCGCCGGACAAACAGGCTGTTATATCTCATGGCGCAGTTATCTGGAAGACACCCGTCAACCTGAAAAATTCCTGGCCGAGAACCGCGATGCCGTAGTGGTACATAACCCGCTGAATTTCTCCCGCGATTCAGAACGCATCGCCCCGCAATCCGACGATGGCGGATTAGGCCGCGACGGCGAGACCATCTATCCGCAGGTTTGCTCAGCCGAAATACACGAAGACATCCTCTGGGTGACCCGCCCTGAGATACCGGGCAAACTTTTTATCCCACGGAATTTACATGTGGCGGATTATAATCTCTATTGGTTGTCCATTCGCAATAATGTGGCACTTCAGGTGGGGAATTTTGGGAGTGGTGAGCGGTGAGCGGTGAGTGGTGAGTGGTGAGTGGTGAGTGTTATGTGTTGTAGGGATGAGGAATGAGGGATGAGCAATGAGGAATGAAATCCATTCGTGAAGTGATGTATTCTGCCAGAATCGAATTTATGGATCGAGACTCCACTTCATTGAATGATGCTCAACCTATCACATCTACCAACTTAAAACACGGACCTGCTTTTCGGCAATTCGGAATGTGAGTGGTGTGGTGCCGATATATTCGCCGTCGGCATCAATGAATACCGGTGGTTCACTTTGTATTTTGATGGTTTTGCCGGCATAGGTCTTCACCTCACGCATGCGCGTATGTGCACCGGTTTGCAGCTTGGGCAGGCTGACCACCATTTTCCATTTAGGCATGGTGGTGATCACTGTCATATCGAGAATGCCATCCCCCGGATCTGCCGTGGGCAGCTGCATGAGTCCGCCCCCATTGAAGCGGCCGTTACCGGCGGCCACCGACAATGCAGTTTCATTGCTGATGGCGCCATCTATCTCTAGTTTCATATGGGTATGCTTATAAACGAAGAGACTGCGCAGTATGGCTATCTGATATTGCAGTTTGCCTAAGTACCATGATCCCTGTTGATCATATAATCTTTTCGCCACCGCGCCTTCAAATCCGAGTCCGGCGATGTTGATGAAATACCTTGTTACCGCCTGTGCATCGCGACGGCATTCGAGCACACCCACATCATGCATCTGAAATTGTGTAGCGCGCAAGCCCTCCGCCAACTGCTTTTCATTGGCCGGCTTGCCGATCGTGCGCACCCAGTCGTTACCGGTTCCGGCGGGCACCATGGCGAGCAGCACCTCAGCAGGATCGATGCCGGAGGTAAAAATGCCGTTCACGACATCATTGGCTGTTCCATCTCCACCCAGGATCATACACTTACGCACACCCTCGCGGAGAGCCTGCTGCACCAGTATAGCGGCATGATCGCGGTATTCGGTGAACATTACCCGGTGCGGTATGCCTGACTGTTCCAGAACAGGCTGTATTTTAGCCCAGCGTTTCGGCGCACGTTTTCCCCCTGATACCGGATTTACGATCACTAACCATTGATCCTGCATAATGTATGTTTTCTCATAAAGAATTTCGCCAGTACGCCCATGAGATGGTGGACTGGATCGCGGATTACCTCGAAAAGATAGAAGAATTTCCCGTGAAGCCGATGGCTGAGCCCGGTGCATTGCGCCGTGCACTGCCTGATGCCGCACCGGAGCAGGGCGAACCGATGGAGGTGATTTGGGCGGATTTCCAGCGACTGATCCCGCCTGGATTATTGCATTGGCAGCATCCGGGATTCATGGCCCTGTTCCCAAGTAACAACAGTTATCCGAGCATTCTCGGTGAAATGCTGGCTGCCGGCGTAGGTATCAATGCCATGATGTGGGATACTTCTCCCGCCGCCACCGAACTGGAAGAACAGGTGCTGGAATGGCTGCGCGCAGCAACCGGATTACCGGAGGGATGGAAAGGAGTTATACAGGATACAGCCAGCGCATCAACACTCACCGCCATCCTCACCGCACGCGAACGCAGTACGCAATTCCGTGTGAACACACAGGGATTTGCCGGCACCGAACCGCTGGTTTTATACTGTTCGGAACACACCCATTATTCCATTGAGAAGGGCGCGAAGGCAGCCGGTTTCGGATCAGAGCATGTGGTAAAAATACCGGTTGACGAAAATCTGGCACTTCGGCCGGATCTGCTGGAGCGCAGGATACAGGAAGATATCGCCGCACATAAAAAACCATGCATCGTAGTAGCCACACTCGGCACCACCGGCACACTGGCATTCGACCCGCTGCGTGCGATCGGCGAGATCTGCAAACGCTATGACATCTGGCTGCACGTAGATGCTGCTTATGCCGGTTCTGCATTTATTTTACCGGAATACAGGTATCTGATGGATGGTATTGAACTGGCCGACAGCTATGTATTCAATGCACACAAATGGCTGTTCACCAATTTTGATTGCTCCTGTTATTATGTCAAGGATCCGCAGGTGCTCATCAACACTTTCAGCAGCAATCCTGATTATCTGAAGCGCACTGTGGATACGGTAAGCAATTTCAAAGACTGGGGACTACCGCTGGGCAGGAGGTTCCGCGCACTGAAAGTATGGTTCGTGCTGCGCAGTTACGGCATGGAAGGATTGCGCGCTATGATCCGCGATCACATCACGTGGTCAGCGGAATTTCGGGATGCACTGCTGTCGGACACACACTGGCAGCTGATGGCGCCGCCACAGATGAATATGTTGTGTGTGCGCTATGTACCGCAGGAAGGTATGGCTACAGATGCGCTCAACACATACAATGAGCAACTATTGCAACGCATCAATGCAGGCGGACACTTTTATTTATCAGGCACGCGGGTGAACGGGGAATTCATCATACGCGTAGTGCCCGCCAATACCAGACTGACACGAGCACATCTGAGCACCTTACTCGACACCTTCCGGCTCGCCGTTGCGTGATCACATTTTCATAAAACGTTTGGTGGCCGTATGCACGCCGTCCGTAATGGTCAGATAATAATTTCCCTGCGGAAGCTGAGCAACATTCAAGGTGCAGACATCCGATACGGATACTCGTTCAGTGAATACTATTTCACCGGCCATTGAGCAGCATGTGATGCGATAATTACCGGCAGGCGGATCGAACGAGATATGGAGCGGCCCATTCGTTAAGGTCGGATACACTGCGCAATCGATACCTGTACTGTTGGCAATACTTACATTTTCCTCCCGCCATAACGGAATGCGATATGCACCGTTGCCATGCGTGTAGGCGATCAATTTTTCATCAGAAGGAGAGATCACCAGGTCGAACACCAGCACCGCAGCGGGCATGCCTGTGCCATAGATATTCCACGTTTCACCGCCGTTATCAGAAACATACACGCCCATATCACCACCTGTGTACACCACATCCGGAAATGCGGGATCGATAACGATGGTATGGAAAGGAATATCCGGCAGTGCAGTGCTGATATCCGTCCAAGAATCTCCGCCGTTATCGCTGCGATAGATATGGCCGCTGCCGAAGCCGGACAACGTCACATACACGATGTCAGCATTCAACGGATGCACGGCGATGTCGCGATAGTAGCGGTCGGGCAATCCATTGGTGATACAGGTCAGTGTTTCACCGCCGTTAGTTGAACGGAACATATCTGCGCGTCCTGCCACGCCGGCGGTAGAAAAATAGATCGTATCCGTGCCGTCGTATCCGGCGCCGATGGCCATCAGCACGTTGCCGCTGTCTGCCTGAGCAGGGTTTGGTTTATAAAAACTTGCACCCAGGTTGTCGGATCTCCATAAGCGGGTATCGCCGGTGAACAGCACCTCGGCATTATCAGCCACTACCTCATGATCAGGCGCGATCAGGAAAGGGGCGATAAACGCACTTGCTCCTGTAGGACCAAAAATATAATCCCAGAAAGAGACACCGCCGTCGGTCGACTGATAGAAATTTCCATATTGATAAGAACCGTATTGAATATTATCATCTGTATAATCGATCGCATTGGCCGCGCCATCGCCACCGATCACTGCAGTCCAGTACGGATCACCATCGTATCGCTGCGTGAAATTATCCTGTAAACCGCCCAATCCTTTTGCATCTGTTTGCGCGCTGATGGAGCCGATGTAAAACTGACTGGTTACGTAACCGTAATTGCACGGATAGTACGATTCACCGAAATCATTCGATCGAAATAAACCACCATCGGTGAGGATATACACTTTATCCGGATCCAGCGGGTTGCATACGATGTCATGAATATCGGGATGCAGTTCACTGCTGGGCCCGATATAGGTGGTCATCTGAATGATGGACGCACCACCGTTCGTCGTCTTCCAGAGTTCGACACCGCCGAAGAGCATGTCTTTATCATCTTCCGGATGCACCAGTGTGCCCTTGGCAAACCAACCCTGATAGCTCATCACTTCTTCATCATCCAGTTGCGCCCAGGTATCACCGCCATCATATGAACGATAAATTCCTACAGTGCTCAATGCGTTGCTGATCACAGCGATCACCTGTTGCGGATCTCCCGCCCACTGATGCACGCTGATGCGTCCATCGTGCGTATATGCAGGAAGCCCACCACCGGTAAGTATTTCCCAGGTAGCACCACCATCCTCCGAGCGATAAATACCTTTGCCGGCAGACGACAGGTTACCGATACCGGCAAACAGCAGATCCGGCTGATCGGGATGCACGCTAATGTCCATCACCATTTTCTTATCGAGTGTTTGTACCCAGTTCACACCGCCATCGGTAGTGCGATATATACCTTCGGTGGTCGCTGCGATCAGGATGTCGGAATTCGCCGGCGAGAATACAATATCCCATATACCGCGATTTTCCTGATAGGTCCAGTCGAGGCTCATTTCCCAGGTAACACCACCATCGGTTGAATGTAGAATGCCCATACCGAAACTGCCGCGCTCGGTGCGGGTCACCAGTCCATGTGTGGTTGAACCGTAAGAATAAGTCTCTCCGGTACCGATGAACATTTCGTTAGGGTCTTCGGGGTTGAAGACGATACTGCTCACGCCGAGAATAGGAAAGCCGGTTTCCACGTAGGTCCAGGCGTCGAGTCCGGTTCCTCCGGTCACTGACTTCCACAATCCGCCGCTGGCGCTGCCCATGTACAGTACGGCAGTATCCAGCGGATGGAAGGCCAGACACAAGGTGCGTCCGCCCACATTCGCAGGGCCCATGGACTCCCACACTTCAGTGCCGCTGATGCGTGTATGCTGTAGCATCTGCTGTTTATGCCGGAAAGCGGCGAAAAATTTACCGGGTTGCATTTCCGCATTCGGATAATTGCTGAGTGATGCCACATATGCCAATGCTTCCATGGCTTCGCCGGCCTCTTCAAAATGTGCATTATCTGTTGTTCGCGGCGACAGCCACATCATTCCTGCCACCAACACGGCAGTCACTGTTGGGATGATCCATTTCATTCCATGAAAATACGGCAAATCGGTGAGCGCTCACAGCTCGGCGCGGGGTCACAACTCTCTGAGTCGCTGCAGGAGGGCGTTGCGCTGTTCGGTCAGTGCCATCCGTTCTTCCTGCGGTAAACGCCTGAATCGCAGTGCCGACAACCATTTCTTCCAGTCGCGGCGATAATAGAAGGCAATGCTTCCGGTGATCGGGAAGGAGATGAGGAATACAGCGCCGGAGATGATGCTGCCTAAAATTGACCAAACTATGATAAACAGGATCAGCCAATATACCGGAAACAGGATGAGGCCTACCACATATTGTGCGGAGCTGATGAAAATGTTCTGTTTCACTTTTTTCTGCACGTAACGGTGTGTGAGTGTGTAAGGCAAATAATTGATCAGTGTGCCGTACAGGAACACCGGGAACAACAGCACAAAATACAGAGCCATCGCCGCGAGCGTGAAGGGATGGTGTCTTTCGGCATCAAAAGTGTTCTCCCTGAAATCATGATCTTTCAATGCCTGATTATACGCATGAAAATCGTGCACCAGATGCTTCATCTTTTCATGATCCTCAACGTTGCAGGCTTCCAGTCGCGGCACGATCTCTTTTTCTGCCAGATATTTCCGGTAAGGCGTGTATTGTTCTCCTTTGTCGAGTACTGCTTGACGCGCATAAAAAGCGGAAAGCGCCACGATGTCATGATGGAAAGGCCCATGGCTGACATGCGAGGCATTGGCTTTCATGGCCGTCTCGATATCATCTTTGAGCACGTTCATCGCCTGCACGGGATTGGAGCGGTAGAGCTCGTGGTATTCCTGCAGGTGGATGGGTTTACCGAAATGGATCAGCTGCCATTGCTTGAATTTTTCGGCACCTGTGTACATCACACCCACAGGGATGATGTGCACGTCGATGGAGAAATTACTTTTTTCTGCAGCCAGAAAAGCGATGCGCACGATTCCTTTCTTCAGCGGCCGCACATGCTCCTCATTGATACAATTGCCTTCAGGATATATACCCACCATGGCATTATGGATCAGCAGGTCGGCGCAGGCATCGAACGTCGGCTGGTTCATGGCCTTAGTATCCACGCCATCGCGCTCGCGCCACAGGGGCAACATATGAAAGAAATAAAACAGGCGCTTCATCATGGGATTCTTGAAGGCATCCCCGCGAGCCAGCATCCACACCTGCGTGCCTTTGGTATTCACAAATGCCAGTGAGTCCATAAAGGCATTGCGATGGGTGATAGCGAATAAGACCGGTTTATCAGTTGGAACGTTTTCCCACCCTGCAATTTCAAACTGACTGTAATAATGGCGGTAAGGAATGCCGATGAGCGGAGGCTGCACCAGCCAGTAACCGTAAGTGTAGGGTTTGACCACCGTATCCCTGAAAGGGATGGCGTGATTCTTTTCAAACAAACGTTTCAGCAGCCTGCGGTCCATGTAAAGCGGTGCAAAAATAACCGTTTTATCCCTGAACCGCCTGACGGGCTGCCCGGCGCGACCAAATGGTGGCCACCAGGAAGCCGGTCACCAGGTCCCAGATGCCCCACCATCCCGCCACTACGGCCATTCCGCCCAGGCCGTCGAAGAAGCTGAAAATGATGACCAGCCCGAGCGCCGCATTATGTATCCCGGTCTCTATGGCCAGACATTTCTTGTCGGCAAAGTCCATGCGGAACAGCGCCGCGATGCCATAGCCGCTGAGCATGGCCAGACCGTTATGCAACAGTACCAGGATGAATATCATCCCGATGATATCGAGGAAAATGGCATAATTCTTCAGGAAGGCGAACACGATGAAACTCATAAAGATGATCACGGAGATCACCTGAATGGTCTTGCGTATCTTCTCCGTGAATCGCGGCATATAATGGTTCACCAGCATGCCGATGATGAGCGGCACACCCAGGATGACCACAATGGTATTGAACAGTTCCCTCGGTTCCACGCTGATCTCCCGCATCAGGTCGGCAGTAGGCTGATACAGCGAACCCATGATGGCGAAGTTGAGCGGTGTGAGCAGCGGTGCGAGGAGGGTTGAGCTGGCAGTGAGCGTAACAGACAGGGCCACATTGCCTTTGGCGAGCGAGCTGAGGAAATTGCTCATGTTGCCACCCGGACAGGCACCCAGCAGAAAAATACCGAGGGCGATACTGGGACAGGGCTTGAGGATGATTACGATCAAAAAGGTGAGCAGGGGCAGTACCACATATTGCGATAGCAGTCCGGCTATCGCCTTGCGCGGTTGTTCGATGAGCCTTTTGAAATGCTCCACCTTCAGGTCCAGCGCAATGCCGAACATCAGGAAGGCCAACAGAAAATTCAACAGGTACAGGTTGCTGCTGTCGAAGTTCAGGCGTATGCTGTCAATGGTATCGCACATAATCGGGATGGTAGCGCAAGATAGCAGTTTCTCCGTGGAAACAACAAATGCGGGTATTGGCGTAGCTTTGCAGCGGAGAGATGAAACTGTTTCCCGCTGATATTCCGCAGGTCCTTGAGTTCGAAAAGGTGATGCAGGCCGTTGCGCGTTATTGCGACAGCGCCCTTGGACAGGATCGTGTTCAAAAGGTGCGACCGCTCGACACCTATGATGAGGTAAAGAAGATATTGCTGCAGACCAAGGAGATGACACTCCTGCTGCAATACGAGCAACATTTTCCGCACGACCGCATCTTTGACATCCGCTCTACCCTGCCCCTGCTGCGTATTGAGAATTATGTGCTGACTACGCAACAATGTTACGAGATCAGCAAAGTGGCCCTGCTTACCGGCAGCGTGATACGCTTCTTTGGCACACACGCCGAAAAATATCCTACGCTGCAGCAATTCATTTCCGGTGTCACCTATGAAAGCGCCATTGCGGGTGCGGTTAAGCAGGTGGTGGATGACGAAGGGAATATCCGTCCGGATGCTTCGCCCGAACTCATCCGCATCCACAAAGAAAAAACAGATGCGATACGTTCACTCGGCAAAGTATTTCAGTCGGCCTTGCAGAAATACCGCAGCGCCGGATATTTAAGTGATGTGGAAGAGAGTGTCCGCAACAACCGACGTGTGCTGGGCATACAAAGTGAATTCAAACGCAAGGTGCCGGGCATCATACACGACGAAAGTGAGACCGGACGTACCGTTTTCCTGGAGCCACAGGAAGTGGTGAATATCCAGAATGAATTATTTGAGCTGGAGCGCGAAGAGAAACGCGAGATCCACCGCATCCTGCAGCAACTGACGGCGGTCTTGTCGCCATACGGTGAACTGCTGGAGCGCTATCAGCATGTGCTCGGCATTTTGGATTACACGCGCGCCAAGGGCCGTTATGCACTGGATATCCAGGCCAACATGCCCATTTTAGAAAAGCAGCCGGTCATCTGTCTGTATCATGCAAGGCACCCCGTATTGCTGGCACTGCATAAAAAGCAACAGAAACCCATCGTGCCGCTGCAGGTGGAGTTGGATGAGAACAACCGCATCCTGGTCATCAGCGGTCCCAATGCCGGCGGTAAGTCTGTGGCGATGAAGACCATCGGATTATTGCAGTATATGACACAATGCGGATTGCTGATCCCGGCTTCGGAACATTCACGCATCGGATTATTCAAAAATATCTTTTGTGATATCGGTGACACCCAGTCGCTGGAAGATGAATTATCGACCTACTCCGCGCGATTGATGAAGATCCGGCATTTTCTGCAGTTCAGCGACAAGCACACGCTGATATTGATCGATGAGTTCGGTAGCGGCACCGATCCCGTAATGGGTGGTGCGATCGCTGAAGCTTCCCTGCGGATGCTGAATGAGAAGCGGATATTTGGTGTCATCACTACGCATTATGCCAACCTCAAATCGCTGGCTGCCAATACGCCCGGTATGTTCAACGGGAGCATGCTGTTCGATGAGCAGGAGCTGAAGCCGATGTATGTACTCGAAGCCGGAAAACCCGGCAGCAGTTACGCCTTCGAGCTGGCCAAAAAAACCGCGCTGCCCAATACGCTTATCGATGAAGCGCGGAAGCTGATCAGCAAAGAGCATATCCGCTTTGAGGAACTGCTGAAAAATGTGCGGATAGAAAAAGAGCATATACGTCTTCGCGATAAAGAGGTCTCCAAAAAAGAAGATGAGCTCAAGAAGAAGGAACAGGAATTACAGACCGCCTACGAAAAAGCCCGTGAACAGCGGGAACGTTATAATTTGAAAAAGCTGGAAAAGGAAGATGATGCCATCCGACGCATGGAGATGGATTTCCGCGGACTCCTCGACAGCTTAAAGGCGACATTTGCTGCGCCCGACACCGATAATGCGGCGATCGAAAAGGGCAAGGACACTGTGCGGAAGTTTTTACAGGAGCAGCGTCGTAAAACATTCTCCGAAAGAAAAAAGATACGTCCGGTGCAGTCGCCCGCCTGGCAGCGCGGTGAGATCGTCATCGGAGGCATGGTAAAACTTAATTCCGGAAGTGAGATCGGCATACTGGAGTCCGTTAAGAACAAACGCGCAACGGTGATCTTCAATAATATCCGCACCACTGTTCCCTATGAGGATCTCATCGGCATTGCCTCCACCACACAGGTAGCGCCGCCGCCGGTGGCCCGGGTGCGTGTCACCATGGAAGAAGGCGATTTCCCCACTGAGCTCGATCTGCGCGGGAAGCCCAGGGAGGAGGCCATGATGGAACTGGAGCGGTATCTCGACCAGGCCATGCTGCGCAAGGTATTTCAGGTGCGCATTCTGCACGGCAAAGGCACCGGGGTGATCAGGGAGATGGTGCAGCAGGTATTGCGCGGTTATCCGGGCGTGGGACGGTATGAATTCGCCCCACGGGAGGGTGGTGGCGACGGTGTAACGATCGCCACGATGGCCTGACCAAGGCTTATTTGTGCATTATCTGTGCAAACGCTATTTTCTTCCATTCTATACTATTCATTTTCAGGCGCTTATAGGAGCTTCCTTTATCCACCATTTGTGCATTTCGGTGTGCTGCGGATGTGCGCAATTAATGCAAAAAAAAGTTGGATGATATTGTCTACCCGAGTACTTTTGAATTACCTGATACACTCATCCGGTACCGTCAGCGATGGCGGGCACGAACAACCGTAAGGACGTTCCGGAAAGCGAACCCGTGAGGGGCAGTGATAAGGGATATGGTCAGCATGTCCCCGGATGCGAAATCAGCGGCATTGATAGGCACTACGGTGGTTATCGGTGCGAAAGCGGGATAGACCAGACCAGGTAGATTCCGCTTTCTTCGTAAAGACAGTTAACGAAATTAATGTAGCGCTAATTTCGTTGATGAAAAAAAGCCTCCGCCGGTCATGCGGAGGTTTTTCTTTTTATTTGATCCTTCTGTGCACTATTGAGCTTTATTATGCTATACACCTTATCATAAAAAGATCATTACGCCCGTCCCCTTATTTCCAACTTCTTATGGCAAAGGGTGGAGCTAATCCCAATGACCGTCGGAAAATGGTGTGCCGTTAGCATCCTATAATCAATTAGCACTTTTCTTGTCTCGGAAAATCCATCGATTGATCTTTTCCACCTTTTCCTTGATGAAAAGGTGGAGCCAAT
>DAIMYJ010000008.1:0-28466 GCA_036734545.1 Chitinophagales bacterium
AACTACCGCTCCAACGGTATACTATTCTCTTTTTAAGCACGTATTCTAATCCGCCGCGGCGGAAACTACCGCTCCAACGGTATACTATTCTCTTTTTAAGCACGTATTCTAATCCGCCGCGGCGGAAACTACCGCTCCGTAGCTGTGTAGCTCAAAAAGAGACGCAAATATATAACTTTTAGACGTATTCCGACAAACCACCGGCAAAAATTTTGTGTAAGCGCCTGAAATACAAGCTATTCATACCATCATCGCACCACCAGCACCGCGGTTGCGCGAACGGAGCCGCTCTCCCACTCTGCCAGATAGATACCCGCAGAAACCATCGGTAATAGGAGCCGGTGCTGCGTACCCTGCACCTGCTGCGTCAGCACCACACGGCCGGTGGCGTCGTAAAGTGACAGACGCGCCGGGGCTGCGGCCGGACTCACCAGCGTGCACATGCCGTTAATGACCGGATTCGGATACAGGCCGAGCGCCTCAGCGTCAGAATCGGTGATACTCACGTTTTCATCTATAAGGTCGTTGCAGTTGTCATCGATCCCGTTGGTCACTTCATCAGCTCCGGGATATACGTTGGGATCGGTATCATCGCAGTCGGTAAGGTCGGTAACATAGCCGGGAGGCGCCGTGCAGGCGTAGATGAACACGTTCTCATCGCCGTAGGTGTCGCCATCGGCGTCGGCCCAGAACACGAGCTCCACGAATTCATCGGCATAGCCGTCGCAGTTGTCGTCGAGTTCGTTGCATACTTCCGTTGCCCAGGGATAGATCGCCGCGTTGCTGTCATCGCAGTCGGTGCTGTCGGTAACGTAACCTGCCGGAGGCGGACATGCCCAAACACCGGCATCGCCATCACCCCAGGTGTCGCCATCGGCATCGGCAAAATACCAGGCCTCTGCGCCATCGTCCGTTACGCCGTCGCAGTCATCATCTGCACCGTTGCACACCTCGGTAGCGCCCGGAAATGCGGCCGCGTTCGTGTCATCGCAATCATCGGCATTCGTTACATAGCCGGGATAGGCGGTGCAGGTCAAGCGCGTATCTGCCGCGTTGCCGAAGCCATCGCCGTCAGCATCGGCATACCAGGCCACGGGGTTCTCGCAGGTGAGTTTGATGATCCAGTAGTCGTATTCGCCGTAATTCGGCGTGTTCTTTTCGAGGCCGACACCGGAGGTGCTTTCCCCGCAGGCAGCAAAACTGCCGTCTTCCATCGCAATGATGGTGCGCGGAAGGTCAACGCCATAGCCGCCGAGGTTCACCTGCCAGAGGATCTCACCGGTGGCCTGGTCGAATTTCTTCAGCCAGTAGTCCCAGTCGTAGCTTTCTTCTGCCAGATCGCCGGATAATGGCGAATAGGAACCGCTGCCCAGAAAATAATTGCCGTCGTTCATCACCGATGCACATTCCAGACGATCGCCCATGTCGCCGCCGATCGTATTTTGCCAGAGGATATTGCCATCACTGTCGGTCTTCACCGCCCAGCCGTCCTGCATACCGGTGATGGGTTCTGTAACATCACCATCGGCATCCGACACCGTAAAACCGGCGAACACAAAATTGCCGTCGGGATCCACGCCGATGTCGAATAATTCATCTACATCATTGCCGCCATAACTTTTATCCCACACCGGGTTCCCGGATGCGTCCAATAGCAGCACCCAATAATCTTCTATACCTTTCAGCGGAGCCGTGTGATCAAAGTCGGCCGACTCGCTTGTTCCTCCGCAGATAAAACTGCCGTCCTCCAGTTCCAGTATCGCGTGCAGCCTGTCCTCCCCCGAACCACCGATCGTATTTTGCCATACCAGCTCGCCGGAGGCATCCAGTTTGAACACGAAATAATCCATGCCGCCGAGGCTGTCTTCCGTTTTATTGCCCGAGATACCGCTTTCAGAAAATCCGCCGAAAATATAGCCGCCGTCGGCCAGCTGATGGAGCGTAAAAATGTAATCATCCTGATCACCGCCCACCGATGTCTGCCATTCGATCTCGCCGTCGGCATCGGTCTTCACCACCCAGCAGTCGCGGTCGCCGAAATTCTCCGTGGTCTTGTTGCCCGACACACCCGATTCTGCCCATCCGCCCATGATATAACCGCCATCGGCCGTGGGCACGCAGCGATAACACTGTTCGCGCAAATTACCGCCGTAGCTTTTCTCCCACTCCACTTCGCCGAAAATATTCAGCTTCACGATCCAGTAATCATATTGTCCGTAACTCGGCGCGGTCTTGTTGCCGGATACATCTGATTCAGAAAATCCGCCGAGGATAAATCCGCCATCGGATGTTTCCACGATCGAGCGACATTCATCCCAGCCGTCGCCGCCGATATTCAATTCCCATTCGATCTGTGGGATCACCTGTGCAAACACACATGCAGGAGCCAGCAGGGCCGGCAATAACCATAGGGTTTTCATACGAAGATATTTTGGGCCAACTCAAATATAGATAAATTATCTATACGTCGCGAAGCGCAGCAATTTTCAGGAGATCATGCCTGTCACAAATCGTTCTTTCTGCTGCATATCCCGCAGGATGCGCACACTATGAAACCCGCGTTGTCGGAGGATCTCAGCCACCTGCGCACCTGTATCGGCACTGATCTCGAACCACAGGCTGCCGCGGAGATGCGTGCGCGCCACATCCGCAATGCGTTCGTAAAAAATGAAGGCGTTATCCGCCGGTGTGAACAATGCGCTGTGCGGTTCGTGATCCAGCACATTGCGATGCATCAGAGCGCTTTCATCCGGATGGATATAAGGGGGGTTGGATAAAATAAGATCGTAGACGGGAAGTGCATCCACACTTGCTGCATCGAAGATATCCACGCATTCGAAAGTCGCCGGTACGTCGTTCGCATCCGCGTTGGTGCGCGCGATCGCAACAGCGGCAACGCTGATGTCGATGCCGGTAACCTGTGCTCCGGGAATATGTTTTTGTAATGCCAGTGCGATACATCCGCTACCGGTACCGATATCCAAAATGCGCGGAGCCTTCACTGTATTTTCCCGTATCACCATCTCTACCAATTCCTCCGTTTCCGGTCGCGGTATCAAAACATCCGGTGTTACTTTCAAGGTCAGGTCCATGAACCATGCACGACCAAGTGCGTACTGCAGCGGAACACCCGCAAGCAGCTGCACGCACACGCGTTCCCATTCCGCCACTGCATCTGATGTGGCTTCTGCATTGATGCGCACATTTTCTTTCCCAAACACCTCCTCCCCCGCTATCCGCACCACAGCACGCGCCTCAGCATCGTCGTATTGATCGAGCAATGCTGTTTGCAGTTGATTGGTAAAGGATAGAATAGTTGGCATCAAGAATTTTCTGTTTGATTGTCTGGTAGTGGGTAGTGAGTAGTGGGTAGTGAGATTAATGCAGACGTTAAGGCGACTTTGTCGTTGTGTAGTTGGATATTGAACAGTTCTAAAATTACGCTTAATACAGCTACTTGATCGTCGGAAAATACTTTTTGTGGTTCAACAATAAAGTTGATCCATAGAAAAATAAAACATACCGGCATTCTATGTCTACGGCCGACAAAGTCTCCTATAAATGGTCTGTCTCACTACCCACTACCCACTACTCACTACCAATCCCTCACTCAAAATACTGCCCATACGAACCCAAGTACTCCTGAATATGCACCACATGTTCCTGACATCCTGTGGTGCAGGCAGCGAGGTCTTTTAAGTGGGTGCCCAGTGGGAGGAGGTAATTATGCAGCTGGTCATGTGCGGCACCTGTCATGGTGCATTTGTCGAAGATCTCCTGAAAGGCCGTCTGCAGATCGGCGGCGAGGTCGGCAGCATCGGGATCCTGTCCGCTGTAACCGGCGCAGAGCGACTGCATGCGTTTGATGCCGTCGGTGGTCTCTATGTTGGCCTGCCATTTCTGGCCGTTGTTCAGCTGTACCTTGGTGGCCGACATTTCGGCGCCATGGTCGTGGGTGGCATGTTCCTCGGCGTGTTCTTCGGTATGCTCGTGTTCTTTTTTCTCCTGACCACAGGAGGCCGTCAGCAGGCATACCGCTGCCGCCAGGCTTATCCAACGGATGTTCATGGCACAAAGGTAAGCGACCGCCCGTATCGCGCCGATGACTTAGGTTACCCCTCCCCTGCAGGCCCTCCGGAGCATATAACTTACAGTATGAATTCCCTACCTTTGCCCCTATGATATTCCTGGACTTCGAAAAACCTATTGCCGACCTGTATGAAGAGTTGGAAAAGCTGCGTGCGATGGGCGAAAAACAGAAGATCGATATCTCAGCCACAGAGGCTGAATTGAAGAATAAGATCGACGCCCTGCGCAAGCAGATCTATGAGAATCTTACCGGCTGGCAGAAAGTGCAGCTGAGCCGCCACCCCGACCGCCCCTATAGCCTTTTCTATATCGAGCAGATGTGCACCGATTTCGTGGAACTCCACGGCGACCGCAATGTGCGTGATGACAAGGCCATCGTAGGCGGCATGGCCAAGCTCGACGGTCAAACGGTGATGTTCATCGGCCACCAGAAAGGCATCAACACCAAGATGCGCCAGTACCGCAACTTCGGTATGGCGAATCCGGAGGGCTATCGAAAGGCGCTGCGCCTGATGAAGATGGCCGAGAAATTCAATATCCCTGTAGTTACGCTCATCGATACTCCCGGGGCCTACCCCGGACTGGAAGCCGAGGAACGCGGACAGGCAGAGGCCATTGCCCGCAACCTGTATGAGATGACGCAGCTGAAGGTTCCCGTGATCTGCGTGGTGATCGGTGAAGGTGCTTCCGGCGGTGCGCTGGGCATCGGTATCGGCGACCGCGTGTTCATGATGGAAAATACCTGGTATTCGGTGATCTCGCCGGAGTCATGCTCCAGTATCCTCTGGCGCAGCTGGGACTTCAAGGAGACCGCCGCTGAAGCATTGAAGCTGACCGCTGCCGATAACTTCCGCAACAAGATCATCGACGGCATCATCAAGGAGCCGCTGGGTGGCGCCCATACCGATCCGGAAGAAATGGCGCGCATGCTCAAAAAACATCTGAAGAAGACCCTGAAGGAACTTATACCCATGGATGCCGATGAACGCATCCGCCAGCGGATCGAGAAATTCGACAACATGGGCGTGTTCGATGAGTCGTCAGCCTCCAACGCCTAACGCCATCGCCGATGCGATCTATTAAAAATATCCTGTTCGGCCGCTTCATACGGTCAAAACCGTACACGGATACACAATCGCGTCAGGCAATTCCCTATGACAAGATCAGGACCATGGCCTTCCTCGTGGATGGCAGCGATCCCATCGCCCTGCGACAACTGCTCAATTATATTGAGCGCTATCGCGATGAAGGGAAAAAGATCAGCGTTCTGGGCTACGTAAAAAAACTCCCGCCGTTCGAGGAAGACATCCTGTGGATCACCGCCAAGGACAAGAATTGGATCGGCATTCCCAAAGTATCACGCATCAAACATTTTCTCGAACGCGAATTCGATGTGCTCATCAACACCAGCATGACCACCAATCGTCCGCTCGAATATATTTCCACTTACAGCAAAGCCAAACTGCGCATCGGCAAATTCGATCAGCATAAGACCTATGCGTATGATTTCATGATGCAGACCAACAGCGATGATGTGTTCAGTTATCTGGCACAGGTGGAACACTATTTACGCATGGTGCGTACCGAAGCATAAACCACTGCACAATGGCATCAGTATATCCGGATTCAGTTACGGAAAGATTCGTAGGAACAGGCGTTGCCCTGGTCACCCCGTTCAAACACGACGGCAGCATTGACTTCGCCGCATTGCACACCCTCATCGATCACGTGATCGACGGCGGTGTGGAGTATGTGGTGAGTATGGGCACTACCGGTGAGGCAGCCACCCTGACAGAAGAGGAGCGCTTCTCCATCATTGACGCGACCATCGCGCATGTGAACGGACGTGTTCCGGTGGTTGGCGGATTCGGCGGTAATGATACGCGCGCCATCATCGGCAGCATCGCCAAATACCGCGCACACCGCGCCGGCAAAAAAGATATCGACGCGATACTGATCGCCTCACCTTATTACAACAAGCCATCGCAGGAAGGCATCTACCAGCATTACCTGGAGATCGACAAGCACGTGCACCTCCCCGTGATCCTCTACAATGTACCCGGACGCACAGCCTCCAACATGGAAGCAGCCACCACCGTGCGCATTGCACGCGATGCCGAACATGTGATCGCCATCAAGGAAGCCAGCGGTAATTTCGGGCAGTGCATGCAGATCATCCGCGATGCGCCGGAAGGATTCTTAGTGATCAGCGGTGATGATGCGTTCACCATGCCCTTCATCAGCATGGGCATGCAGGGTGTGATATCCGTGGTTGCGAATGCTTACCCGCGTCCCTTCAGCGACATGGTACGCCTCAGCCTCGAACACAAATTCACCGGTGCTCAGGTCATCCACTACAAACTTTTGGAATTCACCGACCTCATCTTCAAAGAAGGCTCTCCGGCCGGCGTAAAAGCAGCACTCAAAGACATGAACATCTGCAGCGATACCGTTCGACTGCCACTATGGAATGTCAGCGAAGGCCTGGCAAAAAAGATCGTTGCCTGTAAACAGGATTTAGAAGATTCGAAGGATTGAAGGCCCGAAGATTCGAAGAGTTTTAAGTCTGCATTTCTCCGCGCTCACCGCTCCTCAGCGGACTCCGCGTGAAATAGATATCGTGATAAGATTCGAAGATTTGAAGGCTCGAAGATTCGAAGGGCCTTATAACTGCATTTCACCTTATGGGTTACTTCGCGTCTTTGCGTGAAATAGACTTCGCGCCTCTGCGTGCCAACCAACTGCGTTCAGACTTTCACTTTCTTCGACTCCAACACCTCCTTACGCATTTCCCCTGCGATCTCCTTGATCTCGAGCAGTGATTTACGCAGGCGTGTGCCGGCCGTTTTATTTCCCTTCTCAGTGAATTTATGCAGGTCTTCTTCCGCTAAAGCGACGATCGCCTTCAGTTGGCCGAGTTTGTGTTGCAGTTCCATATGGCAAGTGTGTTTGTATTCTCATACCGGCAGGGTTCACGATCTTCCGGCATCGAAAAAGAGACGCAATTTATGAAAAAAGCCGGATGAAATTTCACCCGGCTGTAAGAATATTTCTTGGAAAGGTTAGACTTTAGCCAGGTCCTCTTTCAGGTATGCCCCGCTGCCGATCTTATCGCGAATAGCGCTGAAGGCATCCAGGGTCTTCTGGATATCGTCGTCATTATGACTGGCTGTCGGGATGATACGCAGCATCAGCAATCCCTTCGGGATCACCGGGTAGGTAACGGCCGAGCAGAAGATGCCATAATTCTCTCGCAGGTCAACCACCAGGTTGATGGTTTCGGGGATGGACACTTTCAGGAACACCGGAGTCACCGGGCTGTCGGTATTGCCCAGATCGAAGCCGCGGCTGCGGAAACCGTTCTGGAGTTTATTCACGTTATCCCACAGCTGGTTGCGCAGTTCCGGCTTATTGCGGAGCAGTTCCAGACGCTTGATATTGCCGATCACGATAGGCATAGGCAGTGACTTAGCGTAGATCTGTGAGCGCAGGTTATAGCGCAGATACCAGATCACGTCCTTCTCGCCGCTGATGAAAGCGCCGATGCTGGCCATGGATTTCGCGAAGGTGGAGAAATACAGGTCGATACCATCCTGGCAGCCCTGTGCTTCACCCGTTCCGGCGCCGGTAGCACCCATGGTGCCGAAACCGTGGGCATCATCCACCAGCAGGCGGAATTGATATTTTTCTTTCAGAGCAACGATCTCTTTCAGTTTACCCTGATCGCCGCCCATACCGAACACACCTTCAGTGATCACGAGGATACCGCCGGGGGTTCCCTGGATCATCTCTGTGGCGCGCTTGAGCTGCACTTCGCAGTTCTCCACATCATTGTGGCGGAACACAAAGCGCTTGCCCTGATGCAGACGCACGCCGTCGATGATACAGGCGTGGCTTTCGGCATCGTATACGATCACGTCGTGACGGCTGCACACGGCATCGATCACGCTCATGATACCCTGATATCCATAGTTGAGCAGGAAGGTGTCTTCCTTCATCATGAAGTCGCTGAGGTCGCGCTCCAGCTGTTCATGGTAGTCGGAGTTACCGCTCATCATACGGCTGCCCATCGGGTAGGCCAGACCGAATTGAGCAGATGCATCGGCATCTACCTTACGCACCTCCGGGTGGTTGGCCAGCCCGAGGTAGTTGTTCAAACTCCAGGTAATGCGTTCCTTTCCACGGAACATCATACGCGGGCCGATCTCCCCCTCCAGTTTCGGGAACATCATGTATCCATGCGCCACATCACTCCATTTACCCAGCGGCCCCCTGTCCTTTCTCAGTTTTTCGAAAATATCCATGTGCGGTTGTGTTGAGTTCTTTTTTTGCGGGTGCAAAGATACGCCCTTTCGGGCTGTAACAAAAATTTAACACCCCCTTTTCCAATAAATACGCATAACCCCCGTTTAGGCGAAAATGATTAATTTTGCGCCTCTTATGCCGATGGTTAGGCTCATAGCGATGACAATGATAAGCATTTCCATGCTGGTTTCCTCAGGATGCCAGTATGATAAATTGTTGAAAAGTGACGATTTCGACGCGAAGTATGCCCAGGCCAAGGAATACTACGCCGCCGGGGATTACGCCCGTGCCCTGCCCCTGCTGGACCAGCTGTTGTCCGTGAAGATCGGCACCCAGGAAGAGAAGGAAGTGCGCTATTACATGGCCTACTGCTACTACGGGCAGGACGACTTCTTCTCCAGCTCCAGCCTCTTCCGTCAGGTGTTCAACCTCTTCCCCCTCAGCGCCGAAGCCGAGGAATGCCTGTTCATGAGCGCCAAATCCATGTATATGGCCTCCCCGAGGTATCAGCTGGACCAGGAATACAGCTACAAGGCCATCGACGCCTTCCAGTATTTCATCGACGTATACCCCAAAAGCGCGCTGGTAAAGGATGCCAACACAGCCATGGACGAGCTGCGAGCCAAGCTCGAGGAAAAATTACTCGCGGCAGCGGAACTGTATTACAATACTGAGCATTATGAATCAGCGGCCATCACCTACCGGAATGTGTTGCTGGACTTCCCCGACACCCGGGAAGCGGAGAATATCAGCTACCTGATCATCAGCTCCTACTTCAACTACGCCGGTCAGAGCATCGTTTGCCGCAAGGAAGAACGGTACGACATGGCTATCGAAAGTTACCGCGAGTTCATCGCCCGCTACCCGGCCAGCAGCAAGGCCGACCAGGCGAAGTCGCTGTACGAGCGGTCTATCGACCTCAAATCCAAGGCTATCAACGAAATCAATACTTTTAAAATTAAATGCAATGAGCTCACTCAAGAAGATTAACACGCAGGTATCCCCCAACATCGAGGTTCAGAGCCTCCGCGACATTGCCAATGCTTCCGGCAATATCTACCGCTCCATCTTTGTGCTGGGACGCCGTGCTGACCAGATCACCGGCATGGTGCGCAGTGAACTGCACAGCAAGCTTGAGGAATTTGCGACTCATCAGGACAACCTCGAGGAGATCCACGAGAACCGCGAGCAGATCGAGATCTCCCGTTACTACGAGAAGCTCCCGAAATCTACGCTGGTATCCATTGATGAATTCCTGAACGGCAAGCTGTTCTTCCACGAGCGTGAGGAAGGCGGCGAGACCAAAGCCATCTAACCATGTCTGTACAGGGCAAGAAGGTCCTGCTGGGTGTCTGCGGCGGGATCGCTGCATATAAAAGCGCCATCCTGGTGCGCCTTTTCGTTAAGGCAGGCGCCGAGGTACGCGTGATGATGACCCCGGCAGCACGTGCTTTCGTAGGCCCTGTGACCTTTTCTACCCTGAGTAAGCATCCGGTAGCCATCGACTTTTACAACGAACTGGATGGCTCCTGGACCAACCACGTTGAACTGGGCCTGTGGGGTGATGTCATCCTCCTCGCCCCGGCTACAGCCAATACCCTCGCCAAACTCGCCCACGGCATTTCTGACAACCTACTTCTGGCTACCTGCCTATCGGCACGATGCCCCATCCTCTTCGCCCCGGCCATGGACCTCGACATGTGGAAATACCCGGCCACACAGCGCAATATGCAGCTGCTGCAGGATGCAGGCCACCGCATCATCGCCCCGGCGGATGGTGAATTGGCCAGCGGACTGAGCGGCACCGGACGCATGGAAGAGCCGGAGACCATCCTGGCAAGCCTGGAGGCACTGTTCGATACCACCTCGAAGCGACTGACGGGAAAAAAAATACTGATCTCCGCCGGCCCCACATATGAGGCCATCGACCCTGTGCGTTTCATTGGAAACCACTCCAGCGGAAAAATGGGATTCGCCCTTGCCGAAGTTTGTGCTGCCGAAGGTGCCGAGGTGACGCTCGTGCACGGGCCCGTGCATATCCGCGCCCAACACCCCGGCATCCGCACCGTGGCCGTAACCTCCGCTGCTGAAATGCTGGAGGCCTGCACCGCGGCTTTCGAGCAGGCACAGGTATTCATCGCCGCCGCCGCCGTAGCCGATTTCACACCGGCAGCACCGGCTACCGAAAAGATCAAAAAGACCGGAAGCGACGACGGCCGACTGGAACTCTCCCTGAAAAAGACCACCGATATTCTGGCCACCCTGAGCGCCCGTAAAGGCGATCGCCTGGTGGTGGGCTTCGCTCTCGAGACCGAGAACGCCCTCGAAAATGCACGCAAAAAGATGTCGTCCAAGAACCTCGACCTCTGCATCCTGAACTCCACCCGCGATGCCGGTGCCGGCTTTGGCGGTGATACCAACAAGATCACCCTGTTGGAGAAGAACGGCGGCGTGGTTAATTTTGAATTGAAGTCAAAAGCAGCGGTCGCCAGAGATATTGTCGACCACATCATACAACATCTACATGCGTAAGCTCCTTCTTATCCTCATTGCAACGCTGACTGCCGGGTATGTGCAGGCACAGGAACTGAATTGTGCCGTTACCGTGAATGCTGATCAGATCACCCAGACCGACCGCCGCATTTTCAAAACACTGGAAACTTCCATTTACGAATTCATCAATACGCGCAAATGGACAGATGATAATTTTCAGGCCGATGAACGCATCGAATGTCAGATACTGATCACCGTATCAGAAGAAGTGTCTGCCGGTAAATATCGCGGACAGGCCAGTATCGTGAGCAGGCGCCCGGTGTATGGCAGCGATTACAACAGCACACTGATGAATTTCCAGGATAAGGATTTCGAATTTACCTATACCGAATACCAGCCGCTCGAATTCAATGAGAACATGTTCAGCAGCAATCTCACGCACATGCTTGCGTTCTATGTGTATGTGATCATCGGCATGGATTATGATTCTTTTTCTCAAAAGGGCGGAGATAAATACTTCCTCAAAGCGCAGACACTCGTGAACCAGGCCAGCAATGCCGACGCCAGAGGCTGGAAGAGTTTCGACGGTTCACGTAACCGTTTCTGGCTGATCAACAATATCATGGACCCGAGTTTTGCCGCCATGCGCGATGCCTTCTATCAGTATCATCGTCAGGGACTCGATAACTTCTACAACGACCAGACCAAGCCGGTCACCATCATCACCAAATCTCTGCAAACGCTCGACAACGTGAACCGTATCACGCCCAACAGCATGATCATTCAGTTGTTCTTCAGCGCTAAAAGTGATGAGATCCTCGGCATCTATTCCAAAGCCACCCCATCCGAAAAAGCCAAAGCCGTTTCCTACCTCACCCGCCTCGACCCGGTGAATGCAGATGCCTATCAGGAGATGTTGTCGGGGAAATAATATGCTGATTTTCTGATGTGCAGGTGTGCAAATGTGCAAGTGTGCAGGTGTGCAGGTGTGCAGGTGTGCAAATGTGCAAGTGTGCTGATCACGAGTAATTAGGAAGAACACCCCGAAGTAGAAAATTTCTCCGCTTCGCTCCGAAATTTACACTTCGGGGCAGGCAGTAGTTAATCTAAAGGACTGACCATAGGTCAGACAATAGTTGAAACTCTTGGTGTTAACAATACCACACTCCTGCCAACATGAACACATGAACACACGCACACATGAACACATACTCCCCTCACTTCCTGAACGTCTCATACGTGTGAAAGAACTCCTGATAAACCGGTATCGGCTGGAGTTGAACGGAGGAGTCAGGGCCTTCGAAGCATTTGCCGGAGAATGACCAGCGGGTATTGGTGGTGGTCTCCATCAACGCGTTCGTCAGCTTGTCGTCATAGATGAATTGATATTGCCTGTCGTTATGACGGCGGGAGAAAGCGTAAAAAGATTTACCGTCGAGATCGAGGGTGATGGCAATGGGGGTGCGGTTCAATGTATCCTGAATGACATGTGCCTGCTCGAGTTTCCCCCAGTCGTAGGCGCGCGTCATGCCGTTCACCTCAGCTACTACCACCCATGACTTTTCCTGCCAGGGCATTTGGTTGCGGCTTTCCATTTCGTTGCCGTTATTACCTTCATCGAAGCCGGTGAGCTGACCGTATCGCTTGAGGAATTTGGGATCGGCCTGCAGAATTTTACTGTCGGGATACTGCTCCAGCCATTTTTGCAGGGTTACCTGTTGCGATGGTATCTCCGACAGCGATTTGCTTTTCTGCTTGCCTGCCACGGCCACACCGGTCGCCTGCATCCACCAACTGCCGGTCACATCATCTTCGAACATGGCGTTATAGCGGTCCATGCCCACCAGTCGGAAATACGCCGTTTGGCCATCCACCACCGGATCGAACACACGACCTGAGCGACAGGCGGTGCAGTAGGTCACCATGATTTCTTTACGACCCACCACATCGCGCACCTGATGGTGGTAGCCGATGATCTCGATGGGATAGGCCACCGCCTCACCGTTGACCACTACGCCGATCACCAGTTTCCCGGGATGCACCTTATTGTCTGCCACCTCTGCCAGCTGCGGTTGGGTGGAAGCTTCGAATATACGGCTGGGTGCGATGCGAAAGTTCATAAAATACGCTATGCCGGCATACACCAGCAGTACGGCTCCTGCAGTGAGCAATGCCCATTTTTTGCGCCTTACCGCCAGATGAAAACACTCCTGGGCGATCACGAGGAAAAGGAGGAGACGCATCCACCAGATCTGCTTATGCATGAAAAAGGAGAACGCCACCATATCCCGCTCCTGGCTGCCGGGAAAGGGCATAAGGAACCACATGCGCAGCAGTTCAATGGCTATGGCCAGTATAAAGGCCAGGGGCAGTATCCATTTTCGCATGCACAAAGATAACACGGCGATCCACAGGGCGGTGCGGGCAGTAGCATGGGAATATTTTACGCGCTGTATCTTTACCGCGTGCTCCGTAAACTGCAAATCACCAACTACGCCATCATCAATGCCGCCGAGATCGAATTCTCCGACGGCATGAATATCATTACAGGCGAGACGGGCGCAGGGAAATCCATCCTCTTAGGAGCCTTGGGGCTGATACTCGGTGAACGCGCGGATTCGAAGGTGTTATTCAACAAAGAGAAAAAATGCGTGGTCGAAGGACACTTCCATATTGGCGCGTATGCGCTTCAACCCCTTTTCGAATCCCTCAATATCGACCACGATCCCGATACCATTATCCGCAGGGAGCTGCTGGAGAACGGTAAATCGCGGGCGTTCATCAATGATACGCCGGTAACGCTGCAAACGCTGCAGCAACTGGCCGGCAAACTGGTGACCATCCATTCACAGCACGAAACACTCGACCTCGCACAATCTGCCTTTCAACTTACGGTGGTAGATGCGCTGGCGCAATCGGATGCACTCCGCGCTGCATACACCAAACAATATCGGGCATGGAAGGATTGTCAGGCTGAACTGCAGGAGATCACCGAACTGGCATCGCGTGCAGCACGGGAAAAAGATTTTATACAATTTCAGTTTGAAGAGCTCGACAAAGCGGGACTTGACGATATCGATCAGGAGCAACTGGAAAATGAACTGACACAGCTGACGCATGCAGAGGAGATAAAACGCAACCTGATGGCGGCGTATGAGCAGCTGGAGAACGGACAGCAGAATACACTCGATCAGCTGCAGGCTGTGCTCGCCGGTTTGCGAAACACCGAAAAATACCTGCCGTCGCTGGAGCCATATATTCAACGTCTGGAATCAGCGCTGATTGAACTACGTGATATCGCCCGCGATCTGGAAGATATCGGCGTGCGCACACAGGCAGATCCTGCACGCAGTGAAAGTATCAATCAGTTGTTGTCGGGCGTGTATCGCATGCAAAAGAAACATGGTCTGCAACAGGTCTCAGAACTGATCGCTCTGCGCGACCAACTGGCTGAGCAGTTGCAGGCATTTGAAAGCAGTGAGCAGCGCATCGCACAGCTTACGATGCAGTGCGATAAATATTATGCACAAACCACACTGGCGGCAAAAAAATTATCCGGTGCGCGCGTAGCGGTATTTGCCGCACTTGAAAAACAGGTGCAGCAGCTGCTGGCTGAAGTAGGCATGCAGGATGCCGTGCTGAAGATCGAACATCAATTCGATACCGATAAATACCTCTCCCCCACCGGCGCCGATCATATTCAATTCCTGTTCTCTGCCAATAAAGGTTCAGCTCTGCAGGATATCAAAAAAGTGGCCAGCGGCGGTGAATTATCGCGGCTGATGTTGTGCATTAAATCACTTCTCGCCAAAAGCGTGGCGCTGCCTACCCTCATCTTTGATGAGATCGATACCGGCGTAAGCGGTGAAGTGGCCAACAAGGTGGGTAATATTTTGATGCGACTGGCCGGCAATCATCAACTCATCGCCATCACCCATCTTCCGCAGATCGCAGCGAAGGGTACGCATCATCTGTTCGTATACAAGACCACCGAAGGGAAATTCACCCATACACATATCCGCACCCTCAGCACCGAGGAGCGCATTACCGAGATCGCTAAAATGCTGAGCGGTGATAAACCTTCCAAGGCAGCCATCGAAAATGCCCGCGAACTGATGCAGGCATAATTATTTTCTTTCGTACAAAAAAGATCGGCGTTATCCATCGTCAACTCAGTACGATGCATAACGCCAATGTGTATTTTTATTGTGATCAGTCTACGATCAGCGGTGTGATAGCCATAGCATCATTCAGCATGATGCGGATCATATAGGTTCCGCCTGCAAGTGACGATACATCCAGTCCGATCACATGCGGGCCTGCGCCTAATACGGCCTGTTGTAATTCCAACACTTTCTTACCGGCAACATCCAATACGCTGACGGCGACATTACCGCCTTCTGTCAGCGTGAACTGCATAGTTGTTTCTGTCGCAGCAGGGTTCGGATACAGGGTGAATCCGCTCATGCCGGCGAGATCGATCACCTGATTTTGGCCGGTGGTGAAATCTTCAGCAGCAGTGAAATCGGTAGACACATCCGGTGCTTCCAGACAGATGGTGCGCACCGCCCACTCATATGGAGTCGAGGGTGACAGGCCGGTGAGTGTATATTCAGATGTGGTGGTATTTACATAAGTAAAATCAACATCGATAGCGGATTTATACTGCACCTCATAGCTGATGGCACAGGTGATATCTTCCCAGTCGAGGTTTGCTGATGTGGCAGTTACCACTTCAGTGGCAAGCTCGGTCGGCTGATCGCAGGCGATGGTGATGTCTGCACCATTGTCGGCACTGATGAGTGCAGGGTCGCTGGAGGTAACGCGGATGCGGTAGCCGTTGCCGGAGGCATCTGCAGGGATAACGGCAGCGATAGTGCCTGTAAGCACATCGGTTGTAATTGTGCCGATGACCACCGGAGTTGCGAAACTGCCGGTAGCGCTACTCAGTTCTGCGGTGAACACATTGGATGCGCTATAGGCACCGGTAGCAGCATAATTTACATCGATCGCCTCGCCGGGGCAATAGGTAAGATCCGTAACACTCATGCTCAGCGTAGGCACCACAAATTCATACAGGTCAGAAACCCAGATATTGCGGCCATATGTGGCAGCATACAATTTAAATTCCGTGTAGTTGATCTCCAGTTCATGGATCATGACATTGGGAAGTCCTGTCATATACGGTTCCCATTCTGTATCGTTGGATTTGGTGAAAACACCGATATCCGTTCCCACATAGAGGCGGTCATCATCACTCACATTTTCATACACAATACAATTCACCGGAACGTTCGGCAGACTGCCGGATACGTTGGTCCAGGTAGCGCCGGCATTATCGGAGAAATACACTTTGTTGCCATCATCATAACCGCTGAGCGCTACCCACACATGTTCGGGGTTCTCATCGCTCACGGCAATATAATTGAAACCGATACCGCCGGTAGGTAATCCGGTGGTGATATTGGTCCAGTTCACGCCGCCATCGGTAGAAACTTTGATACGCTGCAGCGCGCAGGCATACACATAGTTGGTATTGGATGGTGCCACCGCAATGTCGAACACCTCACCGCCCAAACCGGCGGAATAAGTGGTCCAGGTGGTACCGCCATTGGTGGATTTCTGAATGGAACCGGAGGAAGGACCGTAATACATGGTGAGATTATCTACAGGATCCATTTCATATGGTGTCACCCATCCGCCGCCGGAAACAGCGATCGGGAACCAGGAGATTCCGCCGTTCACTGTTCTGTTCACAAAGCCATACTGGAAAGAGGCGAACATGCGGTCTTCATTGCTGTGGTCGATGATCACTTCCATGCCATCACCACCCTGCACGCGTTCCCAGGATGTGCCGTCCCACAGGTTACAGCCGTTATCCTGCCAGCCTGACAATACCATGCCCGGCACGGTGGCAGAGGTGGAAAGGCGATACACCTGCGCGATACGCAAACCATCGGAAATATCTGTCCACGAGTTGCCTTTGTCGGTAGATTTAAATACACCACCGTCATTCGCGGCATACACGATATTTTCATCATTCGGGTCTGTCAGGATACACTTAGCATCGGCATGCACATAATTGGAAGCGAGATAATCATCCCATACAGATTTCTTGCTCCACGAAGTGCCTCCATTGGTTGTGCGCGCCATGTCGAGACCACCGGTGAACAGCAGGTCCTTATTCAAATCCGAAACATCCAACACGAGATCATAATAACCGTAGAATGTTACAATTCCGGCGGGGGAGGCCAAGGCAGACCATGTAGTGCCGCCGTCTTCGCTCACATCCATGTCCGCTCCGCTGGAGAATACATAGATCGTATTCGGGTCATCAGCCGTGGTCTCAATGCTCATACGGTCGTCGGATGATGCGAGGTTGCTCTTGATCATAGACCAGGTGGCACCGGCATCTGACGACTGATATACATCGCGGTCGCCAACAGAATAGATGGTATTCGGATCGGTAGCATGAAAAGCGAAATCATAACAGTGCACATCATGCACCAGGCTCCAGGTGGCGCCGGCATCCGTGGTGCGGTAAGTACCTTCTCGGGTAGCGGCCAACAGGATATTCGGCTCGTCGGGATGCATGATGAGTCGTTGTACGATCATCAGGTCTTCCTGCAGGTAGCTCAATCCTGTGGGCAGCCAGGTAGCACCGCCGTCGGTCGATTTGAGGATACCGGCACTGTATACACCACCCCAAAAATCATCATCCGCCTGCCAGGTAGCTTCATAACCGTAGCAGTCACCGGTGGCGATGTAGATGATGTCATTATTTGTTGGATCCACCACTACATCCGCAATGGAGGTCACCGGAATATTGTCTGACAGAGGTATCCAGGTAGCGCCGAGGTCCGGTGTCTTCCAGAGACCGCCGCCGGCAGTGCCGGCATACATGGTGTTGGCATCGATAGGATCGAAAATGATCACGTTCACGCGTCCTGCACCACCGCCGTCGGAGGGCACATCCGCCGTACCTACCGGGAGCCAGTTGGCTACGCGCTCACCCACCTGTGCCTGTCCGTATTTCTTCTGCACTTTTTCCCATTCCAGGAAGGCCGTGCGCGGATCGGGGTAGTTCCCTGCGGCATCCACACGCGTCTTCAACAGGTAATCCCAGCGATAAAATTTGGCATACAGGTCATCCGCATCGGGTTCAAGTCCGAACAACTCGTCTTCCGCGATCTCAGACGCAATTTGATCCAGATACTGCTGCCTTACTTCGTAATAATTGGGGGAGTTAGGCATCACCGGCCAGGGCTGCTTTTTGACAGGGGCCTGCGCCTGAAGAGATGCATACAATGTGGTGATCAGGGTGAGGAGGAATACACGTATCGTCATGATAAGGAGATAATTATCCCACTAAATTACGGCTTTGACGGCAGCACTGAAAGGCGATGACAGTATTTTGACTTACCGCGTTTTGTTTAAGTTTAGTTAAAACACGCCGTTGGAACGGTTCAAAGTCAATAACTTTGGCCACACAACAGACACAATATGCTGAAAAGAATCTGGTGCTTACTGCTGATCGCTGCCTCTGCCCTGCCCCTGCGTGCCGACGAAGGCATGTGGCTGCCCATACTCCTCGAACAACTGAATATCCAGGACATGCAGTCGCGGGGTTTTAAACTGAGCGCCGAGGACATCTATTCGGTGAATAAAAGCAGTATGAAGGACGCTGTCGTATTGTTCGGCGGTGGCTGCACCGGCGAGATGATATCAGCAGAAGGTTTGTTGCTGACGAACCACCATTGCGGTTTCTCCAGCATCAATGAGCTGAGTTCTCTGGAAAACAATTATCTGCGCGACGGCTTCTGGGCAAAGAATAAAGGCGAAGAGATACCGGCACCCGGATTAAAGGTCACCTTCATCATCAGCATGCATGATGTCACCGACAGCATACTCCCCTATCTGCGAGCCGATATGGATGAGGCTACGCGCAACAGTGTGATCAAACAGCGCAGTGCACAGCTGGAAGCACAATATAAAAAGGGAACGCATTACGATGCCTTCGTTCGCGGATTCTATTATGGCAATGCCTTTTATCTCTTCGTAACTGAAACATTCCGCGATGTGCGTCTGGTAGGCACACCGCCGGCGAGTGTGGGTAATTTCGGCGGTGAAACTGACAACTGGGTGTGGCCGCGACATACGGGCGATTTCAGTCTGTTCCGCGTATATGCGGGCAAGGATAACAAGCCGGCCGATTACAGCGCCGACAACGTGCCGTTCACACCGCGCCATTTCTTCCCGATATCCATCAAAGGTGTGCAGGAAGGTGATTTCACCATGGTTTACGGATTTCCTGGACGCACACAGGAATATCTGAGCAGCTACGCCGTTGACCTCACCATCAACAGCACCAACCCCAACCGCATTGAATGTCGTGACCTGCGACTGGAGATCATGAACCGGTATATGTCGGGCAACGACACGGTGACCCTCAAATACGCCTCCAAGGCAAAGGGCCTTGCCAATGCGTATAAAAAGTGGAAAGGAGAAATGACCGGACTGAAGATCAATGATGCGATCGCTAAAAAGCAGGCCTATGAAAAGCAATTTCAGACCTGGGCCAATACACATGTAGGCAAGGACTACCGCGACCTGCTGAGCCGAATGGCGGATACCTATGGAAGGTATAAGGCCTATGCCGAGCTGGTGGATTATACATCAGAAGCTTTTTTTGCTGTGGAAGCGATCAACTTTGCCGGCAGTTTTGATGCGTTGCTGGCTAAAGCGGCATCCGATACTTTGGGGAAGGATGCACTGGCACAATTAGGTCAGCAATACTACTGGGACAATGCACAGCATTGGTATGACGATTTCGATATCCGCATAGACCGTGAAGTATTTGCCACTCTGCTGAAATTATACAGCGAACGCGTGAGCAAGGATCTGCAAAGCGACTATTTTAAAAAAACAGCGGCGTCCTACGGCAACGATTTTGACGCCTGGGCGAAAGACATCTATGCAAAGAGTGTTCTGCTCGATGCAAAAAAATTACAGCCCCTGCTTACCGGGTTCAATCAAAAAAAGGCTGCCAAACTGCAGAAGGACCCGATGATCAGGCTCTACAGTGAAGTGTATACCCTGTACGCGCAACAGCTCAAACAATTTGTACAGCCCCTGCAGGCAGAGATCGGCGTCCTTATGCGTGATTATATGCGCGCACAGATGCTCATGCAGCCTGACCGCGAATTCTATCCGGATGCAAACTCCACCCTGCGCATCACCTACGGTGAAGTGAAAGGATATACCGCGCGTGATGCCGTGGAATACAACTACTACACCACCGACCGTGGCCTGGAAGAGAAATTCGTACCCGGCGATGAAGAGTTCGATCTTCCGGCAAAGCTGGTGCAGCTGATCGAAGCGGATGATTTCGGTCGTTATGCCGACAAGAACGGCGATCTGCCGGTGGCCTTTGTCGCCAGCAACCACACCACCGGCGGCAACAGCGGAAGCCCGGTGATCAATGCCAACGGTGAACTGATCGGCACGAATTACGATCGTGTGTGGGAAGGCACGATGAGTGATATCATGTATGATATCAACCGTTGCCGCAACATCACACTGGACATTCGTTACACACTGTTCATCATTGATAAATACGCCGGCGCCGACAACATCATCAAAGAACTGCAGATCGTGCAGTGATGCTTATAAGGCAAAAGTTTTGATGAATTTGGCTGTAATGGCCTGACTGTTGATATATGGCAGTCGCGGATCCAGACGATCCCTATCGTTATTGATGCCTTCATTCAACACGATGAACAGGTCGGTGCCTTCCTGCGGATTATAACGGAACCGCACATTGGCGCTTGTCATGTTGCTGAGGTCATCAAACTGGATATAGGCCTTCAGCGACACTTTAGTGGAGAAGTTATAATTCAATCCTAACCTGACCAGATTGCTCACGAACCGCGTATCCTGATCGAGGTTCAGATACGTATCAAAAGAGATATCGTTGTATTCATAGATCAGCGTGGCATTGAGGTGGCTGTTAAAATAATATTGCATCTCAGCACTCGCATTGGCGCGCATGCCGCTGAAAAACCCGCCATAACCGGCATTCAGCGCCACGAAGTATGTAGATTGTGTGGGCAGGGTGATGCCGACGTTGGTATTATACGTTGTATAATTTCCTGCGGAGATGGCGTTCTCTGCATCCAATTCCCAGTCAAACAACAACGAATCTTCCTTATACTCAAGCACGGTGATCTCGATGGCTGCGCCGTTCTCAAAAAAGAAACCGCCGCCAAAAGCGCCTCTCATTGTTTCCTGATCACCGTTATTCAATCGCCAGCGGTAACTACCCTCCGCAAATACGGAGATAAATTGTAACACGGGCATCTCATCCAGATTCCACTGGTAGTTGATATAACCGAAGCCATTGCCATACTCGTTATCATCCAGGAATCCCATCACCGGATTCATCCCGGGGCCGATCAGGTCGGCGGTGGCGCCATAGGTCAATCCCTCGCGTGCCGATTTGAATACGCCCAGGTGCGCATAATAGCTCGAATCCAGGGCTTTCACGGAGGCATTCTCCATGGTACCGGCAAAGCCGCCTTCAAAGGTGAACTGCTGGGTGAATCGTTTCACGAAATCAATTCCCACCGACTGGAAATGCCTGCCTGATGTATCGGTATCGATACGGTTGCAGATGATACCCCCAACGAAGCTGCCGAGCGAATCGATGTCCTTGCGCGTGCGCACCACGGTAAAGTTGTGCGGCGCGATGGTGTCGGTGGCGGTGACCATGCCCATCGTTTGCATATTCAATGCACCTGTGAGCCAGCCATTGGCTTTTCCTGTGATACGAGCTCCGCCGATGATGGGCACGATCTCACCATTCTCGCGGCCGATACGACGAGTGATGAACAACTCATTACCCGAAGGGAACCCGAAGCTCAACGCATTGGCTGACTCCAGGAAAAAAATGCGTCTTTCCGGTAAGTTCACTTCATATTTCGTGAGGTTGATGATGCGGTCGTCGACTTCCGCCTGCGCAAAATCGGTGTTCAGGGTGAGGTCGAGGGTCATGTTCTTGGAGAGCCCGTATTTCACATCCAAACCCACATTGCTCATAATCTTATCCAGCGTTTCCTGATCAACGAAATTTTTTCTGTTCATGAAGACAACGGATTTTTCGTAAGCGGTGCCATCGGCATTCAGCGCATTCAACTCATAATAATTGGCGATAACATACGGTGAGACATAAAACGGATGCCCACCTTCCAGTCCCGTGAACACCACTTCACGGGCGAACGACAGGTTGTTCCAGATATTTTCAGTAGAAGGATCACAGGGGGGATATGTGATCAGTTCATTTTTATGTTTGATCAGTCGGGCCACGCGGAAACGCATCATGATCTGTTCGGTCTCCTCAAATCGAAGCGTGGAGAACGGGATGCGATACTCTGTTACGTAACCGCTGTCATTCATCGTTGTCCGGGCATCCCAGAAAGTATTGAAGGATGTAGCCAAACCGCCGCCGTCGCGCGTTACCTGCGCATCCCAGCGGGCATTCAGGGTATTGCTCACGAAGCTCATGCCGGTGAGCTTGTCGTTGTAGGTGTCGATGGTGATACCTGTGCCATCGTCGTTGCCTAAAGGGAAGTCGCGCTGCAATTCGGCGCGAATGCGTTTATCCGGCTCTGAATCGTGGGCGATGATGGCCACGTACAGGTAATCGTTATCATACATCAGCGCACATTCGGTGCGCTCCGTGGCTTTGGCGCCGGGTTCAGGGCCCTGCTGCATGAAGTCGCTCTCGAACACACATTTCTGCCAGTCGGCCTCCAGCAGCTGACCGTCCAGGGTGAAAGCAGCCGAGGTGCGATAAGGGATATAGGGCTCCTGAGCAACCAGGACCTGGGTTATGGATATCAGGACAACGGTGAAGGCCTGCCTGAACGTGGATTTCATCGGTTAAAGGTAAAAAAACCTTGTGGAAGCACACCTTCCACAAGTGCAGGAGAAGGATGGCGGGACCTGAGAAAGGGCCTTGAATTGCAGGTAAGAAATCAAAAGAAGTCTATGTTGCAGCAGCTTGAGCGGGCTTGTAAATCCGAAGGATTCTCTCTAATCTTGTTATCGTGGATATTGTCCGTCACTACTTCCCCGACCTGACACCCCTGCAGATCAGCCAGTTCCGGCAGATCGAGCACCAGTATAAATTTTGGAATGAAAAGGTGAATGTTATTTCACGGCAGGACATCGACAACCTGTACGAACACCATGTGCTGCACTCACTGGCCATTGCCAAATTCATACAGTTCGAACCCGGCACGCGTGTGCTTGACCTGGGCACCGGCGGTGGCTTTCCGGGTATCCCGCTGGCTATTATGTTCCCGGAGGTGCAGTTTCATCTGGTTGACTCCATAGATAAAAAAGTGAAAGTGGTGGAGTCGATCTACAAGGCACTCGGACTGCGGAATGTTACTGCTGAGCAGGTGCGTGCGGAGGATATCCGCGATAAATACGATTTTGTGGTTACACGCGCTGTTGCGGATATGATGATCCTGTACGACTGGACCATCAATCTGATCCACCGCAATCACTCCTTCAACGATGTGCCGAACGGGCTCATCATGCTCAAGGGCGGATTTTTGGATCTGGAGTTGGCGCCTTTCAAAGACATTGTCTATAAATTCCCTATTTCAGAATGGTTCCGCGAAAGTTGGTTTGCGGATAAGGTGGTGTTGTTTTTACCGATGGATTGATCACGCGGTGTTTGCACGCAGAGGCGCGAAGGAGCCCATAAGGAAATGCAACACTCAGCCCCCTTCGAATCTTCGGACCTTCGATCCTTCGAATCTTCTTAAAACGCTCTATTCACGCCGATCACATAACGCATCCTGAAATACTCGCCGTCTTCGAATGGCGGACGGTTGAGGAACAGCGGGAGGTCTACGCGTACGGTGATGGGTTTGATGTTCTCCAGCGGGCCGAACCAGCTCCAGGTAAAGGCAGAACCGATACCGGCATCAGCACGCAGAGAGCCGATCTCACGGAATTCTTCATCGGCGATGATCAGTCCGGCGTCTGCAAACAGATAGGGCTCCATTTTGATGAAGTCGATCAGTGAACGGTTGAACAGCCTGTTGAACTGCAATTCAAAATTCACCGAAGTTCCGCTCATCCCGGCGTAGCTGTAATACTGTGAGCCGTCTTCTGCGGTTTCGGGAGCGAGATAGCCCGCATAACCTCTGAGGTTCAGCCCTCCACCCACATGGAAATGATTGGTGTTATCATCGTAGCCCGACCAGGTGTCAGGGAAAAATCCGCGCGAACGGGTGTACTTATTGTCGAGCATGTCTTCCACATTACCGCCGGCCAGCATGAGTGCCGACTCAAATGGCATGTTGGAACCACCACCCCACTGTCCGAACCAGCGTGCGCGCAGATCGAACTTCCACAGTTTGGAGCTGGTGATGGACTCGAGTTGCAGGCGCGTGAAGTCATAATCACTGAGCAGGTCGTTGCTCCTGAAACGCACATGGAACTGTCCGGAACCGTTGTAATAACGATAGTTATGCTCGTATTCAATATTCACACTGTTATTCTTGGCAACACCTACCATATCACCGTTGTAGAGATACTCAGGTTTGTTGAAATACATGTCCTTCACATATACACGCAGCTTGTTGCGCATCGCATCGCCCAGTTTCTTTTCAAAACCTGTTTCAAGGGCGAACACACCGTCGAGATAACCGGTATTGAAGAAAAAGTCGGACTGTGGCAGGAAGCGGTCAGTGGAGGTGCGGTAGTTCAGATCAAAATGGAGGCGATCGTAATCATCTGACAGATCCTCCAGGTCAAGGCTGTTGAAGGTATTGTCATAGAATGCGCCCTGTCCAACACCGGTATTATACCAAGCTGTGAATTCGATCTGATGCTTGTAGTTAAAATAATCGCCGTCGAAATGCACACCGGCCTTGATGCCGTCATAAGCATTGCCCCAGAAATCCGGACGCCAGCGCATGGTGTAATTATCCCAGTCGGGCAGGTTGCGGATGTGATGGTCAAAATCCCACTCCACCGGACACTTCCAGCTGTTGTCGAGCTTGTTCACATCGGCAAGGCGATCGCTGGGATCGATGATCACATCCCTGATCTTGTGCGGGGTAACGATATTAGCTACATAGTCTTCATTCAGTTTATCCCATCCATACCACTTAGGTAACACGATGGTATTCTGGAAATAGGTGCGGTCCAGTCGACCCTGCTGCACAGCAGGCTGTTCGTATTTATTGAACCAGGTATTGGGGATGTGATACCTTAAGGTATCATCGTTCTCCAGCACCACAATAAAATCCAGCGGCATCTGCATGCTGCCCTTGCGATGGAAGGTGATTTCATAATTCTGCAACATCTGCCCGTCGAGGTTCGTGGGCGACTGACGGTCTACCCGACAAATGCCATAATCGATATTCTTCATGGTCTCCAGCCACTGATCGAAGAACCAGTTGAGGTCTACATGGGTGTATTGGATGATGGCCTGACGGAAATCTTCGGGATACGGGTGACACAATTTCCAGGTGTCGGTATAATACTGCATGGCCTTCAGGAACAGCTCCTCGCCCAGCACATACTCCAGGTTCCAGAGCATCACGGCTGTCTTATAATACACATGACGATAGCCGCCGCCGTGGCCGAGTGCAGAGTTGAACATATCGCTGTGCGTATTCAGCGCAGCATCTTTGGAGCGGGATGCATCCTGCAGATAGGCATAATACACCTCGCTCATCATGATATTCTCCGGTTTGCGGTGTTTGGCCACGTATTTATTCTGTTCGGGGAACACTACGCGGGTGTCGCCGTCGATCTTGCGATATCCCCAAGAGGTCAGGAACTGCGTGAAGCCCTCATCGAGGAATGCACGATAGGTCTCGTTGGAGCCTACCATCCCGAAATACCACATATGCCCTACCTCATGTATGAGCAGATCGCGGTAGTACGGATCGAAGCCGCCGTCGAGGGTGATCATCGGATATTCCATACCATCGCGTGCATCGGCAACGATGATCTTGGGCCAGATATAGGGGGTGAAATCATTGCTGAAGGTCTCAATGATCTTTTTTGTGTAATCGGCTGCATTCTGCCAGAATCCGGCATGCCCTTCCTGCGCCAGTGCGATGCAGCGCACCTGCTGACCGTTCACGTTAGCACTTGCCTCACCGATGCGATAATTCGGATCAGCAGTGAAGGCGAAATCATGCACGTTCATCGCATAATACTTCCACACCTTGCGGTCGCCTTCGGTATACGGAATGATCACAGATGCCTGTGACTCCCATGGCTTGCCGGCGAAATTTTTGATGTCGAGTTTCTCACGCAGCGACTTCGGCAGCATCTCAGCTTCATTCTCCAGCCAACCGGTGGCCTCTACGATATAGTTGCTTGCGAAGTCCAGCTCCACGACAAAGGTTCCGTAGTCGCCATAAAACTCCTTGCCCAGGTGCTGATCGGTATCCCAACCGAATTTGCGGTCGTACACACATATGCGCGGATACCAATGCACACCGTCGTAATGATTGAAATCGCCCGACTTGAATTTCTTGAATCGCCTGCGCAGCGAACCGGTATCGAAATACGTATCAAAAGGAATGCGGAACGTGATACTCTCGCCCGGCCCGATCGGCTGTTGCAGGTTCACGCGCAGCACGGAAATATCGTGTATCAGCGTGGTCGATTCCTTCACCGGTTTGCCGTTACGCGCGGTCACTTCCACCACGGTAACATCACATCCCTTGCCTTCGGCTTCATATTTTCCATATACCGGCCGTTCATCATTCGCTTCATTCAGCGCTGATACATAAGAATTGGGCTGAAACGCCTCCTGATATAAATGAAAATAGACGAACGGAAGTGCATCAGGCGAATTATTGTAATAGGTGAGCTCCACCGTTCCGCTGATCACATCCGTCTTCTCATCCACCCGGGCACGAATGGTATAATCCACGTCCTGCTGCCAGTAACCGTCGAAAGGCTTCTTATTCTTCCAGTAATGCGGATTTTTTTCACTGCGATATCCATAGGATGGCCTTTGGAAGTTGTCACCTAGAATAGTCTGAGAATAAGCGGTTAATGTGAAAATACTGCACACGGCAGCGAACGAAAATTTTTGCAATAAGTGCATGATTTGCATTAGTTTGTGCCCGTTATATTGCACAAATATACTCTTGTACCCTTAAAAATATGTATTACGAAATTGCCCTTACCCTGCTGCCGGGGATAGGATCCGTGCTGGCCAGGAACCTGGTGAGTTATTGTGGCAGTGCCGAAGCGGTATTCCGCGCACGCAGGAAACAGTTGTTGCAGGTGCCGGGCGTCGGTGAGGCCGTTGCCGATGCCATCCGCCTCGATCTGGTCGCCGACCGCGCTGCTGCTGAGGTGGCCTTCATCGAGCAACACGACATCGAATGCCTCCCCTTCAACCACCCGCGGTATCCGAGGCGTTTGCTCCTGTGTCATGATGCGCCGCCTGTCCTCTACTTCAAGGGCAGGGCCGATCTGAACACCACACGCATCATCGGCATCGTGGGCACGCGCAATGCCAGCGCGTACGGCAAAATGCTGTGTGATCAGTTAGTTGAAGGCCTCGCCGCAGATGATGTGCTCATCGTGAGCGGACTCGCCTATGGCATCGACATCGCCGCGCACCGCGCCTGCCTCAGGCATGGTGTGCCTACGGTGGGCGTGCTGGCGCATGGTCTCGACAGGGTGTATCCCTATCAGCATCGCGAAACAGCACGTAAAATGCTGGAGCACGGCGGACTCCTCACCGAATTCATGAGCGACACGAATCCCGACCGGCAGAATTTTCCCAAACGCAACCGCATCGTGGCCGGTATGCTCGATGGTCTTATCGTGGTGGAGACAGGGGTAAATGGGGGCGCTGTGATCACCGCGCTGCTGGCCGATGATTATAACCGCGATGTGATGGCCGTTCCCGGGAATGTGCATCAGGCATTATCCGCCGGTTGCAATAAACTCATCAAACAACATAAAGCCGTGCTCGTCGAAAATGCCGATGATGTACGCATCGCCATGGGATGGGACACCACCGGCAAAAAGGGCGCCGTGCAAACAACCTTATTCCCCGAGCTCGAACCGGAAGAAAAGAGCGTGTACGACATCCTGCGCTCAACACCCGAGATCTACATTGATGAGCTGCAGCAACGTGCAGCTCTCACCCCCGGCACGCTGGCCGGTATATTGTTAAGCCTGGAATTCAAAGGCGTGCTGTGCGCATTGCCCGGACATCGGTACACACTCGCCAATCTACCATAATACCGTCGGAGACTTTACACAGTTAAACGGGCAGTTCACCCTGTAAATACAGCACCCCGCTCAAACTGCATTGCGTAATAACATATGCAGCAACAGCTTTGCTGTATAAATACATCCACATGAAATGCTCTATACGCTTTATAGTTATTTGCGTCAGTCTTCTCAATACACTATATGCACAACCGGACACCCGGATGATCATGCACACCAACGGTGGTTCCATGGACAAAACCGTGTTTGGCGATCTGAATAATGATATGCAGGACGATTGC
>DAIMYJ010000008.1:28566-47303 GCA_036734545.1 Chitinophagales bacterium
TAGGCGATATCAATGCCGACGGCAGAATGGATGTGATGGAAGGCCTGAAGAAAAAAATAGATGCCTACCTGCAGTTGGAAGACGGCACCTTCTCCGACAATTATGAACCGGATACAACACACAATCGCATCGTGTTCAGCGAATGGATTGACATCAACGGCGATGGCGCGCCTGACCTGCTGCAATGCAATGAAGAAGGCGTACTCGGATGGCTCGAATACGACCCCGCCACCAATATGATCATCAGCGCACACCCCTTCCCGAAGAATGAAGCCAGCCCATCACCCGTAGGCATGCTGGCTGATGATATCGACAATGACGGCGATGTGGATGTGGTTGCCGGATTTCGCATCGCACCGGGATTTGATCATTGGTCGTACTATTACCTGAACGATGGTACAGGTCATTTCAGCATGACACTCTTCAACATGGGTGCCTGTGCACAAATGGCACTGCTGGATGGCAATGAGGATGGCGATAAAGACCTCCTTGCGATCATGACCAGCGGATACATGTATATCTTCGAAAATACAGGCGACACTGCCGCACTGTATGCTGCTGGAATCTCCATCGGCTTTTCCGGCACGAACAGCTTTGACCTGACAGACCTGAACAACGATGGACTCACCGATATCATAACGGGAAGAAATTATGACGACGTGCAAAAGATCATCAATGCAGCAGGCCCCGCGTATTTCACCACCTCTGCGGATTGTTTCGACGCGCCCTGCTCAGGCACCAACAGTGTGTATTGCGATGATCAGGATGGCGATGGCGATATTGACATCCTCTACTCCTGCAATGCGGGTGAAGCATACCTGGCACAAAACAATGCCGGTGCCTATACCCAGATATCCATCGGCACCATGAAAGGCTCGCGTTATTGGGAACCATGCATCAACCAACTCATCGATATCAATTATGACGGTAAAAAAGACCTGATCTGCAGTGACCGCGATTACGGTATGTATATCAAGTATTCAACGCCCGACGGATTCCGTACGGACCACGATCTGCTCCCGGGTGTGTTCGGCCGTTTTGTTTCAATGGATGGCGATGAATGGGCTGACCTGCTCGCAGCGGATAATTTTTCCTGGTACGTCACGTATGATGCCGCACAATATACCGGTAGCGCAACGCTCTCTGCCCCTACCATTGCCTGGCTGGCCGAAAATGGCGCTGCAGACACCCTCGTGCTCACCCTCAGCCAGATACCCGCAACGCCGCTCACGCTTACCGTAGTTCCGCATATCTGGCTGAATACCGGTGCAGGCACAGGCGTTACACACAGCATCATCATCCCTGCCGACAGCACTGCTTTATTACCGATCGCAATTCCGGTATCCAATACACACGCCGACAGTATTCCTGAACAGATCATCACCGGCACAGTGCAGTTCATTTTTGATCCGTTCACCTGGGGACTCGCAGCTGCATCGCTGGATACAACCATTACGTACACACTCACCGATGACGATCCAAAACTTTTCCTGAGCACTGCAATGGTATACTTACCTGAGACAGCCACCTATACCAATGTCACCGCTAATCTGAATGTATATCAGCCCACTGCCTCCTGGTTGTATATCGATCCGGATGATCATATTTCCACACTTTCGGGAGAGGGTGAAACTGCCATGATGCTGATCGCAGGTGAAATGGGTTCCATCGCTTACTATACTTTTAAACTGCGAAATTTACCAGACAACACCGATGAACCGGATGTGACCGAATGGGTGCATTTATCGGTATCTTCTGATATGCCGATGATCGACACTATGTCCACCGAACCACTGGAGGCACATCTCATCGATAATGATGTATCCGATATCGACCATGTATTTCCCTCAACCACCACACACTATACTGAGGGCGACAACTTTGTGATCAAATTCAAACTGCTCAGTGCACCGGTTTATGATGTGGATATTGTCGCTCAACCTGATGCACAACTGGATCTGGGCGAAGGTGCCGGCCAACCGTATACATTTCATTTTTCCGGCGGCGATTATGTTGCCGGTTTTAAATCCAAGACAGTAACTGCCGTGCTCGATGGCATCACAGAAGGTGAACACACCGGCACCATTAGCTATACCATCATCACTGACGACACCCTGTATGCGGCCATGACCATTCCGAATACCACTGTGATCCTGGAGGACGGCTGGCTGTCGCTGACCGACACACCTGCGGAAACACTGAGTATCACCCCCACCGCCGGCAACGGCCTCATCACCATCAGCGGTGGCGATGTGCCCGGCATTAAACAGGTAACCGTTTATGCCGCGAACGGCGCTGCCGTATTTACTGGCAGTTATACCGACGACCGCCTGGACCTCGACCTGTCTCCCCTCCCGGCAGGTTCGTATTGGGTTACAGTGAGCAACGATTCCGCTGTAAAAAGTGGAAGGTTTTCCATCGTCCACTGAAAAATTTTCAGTCCGCATAACACCCCCGCCTCCGGGGGTGTTTTTTTTGCATATTATCCACCATCCGATGACAAAAGTTACCCTTTTTGCTTCCCTCCTGCCGTATCTTTGCCGGCACAAGAAACCTTAATACCGGATATTCATGGAATCAGGAATCAAGAACCCCGCAGCCTCTCTGGCTGACATCGGCCTCAACCACACCAAACACGCTTACTGGAACCTCCCCCCCGCAGAACTGGTGGAACATACCATCAACCGCGGCATGGGCGTGCTGGCCGACTCCGGCGCACTCGTGGTGGATACAGGCAAGTTCAGAGGACGTGCCCCCAAGGATAAATTCACGGTGAAGGATGATAAGACCGCCAACACCGTCGACTGGAATAATTTCAACATCCCCACCGATACTGCCACCTTCGATAAACTGTATGCCAAGGTGCTGAATTACCTGTCGGATAAGGACATCTGGGTGCGCGACAACTTTGCCTGCGCCGACCCGAAATACCGCATCAATATCCGCGTCATCAACGAATACCCCTGGGGCAACCTCTTCTGCGATAACATGTTCATGCGCCCATCGGCCGAAGAGATCAAGACCATGCACCCAGACTGGCTCATCGTGAACGCCCCCGGCTTCCAGGCCGATCCGGCAGTGGATGGCACGCGCGAAAAGAACTTCGCCATGATCGATTTCACCAAGCGCATCATCCTCATCGGCGGCACCGGCTATACCGGCGAAATGAAAAAAGGCATCTTCACCGTACTCAACTACTGGCTGCCGCAGGAAAAAGGTGTGCTCAGCATGCACTGCTCCGCTAACGTAGGTGAAGACGGCGATGTGGCTGTGTTCTTCGGCCTCTCCGGCACCGGCAAGACCACCCTCAGCGCCGACCCGAACAGAAGACTCATCGGCGACGACGAGCACGGCTGGACGGAAGAAGGCGTGTTCAATTTCGAAGGCGGCTGCTATGCGAAATGCGTGAACCTCACACAGGAAAATGAACCGCAGATCTTCAATGCCATCCGCTTCGGTTCCATCCTCGAGAACATCGAATTCTATCCCGGCACACGCACGGTGGATTTCACCAATATCACCAAAACGGAGAACACCCGCGTAAGCTACCCCATCCATTACATCGACAACATCATGAACCCGAGCCGCGGCGGTCTGCCGAAGAATATCTTCTTCCTGACCTGCGACGCGTTCGGCGTATTGCCTCCCATCAGCAAACTGAACCCGGGACAGGCCATGTATCAGTTCCTCTCAGGCTATACCGCTAAAGTGGCCGGCACGGAAGCCGGTGTTACCGAACCGCAGCTCACCTTCTCGACCTGCTTCGGCGCACCGTTCCTCCCCCTCCACCCCACCAAGTATGCCGAGCTCCTCGGTGAAAAAATGCGCCGTCACAATGTGAACGTATGGCTCATCAATACCGGCTGGACAGGCGGACCTTACGGAACCGGTCACCGCATGAAGTTGTCGTTCACACGCGCCATGATCACCGCTGCACTGCAGGGCGAACTGGATAATGTGGAATATGCTACCCATGAGATCTTCGGGCTGCACTTCCCCACCACCTGCCCCAACGTGCCGGCTGAAGTCCTCAACCCGCGCAACACCTGGGCCGATAAGAATACCTACGACGCCAAAGCCGCTAACCTCGCTGCGCAGTTCGTGAAGAATTTCGAAAAGTATGCCGCCAAGGCCAACGCCGAGATCCTCGCCGCCGCACCGAAAGTGAGCGCTTCCGTATAAGCAAAATGACCTTACCATATAGGGCTGTCTGTTGCAGGACAGCCCTTTTTTCATACTAATACGCGGATAAGACCGTTAGTTAAAAAACACTGCTGCCATGCGTCAACGCTACCTTCTTTCGGTGTTCGCCGCGCTCTTCCTCCTCCTGACTGCGGCCACATCCCCCGTCGGCAACCAACCCGATAAGATCCTCAAAAAGCAGGGCTTCGTGCGCATACCCAGCGGCGCCACACTCGTGGATGGAAAAGATGTTACGGTGCAATCGTTTTATATCGCAGCAGCAGAGGTCACCAACAAACAATACCGCATTTTTCTCGACTCACTCAAAGCACAGGGTAAAACAGAAGAGTTGAAGATCGCCGATGTGCGCAGCGAAAAGTGGATCATGCCCAACAGCCAGATGGAGGCCTTCGAACAGCATTATTTTACGCATCCCGCTTACGACGAATATCCGGTGGTGAATATTTCGCAACAGGCCGCCACCATGTATTGCACCTGGCTCGAACAACAACTCGCTGCCAAAGGGCTGCAGGTGCGCGTTAGACTCCCCGAAAAAGTGGAATGGGTGATGGCAGCACGCGGCGGACATGCCGGGAACATCTACGCGTGGAACGGCACCGAGCTGCGCAATAAACGCGGCATCTATCTCGCCAATTTCAAGACCGAACACCTCGCCGACGACGGCACCTATATCACCGCCATCTCACGTTCGTATTTCCCCAACGACTACGGCCTCTATAACATGAGCGGCAACGTCAGCGAATGGCTCAGCACCCCGGGGATCTGCATCGGCGGCAACTGGTGGAGCGAAGCAGAATACCTCCGCATCGACGCACCACCGGAATTCCCGAATGCGGCCGACGCATCGCCCTTCATCGGCTTCCGTCCCGTCATCACCGCCACCTGGTGACCTATATCCGCAGCGTTCGTATATTTATGCTGCGCAAAAAACATGAACCCACGCCATCCAAAACAACACACGGGCCTCCGCACCATCGCGGCCATGGCGGTATGCCTGACAGTGTGCTCGCTCGCCACGCTTCCCGCTTCGGCCCAAAACTGCGCGGCTCCTGAAATACCCGATGTGTTCACACCGAATAACGACGGCTTCAACGACGTGCTTGTGATCGGCTGTCTCAACGTTTTTCCGGATAACCACCTCACCGTGTATAATCGCTGGGGACAGATCGTATACGAAGCATTCAACTACGATAACAACTGGAACGGCGATCATCACATCGATAAAGGTCCGCTGCCTGCAGCTACCTATATCTATAGTCTGAAAGTACAGGTTTCCGGAAGCGAACGTAATTACACAGGTGCAATCACTCTCGTCAGATGAAACACTGGTGCATAGGGATCGTGCTTTGCTGCTGCATGCCTGAACTCCATGCACAGGATGCTTATTTTACCAACTTCCAGGTGAACCCCGCCCTGAGCAATGTGGCACTCACCGGAAGTGCAGATTCCTGGTCGGCATTCCTCCAATACCGTACACCCTGGTCAGGCGTTTACAGAGCACCTGTAACTGCCGGAGCCACCGTGAATTATCGCCACGGCGCACATGCCGGCGGTATCATCACCGTGATCGACCGCTTTGGTGTCACCACAGAATCGCGCATCAGCGGACAATATGCTTATCGCTATGCACTGGCCAACAGCAGCATCAATGCCGGTGTCGCTGTAGATATCACACAAGGTGTTGTGGCGCTCACCAATACGCAGCCTGCCATGAGCGGCGATCCGCTGCTGCAGTCCGATATACGCAACACCACGGCCGACATCACCTGCGCCGCCGCGTGGCAAAATGACCGCGGCTATATCGGTGTGCAGTCCGGCGGCCTGATGCGCAACAGTTATTACGGCGAAACATCCGAGGTACCTGTGATCTGGAAATTCCTCGCAGCCTATCGCTTTACCGCGAATCCGATGTGGGACATCACACCGGGTGTACTCTATGCTTATGTGGAAGGACAACCCACCCTCATGATCCTGCAGGCGCAGTTGCGCTGGCACGACCTCCTGCAGCTCGATCTCGGCTTCCGCAACAGCAATGCCTATCACGCCGGATTTCAGGTCACCTACATGGAAAAATTCCATCTCGGCTATACCTACTCCCACGATCTGCAGTTGGCAGATGCCGGTGCAGCGAAGGGGCATGAAGTATTTCTCTATTACGCCTTATCCAAGATCGCCGACTGACATACACGTATGCATTGCACCTGGATACCCGGATATACCGATCAGGCAGAGATCGACCTGACAGAAGCAGAAGCGCATCACCTGTTGCATGTGCTGCGGGGCAAACCCGGTATGCAGATATTATTCACTAACGGAAATGGCATCACCGGCACCGCGGAGGTCATCAGGGCCGACAAGAAAAAATGCACCGTTCAAGTCCTCGATAAAAAACAACACACGCGCTCCGCACCGGCCATCCACATCGCCGCCGGCCTCCTGCACAATACCGACCGTCAGCAGTTCATGCTCGAGAAACTGACAGAACTGGGTGTGGCGCGCATCACACCGCTGCTCACCGCCAATGCAGAGCGCAGGCATTTCAACCGCGAGAAGGCAGAAGCCCATATGATCGCAGCACTCAAGCAATCCGCCCAACCCTTCCTGCCGGTATTGGATGAAATGGTGCAGTTTTTGCATTATAAAGCGCAAACGGATGTGGCAGAACAGCGCTTCATCGCGCATTGTCGTCACCAGGACATGACCCATCTCGCCAAACAATATCAGCCCGCCGACGCCGTGTGCATCGCCATAGGCCCGGAAGGGGATTTTACGCGGGAGGAAGTGGAAGCCGCCGAAGCAGCCGGTTTTCGTCCCGTATCTTTGGGAAGGGATGTCCTGCGTGCCGAGACCGCCGCAGTGACCGCCGCCGTCATAATTAAAACCCTGCATGCAACGTAAAATACGCATACACCTCATCCTCGGGATCCTGCTGCTGACCGCAGGCACCGCCTTTGTTGCGCCGGCACCGTCGTACTCCATCGCGCTGCTGAAATATAACGGCGGTGGCGACTGGTATGCCAACCCCACCTCTCTGCCCAATCTGGTGGAGTTCTGCAACAAACAACTCGGACTCAACATCAGCACCGATATTCCCACGGTGGAAGTAGGTTCTACCGAGATCATGAACTATCCGTTCCTGCACATGACCGGTCACGGCAACGTGGTGTTCTCCACTGCCGAAGCCGAGAACCTCCGCAACTACCTGATCGCCGGTGGCTTTCTGCATATCGACGACAACTATGGCATGGACCCTTACGTGCGGCCGGCGATGCAGAAAGTGTTCCCGGAACTGACCTTTGTGGAGCTGCCCTTCTCCCATCCCATATTTCATCAGAAATATGAATTCCGCAACGGGCTGCCCAAGATCCATGAGCACGACGAAAAACCCGCTCAGGCTTTCGGACTGTTCTGGGAAGGACGCATGGTGTGTTTGTATACCTATGAGTGCGACCTCGGCGACGGCTGGGAGGACCCCGATGTGCATAAGGACCCTGAAGAGGTTCGCCAGAAAGCCCTGCAAATGGGCGCCAATATCCTGCAATTCGTGTTCATGGGTAACACACCTAATGGATAAACTTACAGAGACTCAGCGCTTTAGGATTAATTGCCTACTTTCGTAAAGGGCGGGGGGTATTTTGATCATTTTTGGGTATGGAAACACAGGTGAATTCCCGCAATAAAGGGCCGTTTCAGATACTGCTGGTGGAAGACAACCCCGGCGATATCCGGCTCACTCAGGAAGCCTTCAAGGAAGGGCCGTTCCAACACGTACTGCACGTGGTGAAAGACGGCGTGGAGGCCCTCGAATTCGTGCACAACAGGGGCCGCTATGCCGACAGCCCCACACCCGATCTCATACTGCTCGACCTCAACCTGCCCCGCAAGGACGGCCGCGAAGTATTGGCGGAATTAAAGCAGGATGACAACCTCAAGCTCATTCCTGTCGTCATACTCACCACATCCGATGCTGAACAGGACATCCTCAGGAGTTATGCCCTGCACGCCAATTGCTTTATTACCAAACCCGTTGATCTCGACCAATTCATTTATATCATCCGGCAACTGGAAATATTCTGGTTCAACATCGCTAATCTCCCCACCAAAAGAACCAATACCCCTTACTGAGCATGACCACGAAGAACCTCACGAACATATTATTGATCGAAGACAATCCCGCTGATGCCAAGCTGGTAGAGATCTACCTCAGCGCATCGTCGCTGTTGCAGCCGCGCATCGCCCGTGTGGCAGAATTGCGCAAGGGCATGATGCTGCTCGAAGAGAATGACTTCGACGTGGTGCTCCTGGACCTCACCCTGCCCGACAGCGCCGGCTTCGATACCGTTAAGACCATACTGCGCGAATTTCCCGGCATCACGGTGATCGTGATGACCGGCCTCGAAGACAACACTGTGGCCATCAACTCCGTGAAGGAAGGGGCTCAGGACTTTTTAGTGAAGGGACAGTTCGACAGCAACCTCCTTTCCAGGACCATCCTCTACGCCATTGAACGGAACAACCTGCAATCGAAGCTGGAAGATTACGCAAAGACCATCCGCATCAACGAACAACGACTCATGGATGCGCAGAACATGGCACGCATGGGCAACTGGGAACTGGATGTGGTGAATAATCAGATGTACTGGAGCGATGAGGTGTACCGCATCCTCGGCTATAAAGAAGGCGCCTTCGAACCTACTTTGTCGGATTACCTGAAACCGGTATCGCCCGGCGACCTCGATCATGTGAAGGCTGCATTGAGCCGGACCATGGAAAAAGGACAACCCTTTCAGGTGGAATATAAAGTGATCGCGCCCGGCAATGTCATTAAAACGGTGGCCAACAGAGGTATGATCCAGAAAAGTAAACTCACCAACGGCCTCTGCCTCGCAGGAACCATTCAGGATATTTCAGCATTCCCCGGCGCACAACAGGTAGTTGACCTCAACGCCATCTCCGAAAAATTGCGCAGAGCACTGGAGCTCGCTTCGAGATCCGGTGCCGATGTGTCGGTGAGTAATTTGATCCAGGACAGCCTGAACCTGTTGAAGCAATAAAGTGTTCTGATATAAACACCTGCATGACACGCTTCATCATTTTTCTCCTCCTCAACTTCGGTGCACTCGGCCTCGGCAGTCTGCTGATCGGCAACATCGGCAATAATCAGTGGTACAACGATCTCAATAAAGCGCCGTGGACACCACCGGGATGGGTATTTGGTGCTGCGTGGTTCAGCATCATGCTGGCCTTCAGCTTTTACATGTATCGCATATCGGGTGCAGTGCCGGCAACGGAGCTGCGTGGCTTGTATGTGCTGTATGCCATTCAGTGGATATTGAACGTGGCCTGGAATCCGGTGTTCTTCCGATTCCATATGGTGTGGCCGGGACTCATCGTGATCGTGGCGCTCACTGCACTTGTCGGGTACTTCCTCATCTGGGGAAGAACAGTGGCCGGCGTGCACGCTTTATGGGTGCTCCCCTATTTTCTCTGGCTGCTGATCGCCACTTCACTCAACGGATATATCGCACTGCGCAACTGATCGCCCTCACTCGAGTTTGATCCTGTCGGTGCCGTCGAACATCGGCGTTTGTATGCTGATCACCTTTAATGGTGTGGCAGAGGTCACGCGCACACTGTGCGGTGTACCCAACGGAATGAATACATGCATGCCCGCATGAACGGTGAACGTAGAATCACCCAGCACCATCTCTCCACTGCCATCCACGATATGCACCTGCTCGGTATGAGCGGCATGTTTATGCAGCGGCACACGCTCCTTTATCCAGATCACAAATGTAGTGGTCAGCGAATCTGAGTACAGCTGCTTGCTGAATACATTGTCAAACGGCTGATCCGGCTGCAGGGCAGATACATCAACGGGCTGAGCGAAGGCATTTCCCGCTACGAGGAAAAAGGTGCAACACAAAAACAATGATCTGAACATGAGCGTAATTTCCGGTGATCAGAAAGAGGCGACCAGTTTGAAATTCAACCTGCGGTTGGTGAGGAAGTTGGGGAAAGCATACTGCAGATTATTCACGTCCTTCACCCAGATATAACTGATGGTATTCTGAATACCCAGGAGGTTGAACACTTCTATACTGGCCCACAGGCTTTCGAATGAACTGTTATACCAGGGTTTGTTGGACCTGTCACGCGCCGCATCCAGCAACAGGGCACTAAAGCCGATATCCACGCGTCGGTAAGGCGGAATGCGGAGGCTGTTGCGGTAATATTCGTTGTTCGGCGGACCGTACGGAAGTCCTGAACCGAAGAGGAAACTCAAATGCACTTTGAAATTCTCATTGCCGGGCATATAATCCTGGAAGAACATCCCGAAAGTGACCACCTGATCGGTAGGCCTGCGGATGTATCCCTGCTCTACGAGCCATGAACTGTCGATATTGCCATCCGCATCATAGGTAAAATTAAATGTGCTGTCGCCTTCGATATCTTCCATCGTGCGCATCACACTCAAACTCACCCAGCTGTCGGCATCCTTCACGATCTCACCATACAGGCGCAGATCGATACCGGTGGCATAGCCTTTTGCCATATTGTCGCCATAATACCGGATGCGTACGTTCTCTACATCATACGGCACAAGGTCGAACATGTATTTATAATACATCTCGCTGATGAAACGAAAATCTCGGTTCCAGGCACGGAAGCGATAATCACTGCCGATCATCACATGCACACTTTTCTGACTGCGCACATCCGTGCTCACCACCCCTTCCAGGTCCCGCAGCTCGCGGTAGAAGGGCGGCTGATAATACATTCCCGTAGCCGCTTTTAATTTGATATCGCGCAGTGAATCGCGGCTGTCGCGCCACTGCGGTTTCCAAACGAATTGAAAACGCGGCGTGATGGTAAGCTCTTTGTTCAGATCCCAGTAAGAGGCACGCACACCGCCGGTGAGTGAGATGCGCGATGAATCGGGTTCCCAGGTGTCCTGCACATAGGTGCTGTAACGCATGCTGTTCAGCGTGGTGTTGGTGTTGAACACCTCCTGCAACTGCACACTCTCTCCCGTATACGGCAGGGAATAACCGGCGCTGTCGAGCAGCTCCCATTCCTTCAGCTCATCAACGATGCGCTCGTATTGTCCGCGTACACCCCATTGAATATAATGTTCACCTGCTTCTTTCACACCCACGTGTCCGAGGTTCACCACATCGGCAGTCAAATAGTTGCGTGCGAAATTCTGAAAAGCGCCCACACCCAATCCATATTTGATATCACCGAAATCCTCATCACCGAGATTAGACTCTACCAGGCCCAGCCAGTATTGTCCGATCACGTCAAAGGTTTCAGTCTCCTGCGAACGATAACCGCTGGCGAGGAATTTCAGTACGGTGGCGCGATTCGGCTGGAAGCGATACGACACGCCGCCGAAGCCGGTGATGAAATTGCTGATCTCCTGTCCTTCAAAGAACACATCCAGCCGCACCACATTATTCACCACACCGGTAGCGGTGGAGCGGGTTTGCGGACGAAAGATGTAATTGTTATAACTGAAGTTGCCGATCAGCTCAATGGATGAACGCTTGTTGAAATTCCAGCCGAACACACCCTGCGCATCTACGAACAAAGGTTCATACACACCTTCGGTATTCAGTGAATTCAATAAATACCGGTTCGTTCTGTAGCGGGTGCCGAACAAATAATATCCTTTGCCGCTATCAATAGTGTTATTCAGGTAAAAGGAAGCGCCGAGTAAGCTCATGGTAACACCGGATTCCGCTTCGGTAGGTTTCTTGTATTGGATATCCAGCACGCTGCTCAGCTTATCGCCATACTTGGCTTCAAAGCCACCGGCACTGAACGCTATGTTGTCGATGAGGTCATAATTGGGAAAAGGTAATCCTTCCTGTTCGCCGGCGCGGACGAGCAGGGGACGGTACACTTCAAAATCATTCACATACACCAGGTTCTCGTCGAAGTTGCCGCCGCGGATGCTGTACTGTGAGGTGAGTTCATTGTTGCTTACCGCACCCAGCGCCTGCAGAATAGCCGTGAGCGGGTCAACGGTGTAAGGGATCGGTTTCAGTTTATCTACCGGGATGCGAAAGATGGTCTCCTTGGGATCGCTCACCACCACCGTGCCGAGGGTGGTATTCATCAGTTTCACCACAAGCACATAACGCTCTCCCGACTGCAACAGTAATTTCCGGTATTCGGTAACATGCCCCACATAACTGTAGGCCAGCACCACCGTGTCACCGGCAGGTACTTCGATCTGGTAGTTGCCGTTCACATCCGACTGCACCACCTTTTTCCCGCCTACCACCGAAACGTTGGCTTCCGGTAAAGGGCCGCCGTCCTCTCCCATGATATTGCCGTACACCGTGGCCGTTTGCTGCGCAAGGGCCATAGAGGTGACACCTGCCAGCATCATGGAGATCATCAAGCGAAGCATGTGCCCCTTTAACGGTAATTTCATGGAATTATTTTCTGGTCAGCGCCTTGAGTTGCTGAATGCCGGCCTGCGGGTCCGGAAGTGCGAAAACCCCGCTGCCGCTGACCAAAACATCGGCGCCGGCGTCGAAGATCCGCTGGGCATTGTCCAGCTTCACACCGCCGTCGATCTCGATGAGCGCTTTTGACCCGGTGCGCAAAATGAGCTCCTTCAGACGGCCGATCTTCTCGATGGAGGTCTCAATGAACTCCTGACCGCCCCACCCCGGATTCACGCTCATGAAACACACGATATCGATATCGCGGATGATATCCTCCAGCGCACTTACCGAGGTACCCGGGTTGATGGCCACACCGGCCTTGGCACCGAGTTTATGGATCTCCTGCACAGCGATATGGATATGCGTACAGGCTTCGATATGAATGGAAATATGATCGGCACCGGCATCCCTGAAATGCTTCAGATAGCGCTCCGGCTGCACCATCATCAGGTGCACATCCAGCGGCTTGGTCGAATGCCTGCGCATGGCAGACACCACCGGTAGCCCAAAACTGATATTCGGAACGAACACCCCGTCCATCACATCCACGTGGATCCAGTCGGCGGCAGAGGCATTGATCATCTCCACATCCCTGGCCACGTAGGCAAAGTCGCAACTCAGGATGCTGGGGGCGATTATTGGATTCATGGTTCAAAGATACGATGTTGCCTGCTTACCGTCGGCCTGCGTTTCCCACGCCGACCGCACATTCCTCCCATTCATCGGAATAATCAGGCACTTGGTCGAACATCGGTTTATACAGACACATTACTTCCTATCTTCGCACCGGATCATATATTTAATAAATCTTCAAGCATACGCAGATGATCAATCTCAAAAATCTCCTCCTCCTCCCTGCCCTGTGGTACGGCGAAATGTCCATGGCGCAGAACCCCACCACCAGCCTGCTCTGGAAGGTGGAAGGCAACGGCCTGCCCGCCCCATCCTATATCTACGGCACCATCCACATGATCGATGTGGCCCATTTCCAGGTGCGACCGGAAGTGGACTCCGTATTCAACCTCACCGAACAGGTGGCCTTCGAGATCAAAATGGACGACCCCGCCATGATGACCACCATCCAATCCTGGATGCCGATGCCCCAGGGTAAGAGCCTCAGCGATTACTGCACAGCAGAAGAATATCAGCAGCTTGCACAATGGGCTACCGGGAAACTCGGCATGGACATCGCCATGTTCGCCGGCATGAAACCGTTTGCGCTCTACCAGACACTCATCATGTCGTACATCCAGGGCGAAATGGCCTCCTATGAAGGCTACTTCATGTCGCGCAGTATGACCTCCGGAAAAATGATGTTCGGACTCGAGACCATAGAAGACCAGTTGAAAATATTCGACAGCATCCCGTACGAAGAACAGATGGACTGGATGATAGAAGGCATCGATACCACAGCAGGGTACGGACAGATGTGGGAAAAAATGATCACCACCTACACCTCCGGTGACATTGAAGCGATGTATACACTCACGCTGCAGGAATCACCCGAAATTGAACATTATGAGGATCTCTTCCTGACCGCACGCAATCAGAAATGGATCGCAGGCATCCGACAGTACGCAGCTGAAAAACCTACCTTTGTGGCCGTCGGCGCCGCGCATCTCGGCGGACCCAACGGTGTGATCAAACTGCTGAAAGATGCAGGCTATACCGTTACACCACTTTAAACCTTTGCTATGATCGAAGTACAGCAAATCAACAAGACCTTTACACTGTCGAAGCAACAACGCAAGGAGCTCGGCAATGAACACAGCGGCAGCACGGTGCACGCCGTAAAGGATGTCTCCTTTACCTGTCAGCCCGGCCGCGTATTCACCCTCCTGGGACCCAACGGCGCGGGCAAGACCACTACCCTGCGCATGATCGCCACCATCATGAAACCCACCACCGGCCACATCATCGTGAACGGCTTCGATACGGTGACACAGGGCGAACAGGTGCGCAGGAACCTCGGCTTCCTCACCGGCTCCACCGGCTTGTACGACAGGCTTACACCGAATGAGACCATCGATTATTTCGGCCGACTCAACGGCATGCCGGACAACCTCATCCGCGAGCGTAAGAAATATCTGTTCGACCTGCTGGGTATCAACGGTTTTGCCGATCGACGCGTAGGGAAATTCTCTACCGGTATGAAACAAAAAGTATCCATCGCCCGCACCATGATCCACGATCCGCAGGTGGTGGTGTTCGATGAACCTACCTCAGGCCTCGACGTGATCGCCGCCAAAAGCATCATCGAACTCATCCGTCAGTGCAAAAAAGATAACAAGACCGTCATCTTTTCTACGCACATCATGAGTGAGGTGAATATGCTTGCCGACGATCTCGCCATCATCCACAAAGGCGATCTGATCTACAACGGATTATTCGATGAATTCAAAGCCGGTATGCGCGAGCAGACGCTGGAAGATGAATTCATCCGCATCGCCGTAGAACACGAAAAATCCATTGCCTGATCCCATAACAGCAGAACATGAAGAATATCCTGACCATATTCAGAAAAGAATTACGCGACATCCTCCGCGACCGTCGCACACTTACCGTTTTGCTGGTGATACCGTTGTTGGTATATCCCGCCATTTTCGTGGGGATCAGCAAATACGTGAGCAGCCAGACCGAAAAAGCCGCCAGTGAAACACTGCGTATCGGCGTGATCGCCAATGGCAACGCCGAACATTTTACGCGCTTCCTCAGCGCCATGCCCAATACGCAACTGGTAACGGTGACAGATACGGCCGCTGCACAACAGATGATCCTCAACGACAGTCTGGATGCTGCCTATTTCTTCCCCGCCGGTTACGACTCGTCGCTGGCGCGACTGGAAGCCACCACCTTCCAGTATTTCTATACCTCCACCAACAATGAATTTGAGGTAGCCATCATCGAAGGCATCAACCACGCCTATACCGAATCGCTCACGGCAGAGATCCTGCGCAAGCAGCACATCTCCGAATCCATCCTGGAGCCCGCCATGCCCGTTGCGCGCAACCTCGCGACACAGCGTGAGCAGATCGGCAGTTTGGTGGGTGGTTTCCTGCCGTATTTCTTTATCATCTTCTGTATGATCGGCTGTATGTATCCGGCCATCGACCTGGCAGCGGGTGAGAAAGAACGCGGTTCCCTCGAAACACTTTTAGTATCCAGTGCCAGCCGCTTCGAGATCTATATGGGCAAATTGCTGACCGTTACACTCAGCGGCTTTACTTCTGCCATGGCGAGTATAGCCGGTATCATCATCGCCGCGCAGTTGATCGGCGCCGGCACTGCAGAGGATGACGCCATGACGCAGATACTGGATCTGCTCAACGGTATCATGGAACCGGGTTCCATCATCATGTTGCTGGGTATCCTGCTGCCGCTGAATATCTTCTTCGCCGCCATCACCCTCATGCTGTCGATCTATGCACGCAGCTTCAAGGAAGCACAGAGTATGATCACACCGCTCATGATCTTTATCGTGTTCCCCAGCATCTTCGGTATGCTGCCTGGTGTGCGTCTTGATTATACCATGGCGCTGGTGCCCATCCTGAACGTTTCCCTCGGCACCAAGGAGATCATTTCCGGAACGGTGGAAACAGGTCCGCTGGTGGTCACCTACCTCGCCCTGTTCGCCTATGCCGGTATCGCCCTGTTGGCCAGCCTGCGCTTCTTCAACGACGAGAAGAATATCCTCCGCGGATAATTCCATTATAGTAAACACCGCCCCGGTAATGCACATTACCGGGGCTTTTTTTATTTCGGAATGCCGAATTAAAGCATGAACATTGCACCCAGGCCGAAAGGCATACAACCTTTTCCCCCTGTTTAGCGTTTATCTGATTACTGAAGCGTATGGACCAACCTGTCTGGAAGATCAAGCCTTTTCATCAACTGAATATTTTTGAACTGTATGGCATGCTGCGCCTCCGTCAGGAGGTGTTCGCCGTGGAGCAGAACTGTGTATACCTCGACCTCGACGGCAAGGATCAGTTTTGCGACCACCTGTTCGCCGTAGACAATGAGGGCCGCGTGATCGCCTGTGCGCGCATCGTGCAGCCCGGAGCGCATTATACCGAGGTGTCCATCGGCCGCGTGGCCACACACCCCTCCATGCGCGGCGCGGGCTACGGCAAGCAGATCATGGAAAAGGCCATCACCTACATCGAGGACAAATACGGCCAGGTGCCCATCCGCATCGAGGCGCAGTATTACCTGCTGAAATTCTACTCCGACTTCGGGTTTGTCAGCGAGGGGGAAGTATACCTGCTCGACGGTATCGAACACATCGAGATGGTGCGCCCCAAGAGCATGGTGAAGGCCTGAAAGCCCTACTCCGGCACTTTTCCACAGTATTACATTTGAATTTTTCATATGTAATTGTGACATTGCAGGTTATTCATTAACCTCTAAAAACAATTCTATGAGCATGTTGAAAGAGTTCAAGTCCTTTGCGATGAAAGGCAACTTGATCGACCTCGCGGTAGGTTTTGTAATGGGTGCCGCCTTTACCGCCGTTTCCACCAAATTTATCGAAGGCATCGTAATGCCCTTCATCAGCCTTATCGTGCAGAAAGATTTCTCTGCATGGAAATTTACGCTGAAAAAAGGTGAACTCGCCGCCGATGGCACCGTGGTAAAACCCGAGATCGCCATCCTCTACGGTGATTTCATCTCTGCCATCATCTACTTCCTCATCGTTGCCTTCGTGATGTTCATGGTAGTGAAAGCCGTGAATGCCATGAAACGCAAGGAAGAAGAAGCACCCGCCGCTCCTCCGGCTCCCCCGGCTGATGTGGTATTGCTGACCGAGATCCGCGACCTGCTCAAAAAATAAACATACACCCCAAAAAAAATGCCTTCTGCCCGTGAAGGCATTTTTTTTTGGCATGCTTTCTGTCAATACGGGCGCGTCAAACTTCTAATAACATGAAAAAAATCTTTACGATCGCCTGTGCTATCATTGTAGGCACAGCATCATTTGCACAAACCGACACTCTCTGGAACCGCGGCGGCGGTGCCATCCTCAACTTCAACCAGACCTCGCTCACCAACTGGGCCGCAGGGGGTGAAAGTAACCTGAGCACCACCATCCTCACCAACTTCTACATGAATTATAAAAAGGGTACCACCACCTGGGACAATACCCTGAACATGAACTACGGTCTCATCACCGCGAATAATTACGCCGATATCCGCAAGAACGAAGACCGTATCGAACTCATCAGCAAATACGGACAATATGCTTTTGCTGACGATTTCTACTATTCCGGTCTCATCAATTTCCTCACCCAATTCGCGCCGGGCTATGATTATGTGAGCGATCCGGATGCTACCACGGCATTGTCCAAATTAATGGCGCCGGGATTCCTTACCGCGGCGATCGGACTTGACTGGAAACCGGGTAAAGGCGAGAAATTCAGCCTCTTTGCCTCCCCTGCCACAGGCAAATTCACATTCGTACTGGATGAAACCATCGCCAGCACTGAAGTGGATACCATCAACGGCAAGAACCGTTTCGGTGTCACCACAGGCGAGAGCTTCCGCGCTGAATTCGGTGCTTCCATGATCGCAGCACTCAACACACCGCTCGGCAAAAATACCAGCCTGAGCAGCAGGCTCGTGCTCTTCAACAACTACACGGATCCCATCGCCGAACATCGCGGTAATATCGATGTCGACCTGCAGAATAACCTCAATATCAAACTGGGTAAATACCTCGCTGCAACCTTATTCGTTCAGGTGCTGTACGACCACGATATCTCCATCCCCACCTTCGACGAGAACGATATCCAGATCGGCTCCGGCCCGAAAACGCAATTCAAGGAAGTATTCGGTATAGGTCTTTCCTATAAATTCGAATAAGAGTAGATATTAAGGAGTGGGGTTGTGGAGGAAGGGCTGAGTAGATTTTATCGACAGGTAGTGGGTAGTGAGTAGTGAGTAGTGAGTAGTGAGACTAATGCAGGGTGCGACTTCGTCGCTTTGAATGCAAGATGTGCGACATAGTCGCAAATACATACTGCAACGCAGTTGCACCCACTGGGCTAGTCTCACTACCCACTACCCACTACC
>DAIMYJ010000008.1:47403-53110 GCA_036734545.1 Chitinophagales bacterium
CTATCAAGCGAATATTTTAAATCTTTCAAACGCTGCTTTGTGCAACATCTCCCTATCATCCGGATGCGCGATCTCGATCAGTGCTTTTGCCCGCTGGCGCAGGTTCTTGCCGAATAGATACGCTACACCATATTCCGTTACGATGTAATGCGCATGCGCACGCGTGGTCACCACACTGGCGCCGGGTTTTAATATCGGGGCGATGCGTGAAATACCTTTATTGGTACGCGAAGTGAGCGCAATGATAGGCTTGCCGCCTTCACTCAAGGCCGCACCGCGGATGAAATCCATTTGTCCCCCTACCCCGCTGTACTGCCGAGTGCCGATGGAATCGGAACACACCTGACCGGTGATATCCACTTCGATACAGGAGTTGATGGCCACCACCTTCGGATTCTGTTTGATGATACTCGGCTCGTTCACGAAATCGATATCCAGGAACATGAAACCGGGATTATCATCCACATAATCATACAACATACGCGTACCCAATGCAAAACCGGATACCGTGGTGTTGGGGTGTATCACTTTATATTTATTGTTCACCACATCGGAGTGGAACAACGGCACGAGGCCGTCGCTGAACATCTCGGTGTGTACACCGAGGTCCTTGTGGTTGGTGAGGCATTTCAACACCGCATCCGGTATCGCACCGATACCCATCTGCAAGGTGCTGCGGTCTTCGATCATACCGGCAATAAATTCGCCGATCTTCGTTTCTTCCGGACCTACCTTCTCACCGAAAATGGCTTCGTGCAGCGGCTCATCGGCATATACCATGCTGTGGAAACGGGAATAGTGAATGAGGCTCTCGCCATGCGTACGCGGCACCTGCGGGTTCACCTGCGCTACTACGTACTTGGCTTTGTTCACGGCTGTGCGGGCAATGTCTACCGACACACCGAGTGAACAATAACCGTGACGGTCAGGCGGTGACACCTGCACCAGTGCTACATCGATAGGGATGATGTCGCGCTTGAATAATTCCGGGATCTCACTCAAAAACACCGGGATATAATCTGCGTAGCCCTGATTCACATCTTCGCGAATGCTCGCGGATACGAACATGGAATTCAGCTTGAAACTATTGCGGTATTCGGGCTTGTCTACATGCATGTCTCCATACACACTGATGAATACCAGCTCCACATCCTCCAGCTCGTTATGGCGTGTGGCCAGATGCTTCAATAAATAAGTGGGTGTACACGCACTGCCGTGCACAAAAACCCTGTCCCCCGACCGTATACAGCTCAGCGCCTCTTCTACGGGAACGAAATGCAATCCTGTTGGCATAACTCAATATTTATTATCAAAAAAAATCACCGGAGAAACGCTCCGGTGATGCAAAATTAGATGGAAGTTAATTCGGAATGACTGACTTATATCACCATCCTAAAATATACGCGAAGATGAGCGGCGCTACGATGGTGGCATCGCTCTCCACGATATATTTCGGTGTATGGATATCCAGCTTGCCCCAGGTGATCTTCTCGTTGGGCACCGCACCGGAATAAGAACCGTATGAAGTGGTGCTGTCGCTGATCTGGCAGAAATAACTCCAGAACGGCACATCATGCCACTCGAGGTCCTGATACATCATCGGCACCACGCAGATCGGGAAGTCGCCGGCAATACCGCCGCCGATCTGGAAGAAGCCTACGCCCTTGCCGCCGGAATTCTTGCGATACCAGTCGCTCAGCCATACCATGTATTCGATACCGCTCTTCATGGTGGAGGCTTTCATCTCACCCTTGATGCAGTAAGAAGCAAATATGTTACCCATGGTGCTGTCTTCCCATCCGGGAACGATGATGGGCAGGTTGCGCTCGGCCGCAGCGATCATCCATGAATCTTTCGGGTCGATCTCGTAATCGTCTTTCATCACACCGCTCAACAGCAGTTTGAACATATACTCATGCGGGAAATACCGCTCACCCTTCGCATCGGCATCCTTCCAGAGGGCGGCGATGTGGTGCTGTATCTTGCGGAAGGCTTCCTCCTCAGGGATACAGGTGTCGGTAACACGGTTCAGGCCCTGCTCCAGCAATTCCCACTCCTGCTCAGGGGTGAGGTCGCGGTAGTTGGGGATGCGCTTGTAGTGCGAGTGGGCCACCAGATTCATGATGTCTTCCTCAAGGTTGGCACCCGTGCAGGAAATGATATCGATCTTGCCCTGACGGATCATCTCGGCCAGAGATACACCTAACTCGGCAGTACTCATCGCACCGGCGAGCGTTACCATCATTTTTCCGCCCTCCAGCAAATGGGTTTCATACCCCTTCGCCGCATCCACTAATGCCGCAGCATTAAAGTGTCGGTAATGATGGGTGATAAATTTTGAAATTGGGCCTTTGCTCATATGTGTAATTTTAGTCGTTGAATTCCATTTTTTTCCCGCAGATCACGCAGATGGTCGCAGATCAACCCAAAAAATACAACCTGCATTCATCTGCACTAATCTTCGTGCTCCGCGGAACCCCTGCATTCATCTGCGACAAATCTGCGTAAATCTGCGCTATCTGCGGGAAACCTGCATTCAAGAAGCATACGCTTCCGTCGGCGGACACGTACAGATCAAATTTCTGTCTCCAACAGTATTGTTGATGCGCGCAACAGAGGGCCAGAATTTGCGGTCGCGGATGTAGTCGGCGGGGAAGGCCGCGGCATCGCGTGAGTAGCCGTGATTCCAGTTCTCGCTGAGCACCTCGCGGATGGTATGCGGCGCGTTCTTCAGCACATTGTCCTGTTTATCCGCAGTACCGTTCACGATCGCTTCTATCTCCGCACGGATACCGAGCATCGCCTCCACAAAACGATCGAGCTCCTCACGGCTTTCGCTTTCGGTAGGCTCTATCATCAGCGTGCCGGCAACGGGGAACGATACCGTGGGTGCGTGGAAACCGTAATCCATCAGTCGCTTCGCCACATCTTCCACTTCCAGGCCTATCGTGTGCTTCCACTTGCGGAAGTCGATGATGAACTCGTGGGCCACACGGCCGCTCTTGCCTACATACAGAATATCGTAACTGCTCTCGAGCTTGCTCTTCAGATAGTTAGCATTCAGGATGGCATATTTCGTGGCATCGGTGCATCCCTCGGCACCCAGCATCTTGATATACGCGTAGCTGATCAGCAATATACTGGCGCTGCCGAACGGTGCGGCATTGATCGCCTTGATGGCATGCGTGCCGCCGGTCCTGAACAGCGGATGGCCGGGCAGGAAGGGCACGAGCTTTTCGTTCACACAGATGGGGCCCATACCGGGACCGCCGCCGCCGTGGGGAATGGCGAAGGTCTTGTGCAGGTTCAGGTGACACACATCGGCGCCGATCATCGCGGGTGAGGTAAGCCCTACCTGCGCGTTCATATTGGCACCGTCCATATACACCAGTCCGCCGTGCGCGTGAATGATATTGCAGATGTCGATGATGGTCTCCTCGAACACGCCGTGCGTACTCGGATACGTCACCATCAATGCAGCGAGGTCGTCTTTGTGCAGTTCTGCCTGCGCATTCAGGTCGGCCATGTCGATGTGGCCCTCGGCATCGCTCTTCACCACGATCACCTCCATACCGGCCATAACGGCGCTGGCGGGGTTGGTGCCGTGCGCGCTGGCGGGGATGAGCACCTTGTTGCGATGGCTGTTGCCGTGATGCACGTGGTACGCCCTGATCACCATCAACCCGGCATACTCGCCCTGAGCACCGGAATTCGGCTGCAGGCTGCAACCCGCAAACCGCGTGATCTCACAGAGGTCGCGCTCGAGTTCCTGGATGATATGCAGATACCCCTGCACCTGATCTTCCGGCACAAAAGGATGCACGGCAGAAAATTCCGGCCAGGTGATGGGCAGCAATTCCGTAGCCGCATTCAGCTTCATGGTGCAGCTGCCCAGCGGTATCATGGACGTGGTGAGGGAAAGGTCTTTATTCTCGAGGCGCTTGATATAGCGCATCATCTCGCTTTCGCTGTGGAAGGTGTTGAAGATGGGGTGCGACAGATAATCCACCGCACGCAACTGCGCGGCCGCGATGGGCGACTGCAGTGCATCAATGGACTTCAGCTGCGGAGCGGCAACACCGGCCGCTTTTGCAAATACGTTCAGGATATCCTGCACATCGCTCAGCTCGGTGGTCTCATCGAGTGTTATCTGCACGTTGCCGTTGGCAGGGTAATAGAAGTTCATGCCCGCCTCCAGTGCCAGCGCGCGGACCTTCGCGGTGCGGTCGCCGGTGCCGATGTGGAGGGTGTCGAAGAACGCGGCATTGTGCTGGGTGTAGCCCAGCTGCTGCAGGCCGTCGTTCAGCAACACGGTAAGCCCGTGCACCTTCTCGGCGATACTGCGGATGCCGCCCTGTCCGTGATACACCGCATACATACCGGCCATGATAGCCAGCAGCGCCTGCGCCGTACAAATATTGGAGGTCGCCTTCTCGCGGCGGATGTGCTGTTCGCGGGTCTGAAGGGCCATGCGCAGCGCGGGACGACCATCGCGGTCAACACTCACGCCGATGATACGGCCGGGGATATCGCGCTTGAAGGCATCCTTGGTGGCAAAATACGCGGCATGCGGACCGCCAAAGCCCATAGGCACGCCGAAGCGCTGGGTATTGCCCACGGCACAGTCGGCACCGAGAGATGCAGGAGTTTGCAGCACGGCCAGCGACAGGATATCGGCCGCCAGGATGGAATATACGTCGTGGGTGTGCAGATGCGCGATGAACGACGAGTAGTCGCACACCTCACCGGTGCCGGCGGGATACTGCATCAGCGCACCGAAATACGTAGCGTCGATAGCGGCATGGCGGTGATCACCCACCACTACCTCGATACCGAGGGGCTCGGCCTTCGCCTGCACGATCTCAATCGTTTGGGGGAAGCAAAGCTCGCTGACGAAAAATTTGGGGGACAAGATGTCCTTTTTGTTCTTTAAGTGGAAGAACATGATCATCGCCTCCGCTGCTGCGGTACCTTCGTCGAGCAGGCTGGCATTGGCGATCTCGAAGCCCGTCAGATCCGACACCATGGTTTGAAAGTTCAACAGCGCCTCCAGGCGTCCCTGCGCGATCTCGGCCTGATACGGGGTATACTGAGTATACCAGCCCGGGTTCTCGAAGATATTGCGGCGGATAACGCTGGGGGTGATGGTATTGTAATACCCCATCCCGATATAGGTGCGGAACACCTTATTCTGAGCCGCCAGCCCGCGCAGGTGCTTCAGGTAGTTGTGCTCACTCAGGGGCGCGCTGATCTCCAGCGGCCGGTCCAGGCGGATGTTCGCCGGCACGGTCTGGCTCACAAGGCTGTCAACAGAATCAGCACCAATGGCCAACAGCATCTGCTGCACGTCATGCGCATTGGGCCCAATATGGCGCTGGGCAAAGGTTTCGGTGGTGTTAGTACGAAGTTTCACTGGCAACATATCAATTAGGGTGCAAAGTTAAGGATATCCAAGTAGACAATTTGAGCGTCCGGTTGGTCATGAACAGCTTGTTAACAAGGATTGTGTTCGTGTGTTCATGTGTTAGTGTGTTCATGTGTGCATGTGTTCGTGGAATGCAGGTGCGTGGGTTCGTGGGTGTCCGCCGCGGCGGATGCGCAGGTAAATGCATCCTGGTTCCTGGTTCTTGGTTCATACATCCTGCATTTACCTGTCAATGCCTGAAATAAGTTGACCGTTTTTTAGGTCAAAAACCATAAAAATGAG
>DAIMYJ010000009.1:0-32423 GCA_036734545.1 Chitinophagales bacterium
GTCACCGAGATCTACGACTTCATGCGCCTGCTGTATGCCCGCGCATCGGATGCGTATTCGTATACGACCGGGAAAAAAATGGTGCGCTTTACCGAGGAACAGATCATACAGAGTATTATTAAGAAGTTCGATGGTAAGCGCATCGTGTTATTGGCACCGGTGGTGCGCGGCCGCAAAGGTCACTATCGCGAACTATTTGAACAGATCCGTAAGCAGGGATATCTGAAAGTGCGTGTCGATGGTGAAGTGAAAGACCTCGTGCCTAAAATGCAGGTAGACCGTTATAAGATGCACGACATTGAGATCGTGATCGACCGGTTCAAGGTGGATGAGGATGATATGACACGCATCAAGCAAAGCGTGGCACAGGCACTGAAAGCCGGCAAGAATTTCATCATGGTGATGGATGCGGATGGCAAAGGCGTATTCAATTATTCCAAAAAATTGATGTGCCTCGACACCGGCATCAGTTATGAGGAGCCATCGCCAAACACCTTTTCCTTCAACTCACCCTATGGCGCTTGTCCGCGATGCAAAGGACTGGGTGTGGTGTATGAGGTGAATCTGGAAACACTCATCCCCGACAAGAATAAGACCATCAACAACGGCGGGATACTGGCCCTGGGTGAGTATCGCGACAACACGCTGTTCAAGCAGATCAAGTCGATCGCCGCGAAACATAAATTCACGCTGAGTACACCGATCCGCGATATTCCCAGGAAGGGATTGAATGCGATCCTGTTCGGCAGCGAAGAAATGGTGGACATGCCTGAAGATGACGAGGTGTTCACCGGTGAGTCAGATCGCTGGTATACACTGGAGTTCGGCGGGTTGGCCGGATTGATCAAGCGTTGTTTCTCCAATTCCATTTCGGAGAACATGCGTCGCTGGGCAGAAGATTTTATGGAGAAGACGGTGTGCGACACCTGTGAAGGTTCGCGTCTGAAGAAGGAAGCCCTGTATTTCAAGGTCAATGAACGCAATATCTCCGAGCTTGCACAAATGGATATCAAGGAACTGCAGCTGTGGTTCAATGATGTGGAAGAGGGCATGAGCGATAAACAGCAGATCATCGCCAAGGACATATTAAAAGAGATCCGTGCGCGTATCGGTTTTATTATCAATGTGGGATTGGAATACCTGAGTCTTGACCGGCCTACACGCACACTTAGCGGTGGCGAATCACAGCGCATACGCCTCGCTACACAGATCGGTTCGCAGTTGGTAGGTATCACCTATATTCTCGATGAACCTTCCATCGGCCTGCATCAGCGGGATAATAATAAACTCATCGCCGCTCTGCAGGATTTAAAGGAGAGCGGTAATACTGTTTTGGTGGTAGAGCATGATAAGGATATGATGCTCGCCGCTGATCATATCATTGACCTGGGCCCCGGCGCAGGTATTCATGGCGGTCGTTTGGTAGCTGAAGGCAGTCCGGAGAAATTCAGAAAAGCACATACGGTCACTGCCGATTACCTCAACGGGACCCGTTCCATTCAGGTACCGAAGAAACGCAGGACAGGTAGCGGAAAATACATTACACTGCATGGTGCTACAGGTCATAACCTGAAGAACCTGACAGTCAAATTCCCGCTCGGTAAGTTGATCTGTGTTACAGGTGTCAGCGGCAGCGGTAAATCCAGCCTCATCAACGGCACTCTGTTCCCGCTGATGCAGCAGCATTATTACAGTTCTCTGAAAAAGCCTCTGGCCTATAAGAAGATCGAAGGTCTTGAACACGTGGACAAGGTGATCGAGATAGACCAGTCGCCCATCGGACGCACGCCGCGTTCCAATCCGGTGACGTATATTGATGTGTTCAGTGAGATCCGCAACCTGTTTGCTCTGGTGCCTGAAGCTAAGATCCGCGGATACAAGGCCGGGCGTTTTAGTTTCAATGTGAAGGGCGGTCGTTGTGAAGTGTGCGAAGGCGGCGGTATGAAAGTGATAGAGATGAATTTTTTACCCGATGTGTACGTGGAGTGCGAGAAGTGTAGAGGCAAGCGCTATAACCGGGAAACGCTGGAGATCTATTTTAAAGGCAAGAATATTGCGGATGTGCTGGATATGACCGTAGATCATGCGGTAGAATTCTTCGAACACCATCCGCGTATCTTCAAAAAGATCAAAACGTTACAGGAAGTCGGGCTCGGTTATATCAAACTGGGTCAGGCATCCACCACCTTGTCGGGCGGAGAAGCCCAGCGGGTAAAGCTCGCCGAGGAGCTATCGCGCAAGGATACCGGCAATACCTTCTATATTCTGGACGAGCCAACGACAGGTCTGCACTTTGAAGATATCCGTGTGCTCATGGAGGTGATCACCGATCTTGTTGACAAGGGTAATACGGTGTTGATCATCGAGCACAATCTGGACGTGGTGAAGCTGGCAGATCACATCATTGATCTGGGCCCTGAAGGCGGCGCCGGCGGCGGTCAGGTTTTGGTGGAGGGTGTACCTGAAGAAGTGATCAAACACAAAACAAGCCATACCGGAAAATTCCTCAAACTCGAATTGGGATCCTGATCCGAAGGCTGCAGGCTGATGTGAACAGCCTTATTTTTTCCTGAACGTAAAGAAGCGCTTGAAGAACCCGCCCTGTGAAAGGCTGTCGGTATAATAATCATTATAGCCGGAGTAGCCGTAACCATACCCATACCCGTATCCATAACCATACTCAGTGCCGGATGCATTCGCATCATTTACAATGATGCACATGTTGTGCAATTGGTTGTCGAAATACAGGCGATTCACGTTGTTCACGAAATTGCGCTTGGAATAGTTGGCACGAATGAGATAGATGGCCAGGTCTACTTTAGCCATGATGGGTATGGAGTCGGAAACGATACCCACCGGCGGACTATCAATGATGATGAAATCATAATTATCGCGCATATATTGCAGCAACGCATCGGCTGCAGGAGATACCAGCAATTCGGCAGGGTTGGGCGGCACCGGCCCGGCAATGAGAATATCGCAGCCGATCTCTTCATTATATTGGATACACTCCTGTGGCGTATGTTTCTGGATCAGTACCGTGCTGGCACCTTTTTCATTCTTGAGTCCGAATGCTTTGTGGATCTTCGGTTTGCGCAGGTCAAAGTCAATGAGGATCACACGCTTGCCGGTGGCGCTGATCACGCTGGTCAGGTTGAGCGCAGTGAATGTTTTTCCTTCACCGCTGACCGTGGACGTGATGGCGATCATCTGCGAAGTGTTATCATTCCGCAGGAAGTATTGCATGTTACTGCGAATACTGCGGAAGGCTTCAGCGATATGTGATTTAGGCATGGCAGGCACCACCACTTTGGGCAGTTCTGTGCGCTGTTTGGGCAACTGCGGAAGTACACCCAGGATAGGCACATTGGTAGCCTTCTCTACATCCGGCACACCGATCACGGTGCTATGCATGAGGAAGCGGATATACACATGCGCAAAGCTGATGCCGATGCAGATCAATAATGCCAGCCCCCAGATCTTCGCTTTTACCGGTGCTACGAGCCGTCCGATCTCACCTGCATCGAGTATCACATAGTCACTGGTCATGCCCGCGAGGGTGATCTCATATTCAGATTGTTTCTCCAGCAGCAGCAGGTAGTATTTTTCCTTCAGATCGTTCAGTCGGGTAAGTCGCGCAAACTCAGATTGCTTCTCCGGCAATGCCAGGAATTCGGCTTCATATTTTTCCTGCTCGCTCTGCAGGTAATTCCTGCGCACGGCCAGTTTTTCCTCTGCATTGAGAATGGCGCTTCTGAAGTTCGCCTTTACCTGATCTATCTGTTTATTCACGGAGATCAGCCGCGGGTCATTCGACTGCAGGCTGATGCCCAGCAGTTCCTTCTCCTGACGCAATTCCAGCAGTGAGTTCAGGTAGGGTGAGAAGTCGTTGTATTTAAGATCGCCAAAGTAATTGGCCAGAGCGTCGAGATCGTTGTTCTTATTGTTCACGAAATCCTTCAGCCACTTCAATGCCTTTTCCTCCAGCATCACCTCAAATTCAGCCTGATCAAGTTCATTCAGTTTCTGTACGATATTGGTTTCGGCCAGTTCGGGGCTGATGATCAGGTTGTCTTTTTTGAAATTCTTCAGGATGGTCTCCTGATCGTACAGTTGTTCCTCGAGGGAGTCGATCTGTTCCTGGATAAAGGCAATGATCATCTCTGCACTGCTGGCTTTGCGGTCAAGACTCATATCCACGATCTCATCTGCGATCGTATTTACTACATCGCGTGTCTTGAGTTTATTGCGGTCCTGATAGTTGATGATGATCTTGCCGCCATAGAGGTTGTCGACATCGATCAACACCTCACCCTCGATGCGCTCTGCCTGTTCGCGGATATCGTTCAGGGTGAAGAAATATTTTTGCTTCAGTTTAGAGGGATGGCCATTGGTAAGCGTGGTCAGGATATTGAATGCAGGGGTGCTATATGCTTTGTTAAAGGCAAATTCCTTTTGGTAAGTTTCACCCTTGAGCTCATAGTGGATGCGATAATGGCTGGTGTCCAGTAATTCAATATTGATCTTGGCGCCAATGATGGCGGAGTCTAAGATCGTAGCGCGCACCTGATAGGGCGATTCTCCATAGATCTCACCCGCCTTTACACGTTCCTGAATGAAATAGCTTACCTGTAAGGGAAGTTTTTGCAGGGCTTCCAGTTTATAACCCTTCGACTTCAGGATGGTCATTTCCTCGTTGAGCCTGTCAACATTTGTATTGGAAACGAGTATACCCAGGTCAATGGTATTGTCTTTAGAGCGATCCTTGAACTGCACGTCGGCCTGCGACTCATAGATAGGCGTGGCGTATCGTCCGTAGAGGTAGGCGGATACGAGTCCCACCGTAAAATAGAGGATCACCCACCATCTGCTGATCCAGCCGATGGTGAGGAACAATCGCCAGTTGAACGATTGTTCGTCGTGTTGTTCAACAATAGGTTTGATCTCGTTTCCGTTAGCGCTCATACTTAATTACTGATATTGGCAAAAAAGGCATAGATCACCGCTATGCCGGAAACGGTTGAGATAATGGGAGCTACTTCGCGGAAGAATTGCGAGTTGATATTCGGCTCGATATAGATGATATCGTTAGGGCGGATGTACGACATCGCCAGGGAAAGGTCCTGCATATCGGAGAGGTCGAGTTCCTGCACCAAATTCCCCTGTGGTGTTTTTCGCACGATCTTGACGGCAGCGGACCGGCCGTTTTCCGGAATGCCGCCCGACATGCCAATGGCTTCGAGCACGGTGATATCGGAGCGTGTCATTTCCACGCGTTTGGCTTCCATGGACCCGCGGTAGACGGTAAAGAATTTATTCTTGATGTATACGTTAACGAAAGCGTCGGTATACCATTGGCTGTAAGCCTGTGCCAGCATTTTCTCCGCTGCACTCTCCGTGAGGCCCGACATACGCATGTTACCTACGCGGGGCAGATTCACACTGCCGGTAGCGTCAACCATATAATCCAGTGAAACAATAAAAGTTTGCGGTTGAAAAGCATTGTTGATGATGGAGATCTGCGATTCTACCAGGTTGTAACCGGCATTCGGGAAAATATAGACTTCCAGGATATCGCCGGGAGCGATGGTAAATTCGGTATAGGTGGTGTCCAGAAATGACTGGTAAGCCTGTTCCTTATCAGCATCCAGCATGCGGTTGGGGTACAGGACGCCGCAGGCCTGAAATGATATGGAAAGCAGCAATAAAACCGGCAGATAGAAACTTGCACCCCGTTGTATGCCCGATAGCCATCCCTTCATGAACGATAATTGTGCGGTGTGTTGTTTGGAACTAACAAATATACGATTCGCCGGCTTACCTGCAAAAGGCACTGTGCTAGCCCGCCTTGGCGGTGTGTTCGGGGGTGTCAAGTGCCGAGTAGACGGAGTTCTGGCTGATATATTCGGGCACGATCTGCTTGAGTTTGCTCACTACCTCCTGCTCATATCCGGATCCTACGGCCGTCTGTAAAGCCAGGAGTCGGAGTGGAAACTCAGACTTCGGATAGGGTTTGGGGATGGCGATGCGGATCTTCTCGTGGTGTGTGGGCCTTGTATCTTCATCCGCATGCAGGAGTTCCTCATGCAGTTTTTCACCGGGGCGCAGTCCGGTGAACAGGAAAGAAATGTCTTTTCCGGGTTCAAGACCGCTGAGCAGGACCATTTTTGTGGCCAGGTCAAGGATCTTTACCGGTTCACCCATATCGAACATATAGATCTCGGAGGCCCTGCCCATCACGGCAGCTTCGAGCACGAGCTGACACGCTTCAGGGATGGTCATGAAGTACCGGGTAACTTCAGGATGGGTGATCGTAAGCGGACCGCCGGCTTCTATTTGTTTATTGAAGTAATGCACCACCGATCCGTTCGAACCCAGCACATTGCCAAATCTGGTGGTGATGAATTTAGTGGTATTCACCACAGCGCCTTTTTCCTGCACGTAGATCTCTGCTGCCCGTTTGCTGGCACCCATCACGCTGGTGGGATTCACCGCCTTATCGGTGCTGATCATGATGAACTGCTCTACACCGTGCTCTATGGCCAGATCTACGAGACACATGGTGCCGAATACATTCACCTCGACAGCTTCAAGCGGATTCAATTCCATCAGCGGCACATGCTTATACGCAGCAGCATGAAATACCACCTGTGGCTGATAGGTGTTGAATACCTCCTGCAAACGTTGTTCATGGGTGATGTCGGCAATGATATATTCGGCGCGAATGTGTAATTCATTCAGGCGGAAGAATAATTCCATGTTCAGGTCATACAACGCGCTTTCGGCCTGGTCGAGCAGGATCAGTTTGCCGGGGTGATACTCCAGCAACTGACGCACCAGTTCACTGCCGATAGAACCGGCGGCACCGGTGATCAGGATCGTCTTGCCGTTGAATGCATGGGCGATCTTCTCATTTTCCAGTTGAATGGGTTCACGACCCAGCAGATCTTCGATGCGGAAATTGCGGATCTGCTGCGTGCTCAGTTTCCCGTTGATCCAGGCATCTACCGGCGGAACGGACTTGATCGTGACCTGGTGTTGCAGACAGGCTTCAACAACGGCGGTCTTCCGCTCAGGATCCGGATCGTGTATGCTGATGATCAGCTGCTGTATGCGATAGCGTTGCAGGAGTTCCGGCAGCTTTGCAGAGTCATAGATCTTCAGCCCTTCCAGTGATTTATTGATCTTGAAGGCATTGTCATCCAGGAAAGCAGCCACGTGATAATTGTGATGCGGGTCGCGTTTAAGCGCCTGTAATACACTCAGTCCGCGTCGGCCGGCTCCATAGATCAACACGGTGATCGGTGCGGCCTGGTTGCGGGTGGCCTGAAAGAACAATACCTTGATCACATACCGGCTGAACAATAAGATAGCGATGTTCAGGCTGGCGTGAATAATGGCTATGGATGCGGGTAATACCGTATTGATGGCTTCCACCTCGCGGCCGGCGATAGATATCAGCAGGCACCCGATCGTGGCGGCCATTCCGGCGAGTACCAGCCGGCGGGCATCTGCTTCACCGCTGTGGCGTATGATTCCGTCGTAGGATTGAAAACCCAGAAAGGCCAGTGTAAAGATGATCGTAGTAACGAGTGTGTTCTCAACGAACAGGGTAAAGGAGATATTCTCGATACTGAAATTATAGCGCAGGATATAGGCAATACCATAGGTGAACGCGGTAATTACCACATCAAAGCACAGCACGATCCACTTGGAGAGTATGCGTGTGCCGAATCTCCGGTTGATATAATTACTCCACCTTCTGTCCATAGTCATCCATCGGGCACATACTGGCGAGTCGCAGCCAGACACACGCCCGACGGGTTGCTGTTGTTATACAAATCTACTGCTTTTCGTTCGGGAAATGGCTCAGCCGCGGGTAGAGAGGAGGAGGTCGATGACCTCATCCTGTTGTGCGGTGCTGAGTGCAGAGCCTGAAGGGAGACATATGCCCTGCTGAAAGAAACGTTCCGAATGCCCATTCACAAAGGCTCTGGCGCGGCTGAATACCGGCTGGAGGTGCATGGGTTTCCAAAGGGGGCGGGCTTCGATACCCGCTGCTGCCAGCCGAAGCCGGATCGTGTCTGTATCGGTGCGCGCCACCGCGGGATCGATGAGCAAGGTCGTGAGCCATCGGTTGCTGAAATGGCCGGGAGGTTCCGGCAGGAAGGTGAAACCGGGGACTTCCGCCAGCGCATTTCGATAATGATCATACACCCTGCGGCGCGCCTGTACGCGATCATCAAGCACGGTCATCTGCCCCCGGCCAATGGCTGCACAGATATTGCTCATGCGGTAATTATAGCCGATGGTCGAGTGCTGATAATGCGGTGCCGGGTCTCTGGCCTGTGTGGCGAGAAACTTAGCCTTTGCGATGGCAGCAGCATCTTTACCTGCCAATGCTCCACCGCCGGAGGTGGTGATGATCTTATTTCCGTTGAAGGAAAATACACCGAAGTCACCCCATGTTCCGGTATGCTTTTCGCGGTAATGTGATCCCAGCGATTCTGCAGCGTCTTCGATGAGTGGAATATGATAGCGTTCAGCTAAAGCGAGGAACGCATCCATTTGTGCGGGCATACCATACAAATGCACTACGATGATCGCCTTGGGAGCACGGCCTTCCCGTATGCACCATTGTATCGCTTCCTCACACAGCGCAGGATCCATATTCCAGGTCAGGGTTTCGCTGTCTACAAATACTGGTTCAGCGCCGAGATAGGTGATCGGATTGGCGGATGCGGAAAAGGTAAAGGATGGACAGATCACCCGGTCGCCCGGCCCCACATCCGCGAGGATCAGCGCCAGATGCAGCGCTGCAGTGCCGGAACTTAAAGCAGTGCATGCCGCTGTGCCGGTGTATTGTATAAGCTCCTGTTCAAACGCATCTACATGCGGACCCAGCGGCGCCACCCAGTTGGAAGCAAAGGCATCCTGCACAAACACTTCCTCCTGTCCGCATAAATGCGGCGGTGAAAGGTAAATACGTACAGGAGTGGCGTTGCTCATAGTATTCAGGATCGATACAAAGGAAAATAATCAGCCTGTATTTTTCCGCCTGATGCCTGCGCTTTTTTATTGCTGAGCAGTGTGTAGTTATCACTATCGCAGATCATGCGGATGGTGCTGAAGGTATAATGTTCGGAAGAAAATCCGGATTTGAAGCGAAAAAGCGAATCGTCGGAAGAGCCGTAACCGCCACCGATGTGCAGATAGGCAGCACCCGCCTCCTGAAAATAGGGGATGGCGGTATCAAAGATCAGTTTGGAAGCAGCAGCATCGCGCGCGGCCTGCAGGGTGCCTCCTAAGTGGTATTCGGCGATACCGGGATATCCAAAGAACAGGGCCGCACTCACCACCGTGCCGTCCGGTGCATGAGCCGTGAATAAATGGGTGTGCAGTTCCGGATCTCTCAATTGTTCAAAGTAGCGGTCGTCAAAAAAATACTGTGGACGCGCATTTCTCAACTGCATGGTTTGTGTATAGGCAGTGCGAAATGACGAATAATGTTCCCATGCATTTATCTGAACGGTATATCCTTCCTTTTGTAATCGCTTCAGGTCTCTTTTGTGATTGGTGCTGAAAGCGTCGCGAATAGCGGATATGGGCTGTTGCAATGCTATGGCAACCGTTTTACCATGCAATACCTGCTTAATGCCTTCAGCAGCAGGGATGCTGTAGGCGTGCGCAATAGGGTGGAGGCGCAGAAAACAGCTCACGATATCCTGAGTAGCAGCCAGGGTGTTGAATGATTGCAGTACCTGTGAATATACCTGTTCATCCTTCCGCCCACAGATAAAACCCGCATATCCATACGGACTTGTAGCATCGAAAAGCACGCTGCCGGTTTCAACGGTATCCGGAATGATGCGACGGATAAATGGTATCGCAGCACGAACATCACCATCCGCATACAAAAAAATATAGGGTTCTCCACCGGTGGAAAGACAGTCGGCTTTCAGGTAGGTCGCAGTCTGATACACGTTTTCAGGCCGGAGTCCCCATGCAGTCAGTTGAGTGGTGCTATGATAGGAGAGTATCGTTGATCCCATAGTGGTGTTTCTCCATCAGCAAAACGTCTTTGGGTATGCCCTGTTTGATGGTGTGATCTTTGAGTAAGGCAACGCGTTCAAATCCGACAGCCATGTACATGTTGATGGCGCTGGTGTGTTCATTTAATACATGCAAACGCACCGTGTGAATACCCGGCGTGTGAAATGCAATATCTGTCATGGCCACGGTAGCTGCTTTGCCGATGCCCTTATGCCAATATTCCGGTCTGCCGATCAGAATGCCGAAGGTGCAGGTGCCGGATACCGTATCCATATCATACAGGCCTGCATGTCCGATGATCAGTTCGTTGGTGCGGTCTTCGATGGCCAGTATAAGATTTTCCGGTTTTTGTTGATGATAGGCTATCCATGCACGGATGTCGTCGAGCGAATATCCGTTATTGTCTTTTTCGAGCCACTCGGCTGCGGCGCGGTTGTTCTTTACCTCCATGAGTTGTTCTGCATCTGCAGAGGTAATGGGCCTTAGAACACAATTATATACGAGTGGTATGGTGTGCATGTTTTCGTTCAATGTCGAGGTCTGCCATCACAGCACGCGGATCTGTTTGCACATTACCCGGCTGCATGATATAGATGAGTGTTTTCAGGAAAATGCGCATATCTGAAAGAAAGCTGATGTTGCGCACATATTGCACATCGAGGGCAAGGCGCTCATCCCAGGAGAGTTCATTGCGACCGCTCACCTGTGCAAGTCCGCTGATGCCGGGGCGGACGCTGTGGCGCAGGCGTTCTGTTTCCGTATAGTAGGGCAGATAGTGCACAAACAAAGGCCTGGGGCCGATAAGGCTCATGTCACCTTTCAGAATATTGACCAGCTGCGGGATCTCATCCAGCGAGGTGCTGCGCAGAAAGCGACCAAAGCGGGTAAGTCGTTCCGTGTCACTTTTAGGAGCTGTGGGGTCCAGCGGTTCCATGGTGATGAATTTGTAGAGTTTGAATGTGCGCTCGCCTTTGCCGATCCTGTCCTGTATGAAAAAGACATGGCCGCTAAAGGCAATGGCACAACACAGCATGATGAATAATGCAGGCACACAGAGAAGCATCAGCAATACAATAGCTCCGATCAGATCAAGAACACGTTTGATGAAATTGCGATACATTCCCTGTGAGGCTATTGTTTTTGTTTGAGGTTCTGCAGTGCATCTATATATTGTGCTGCAAGTACCTTTCTGTCGAAATGCTTTTTAACATATGCGTATCCGTTTTCGCCCTGCCGTTTGCGTAAGGCCGGATCCTGCATGTAGCGACGGATCTTTTCTGCCATATCTGCCGGGTTCTCCGGTTCGGTGAAAACACCGGCGTCAGCGCTCTCTACGAGTTCGCGGGAAATACCATCAATGGCCATCAATACCGGCTTTTTACAGGCCATATAGTCAAAGGTCTTGTTGCTGTATACGGTTTTGAAGGTGTCTGCCTTTTTTAAAACAGACATGCCGATATCGCAGGCCAGGATGTATTGCAGCGCCTGTTCTTTGGATACAGCGTCAATAAAAATGATATTCTGCAGTTTTTTATCCTGTGTTGATTGCATCAGGTGCTTCTTTTGCATGCCATCACCAACCAGCACAAAACGAACGGGTTCCGCCTTTAGCAATTCGGCTGCTTCTATGATCTGCTCCAAATGATTGGCAACGCCATGTGCACCAACATAGCAGAGTGATAACGTGCCGTTGAGTCCAAGTTGTTCGCGCAATGCGGATGGGTCATAGTGTTGCAGCAGATGTTCAGTGATGTCGAGGTCTGCAGCATTGGGAATGTATAATATGCGGTCGGGATGCACATTTTTTTTGGCGATGAGCACTTCGCGCATAGCAGGCGTTACGACATTGATCTTATTTGCTTTTCGGTATAACCGCCTTTCCAGTCGGAAGGACCACCGTATAAGCATTTTGTTTTTCAGCACACCGGTATCGATCGCTGATTCGGGCCACAAGTCTCTGATCTCCAGCACAAAGGGTATGCGTTTAAAGAAGGAGAGTGTCAAAGCGATGATACCCACCGACAGAGGTGGCGAGCTCACCACGATCAGATCGTAGTGGTCGCGGGCTTTGAACAGTCCACCATACAGACCACTCCAGACAAATGAAAAATAGGCTTTTAATCTTCCTCTGAAGCTGGTATTATAATCATCTGACACATGGGTGCGGATCACGCGGATACCCTGGTCAAATTCTTCGCTGTGTGTGTATTTACTGTTGTATTTCGGATGGCGGATCCCCTTGGTATAATGTGTCATGCCCGCGATCACCGTAATGCGATGCCCCTGCTGAGCCCATAGCTTCGTCATAGCGTTCCAGCGCAGACCGCCGGGGTCATCCTTTTCCTGGAAGTACTGATGAATGAGCAGGATATGCATGGGCTATCGTTGGGTAATGTGTGTGGTGATGGACTTTCCGGCCGTGCTAAAGGTAATCTGTCGGCAGTGTTTTTTTACACCATAGGTGGGTGCATAATACGTATCCGATAATACAGGTGTCAGTGTCTGGCCGTTCTCGTCGACAGCAGTGATGGTGCATCGATCGAAAAAAACATCGGTCACATGCCATAATTGATGGATCACTAAGTTCGCGGGTCTTTGAACGGTGTCCTCGATGCTCCAGGCAAGCGGTTGTTTTTGTATGACGACCTGCCGGTGATGTACCACACTGCTTCCGATCTGTCGGAATGCCCGGATACTTCCGTTGAAAATGATCTTATCATCCAGTTCTTTCCAGTCGGCCTGCAGACAGCGTGTCCAGTAGAACCAAATGAACCGTGGCCCCTTCAGCATCTGGTCATTGTTCTCCAGCATGATCGTGTTGTGGCCGGCAGTGCCAAAGCAGTAGGCAATGTCTTTAGGATCTCCGTTATAGGTATAAGTACCGGCATCGATCACCAGGGGCTCTCCGTGCAGGTGTATGTCCAGATGCAGTTGGTCGGCCTGAGCCGGTCGGTGTTTTTGCTCGCCGCAGCGGATAAATGTGAGATGTCCTCCATCGCGGTACAGATAGTAGCCACCATCTGTGAACGATCGCAGTTGTGTGCGTTTTTCTTTACGAACAGCTTCATCGGATGGTGTTCCGGCCATCCATAGGGTGTCTTCAAAAAGATCTGCTGCGAAGTAGGATCTGCCGAGCAATTGTCCAAGTGCCTGAATCGATGGCCGATGGTCTGCGTACGCATGGTCGTTGAGCCGAAAGAACAGGGATCCGTCGTTGTGCCCATAGTTGGGCGCCAGTCCGGAATCGCTATCACTGCATGCGGCTAAAAAATCCAATGCCTTGTGCAGTCGCTCCTGCATGTGCACCGGAATGGTGATCTGGTGTTTTACTGCAACGGCAATGGCGTAGGTAAACACCTGCAGTGCCACCCGATGGTAATTCAGTGCGTATTGCAGATAGGTGCCATCAGGTGCAAATTGATAAAGGGCCTCCGATCGTAAGATCTTCCATCCTTTTTCTTTTAGGTGACTCTTTGGGTCAGCTTCCGGAAAGAGACATCCGAATACAAACAAAGCCGCTGCTTCTGTAAGCAGATGGTTGTTCCTGACCAATTTTTGAGAGAAGCCGATATTCACATGTATATGCCGTATCTGATCGGCGATGGAACACATGATCCTCTGCCATTTCTGCTCTGTGAGAGCAGTGCTTTGGCTGTAGTAATGGATCGCAAAGAGCCAGTTTAAAACCCGGAGCGCCACTTCCTGTGCCGAAACATAATGCGGTCCTTTATGTAGGGGATTGTGTTCTATCCAGTCCAGTATCTCGTTGATGGCCCATGCGCTATGATCCTGTCCGAAATGATGATCATGACGGGTCACGGTATAGAGATGACAAAATCGTGCGCGCTCCCATATCCATTTTATGTCGCGACCTTCGGCAAGGTCCGGGATCTCGGTCCAATGTGTATCCTGATCATATCGGTATCCGTCCAGCGGATGCGTATGCCAACTGTCGCTGGATGCCAGCGGAAGTGTTTGGCCATGAAAGTAGGTGAAATGTCCTGCCTGCAGCACATCCCACTTTTGCTGAAGGATAGGATTTGGGTTTTTCGGAATGGCCGTTATACCATTTGCATCGAACACAAATGGCCGGGGGTGCTCTCTCCATTCCTGGAGGCTTACGGGAAACAAGGAAGTGGGCTTGAAAACATTTCGGCGTTTAAGTATTCCGAGACGTTTTTGTAGCATATGGCCTGACCGGCGGATATAAAATCCGGGACCTGCGTCCTGTAATAAGGCCAGATGTTTATTCTGCATGATGTGCTCTACCGTAAAATTGTTCCATCCAGCTTTGGATGGCCATGGCGGTGAGAATGGTATAAGCGCCATCCACCCTGCCCGCGCGTGTGTCGCGTATCAGCTGGTGTATGGCTGTCGGTTCGAAAATGCCATATTTCTTTAGGGCATCAGTACTCAGCCGGTCATCAACCATGGAAGCGAGGTCGTCTTTTATCCATTTGCGCACCGGTCCGCCAAAACCGGTCTTCGGTCTGTTGATGATCGATTTAGGGAGATATTTTTCGCCTATCCGGCGCAATATATATTTAGTTCTTGTGTTTCGCAGTTTCAGATCAGTAGGGAGTTTAACGCTGGTGTTTACGAGCGGTACATCCAGATAAGGCACGCGGATCTCAACGCCGGCCGCCATACCCATTTTGTCGGTATAGTTCAGATTATGGTCGACCAGGAAAGTTTTCAGGTCGAGATACAGCATCTTGTTCAGCAGACTGTCTTCTGCATCCACTTTTTCCAGCAGCGTATTGAGATAAGATTCCGGTGCATAGTTCTGTAGTGACTGCGCGATATCTGCATGAAAGAGATGGTAATGGTCTTCGATCGGGAACCACTCAAAATATCCCACCAGGCGCTCATAGGTGGTCGATGTTTTGCGCTTGAGAAATTTCGACAACCGGCGTACGGTCGGATTGTTGGGGTCTCTGCCCTGCAGATATTTTTCCAGCAAGGGGAATATGAAATCCGGGGTGTGTTGCAGATACCTATCGAAAGTCAAAGCCTGGTGCCGTCGATAACCGGTAAATACGTCATCTCCGCCAGCGCCGCTCAGTAGTACACGCACACCCATTGCTGCGGCAGCCTCACTGACCTTGTACACATAGATGGGGGCAATATCGCCTTGTGGCTCATCCAGGTGCCACACCATCTTGTCAAACATTTCCAGCACGTGTGCGCTGCCATCTACTTCATGCAGTTGTACACCCAGGTGTTTTGCCGCTTCACGTGCATACGTGAGGTCGTCGCGGAATCCTTCGTGATTGCCATCGTTGGGGCCCTTGATCGTAAAACAGTGCAGGTCGCCGGTGTAATGTTTACGTGCATGAGCTACCACAATGCTGGAGTCTATGCCCCCTGACAAGAAGCAGCCAACAGGAACATCAGATAGTAATTGTCCTTTGACGGCTGCCTGCAAGCGCTGGTCTATAGTGTCGATCCAGATCTTGTCATTATAAAATTCGCGAGCACCGGTAAACGGGATATCATAATAACTGTTTATCGTGATCGTATGTGGCGTCGATAGCGCGAATTCGAAGTAATGGCCGGGAAGCAGTTTGTGTGCGTATCGAAATGGGGTTACTTCGCCAGGCGACCACAAAAAGTTCATGTAGTTGGCCAATGCCTCATATTGAATGGTGCTGTCAAATCCAGGAAGAAAGATCAGTGATTTCAACTCTGACCCAAAAGCGAACCGGTTGTTCTTATGAAAGTAGTAGAACGGCTTCACGCCCATTTGGTCGCGCGCGCCAAAGAGTGTTTTCTTTTCCTTATCATAAATGACGAACGCAAAAATGCCATTTAGCCTGTTCAGCATCGATGCGCCGTGGGCGATATACGCATACAGCACCGTTTCGGTGTCTGAATGGCTTTTAAAGGAGTAGCCCAGCCTTTGCAAATGGCTGCGTATCTCGAGATGGTTATATATTTCGCCGTTGAATACTATGCAGTAACGATGCGTACTGTCATACATAGGTTGGTCACCCAGGGCGCTGAGATCCTGGATCTTCAGTCGCTGAGTGCCCATGATCACATCATCGTCTGTGTGGAACCCATGCGAGTCGGGTCCGCGGTGGCGAATGGCAGCAAATGCTTCTTCCCATCCCGCCTGTGGTATCCCGTGTTTTACATATCCTAATATTCCACACATCAGATCACAGATTCACCGGATTCCCGGTGCGTATACTTTCCAAAGTAGCAAAGGTTGCCTTGCTGCTGTTGATCAGGTGCTCAAAAGCTATGGGCGCCTGTCCGCCCTGCCGCAATATGTCTGCAAGCCTGCTGAACTGTGCACCATGTCCTTTATCCATTTTAGCCGAACGGGTCGTGTTGCCCTGTTTGCTGAATACTTCCAGTTTTCGAAAATTATCGATGCGGATCACTTTTCCTCCCTGGATTAGCGTCAGTAATTCTTTCGGATAGGATTTGGCACCATCGGCGGTATATAATAATGTGCCCTGTGCACCATTTCTGAAGCGCAGGTGGATCATGGCATTTTCATTATCCGGTCCCTGACTGTTATCCGTAGCGTATACCGTTGCGATCTGACTTCCGGCAAAAAATTGCATCAGGTCAAACCAGTGGCAGGCCTCGCCAATGATACGTCCTCCACCAATATGTGTATCAGATAGCCAGTGGCCGGCCGATAGTTGTCCGGCATTGACAACGAATGTCATTTGCAGTCCTGCAGGTTCATGGATATGCTCTTTAGCCTGTATGGAAAAAGGCGCGAACCGCCGGTTATATCCTGTAAAGAAAAGTCTGTTGCTTTGTTTAACTGCGCGTTCCAGTGTCTCCAGCTCTTCCGGATGAATGGCCATTGGTTTTTCGAGATATACATGTTTGCCATGTTGCAGTGCTTCGATCGCAAGTGACGCATGACTATCGTGGCGTGTGGCGATCATGACCAGGTCTACGGAAGGGTCATTCATCATGCCTGCGATATCAGTTGTCGCTATGCCGATCTTGAATTTCCTGGCCAATAAAGTAGCATCTGTGCCATTATGTGAAACCATGTATTTGATCTGCAGCCGCGAGTCAGCCAGTGCGGGCAGTAATGTCATCCGCGTAAAATTCCCCGCTCCAATGATAGCTGCGATAGGTGTGTCTTTGGCCGGAGATCGGTGATCTATATGGATCGTGCGTTCGGTTTCAATTTCTTCGCTGTATCGTATCACAGCAGCGATCGTTTCTGCTGTGCCCATTTGCATGTACCATGCCGGTGCATCATGAAACTGTATTTTATCTGTTATCAACGGTTGCACCTGCAGACTGCCTGTTGAAAGTGCATAGAGTACGGATTCGAAATTGCGTTTGGCAGTATAGCGTACATAGGCAGCAGGGTAGTCGATCCCCTGTTGTTCGTATTGTGGGTCATATCTGCCGGGACCATAAGATCCGGATACCTGAAGTGTGATCTCTTTCTCGTAAAAAGGTGTCCGGTCGAAAGTGGTATTTACGACCCCTGTGAGGATCACCCGGCCGCGCTTTCGAACACTGCGTGCAGCAAGATCGATCAGGTTGTCCTGTTTGGCGGAAGCACAGATGATCACCTGGTCGGCACCCAACGTCTGTGTTGCCGAACGTATTGTCGACAACAGGTCATCAGGAGAACTGTTGATGGCCTGAATCCCTAATGTTTCGGCCATAGTGCATTTAGAGGCATCGATGTCATAGGCTATCACGCGACTGCCCTGTGCACGTAGAAGCTGGCAGGTGATCAACCCGATGAGACCCAATCCGATCACAACCGTGGTGTCGCCGATCTGTGGTTCGGCCAAACGAATGGCCTGCATGCCAACGGAAGCTATGACCGTGAATGCTGCCGACTCCATGTCGACCGCATCCGGAATTCGTGCGGCAAGATTCACCGGTGAAACATGCATTTCAGTATGCGGACCATTCGTGATCACGCGGTCGCCTACACGAAAAGTATGTACATCGGAGGCTACCGCTACCACCACGCCAGCGCTGCTGTAGCCCAGAGGAATAGGTTCATCCAGTTTATTGAAAACGGCCTCGAGGGTGGGCAGTATACCTTCCGTGCGCATTTTGTCCAGCACCTGAGCAACACGTTCGGGTTGTTGGCGGACTTTACTGATCAGGTTTCCGCGGGAGAATTCCACCAGCATCTTTTCTGTTCCGGTGCTGATCACGCTGCAGGTATTTTTCACCAGGATATGTCCTGCCGGTAGTGCAGGTGCAGGAACCTCCAGCAATTGCGTTTCTCCGGTGCGGAGATGTTGTATCAGTTGTTTCATGAAGCCGGTTGCTGTTTAATTTGATCGGCGTTTTTTACTATCCATTGCACAATGCGTGTCACTGCTTTACCATCACCATAAGGATTCTTTTTACGGGCCATGCGCTTGTAGGCTGCAGCGTCGTAGAGTAAGGTCTCAACACTGTCAATGATCTTCCGGGCATCCGTACCCACTAATTGCACGGTGCCGGCCTGCAGCGCTTCAGGTCGCTCGGTGACCGTGCGCATGACCAGAACCGGTTTACCCAGTGACGGGCCTTCTTCCTGAATACCTCCGGAATCAGTCAGTAGCAGGTAGCTTTTTTTCATCAGGAATACGAAGTCCGGGTAATCCAGTGGCGGAAGTAGAATGATATTGGGGACAGCGGACAGGTGGGTTTCCACAGGTTCTTTCACGCGCGGGTTCAGGTGCACGGGATAGAGGATGTAAATGTCCGGATTGCGTTCGGCGATCTTTCTCAACGCGTAGCAAATTTGTTCGAACCCATCGCCGAAATTTTCCCTTCGGTGACCTGTCACCAGGATCATTTTTGTTCTTGGCGACAGCGCTGCTTTAAGTCTTGGGTCTGAGATGTGACCCGAAAGTCGTTTAACGGTGCGGGCGGCATACAACAGGGCGTCTATCACCGTGTTTCCGGTTTTGATGATGTATCTGGCCGGAATGCCTTCACCTCGCAGTGTCCGCACATTTTGCTGTGTGGGTGCAAAGTGCCAGGCAGCCAGGCGGGAGGTGAGTACTCTGTTCGCTTCCTCCGGGAAGGGGAGCGTCATGTTACCGGTCCGCATCCCGGCCTCAATATGCCCGACGGGGATCTTATTATAGAAGGCACATAAAGCAGCGGCCAGCGTGGTGTTCGTGTCGCCATGTACCAGCACAAGATCAGGATGACATTGCTCCATCACCGGTTGCAGTTTCTCCAGCATGCTTCCGGTGGTAACACTAAGCTGCTGGTCGGCGGTCATGATATCCAGATCAATGTCCGGCGTGATATCAAAGAAACGGAGCACCTGATCCAGCATACTGCGGTGCTGGGCGGTCACACATACCTGACAACGGATCTGCTTATGCTTTTGCAGGGCTTTGATCAGCATGGCCATTTTAATGGCTTCAGGGCGTGTGCCAATGACTACCAGAATATAGAGCATAGTTTATTTTCGAGTTGAATAGGGTTGTGGACTTGGTGTGTCTTTTTCTGTGGAGGTCAGCTTTTGAGGAGGTATATTGAAAATGAGCATGAAAATGAACCATGGGAAGAAAAGAAACTGTCCGCCTGTCAGATTACTTTCCAGAAAGGGGATCACAAAGAATGGGGGGATGATCAAAAAATATTTTGAATAGTAGGTAATATAGTAATAGAGCGGTCGGATGACTGTAAAATTGATGAAGAGGAGGAATAGGATTATGCCACCGCCGAACAGTACTTCCAGGTAGGAGTTGTGATAATCGCCCAGGCCTTCGCCGTGGATGATGCGCTCATAATTGAACATCCCGGCACCGGTGATCCATAGTATCTTGTTCTCGTTGAATTTATTCAAAGCCAGTTTGGCGGTGTTAAATCGGGCCTCTCCGGTCACCAACTGATTTTCAGTATCCGTTAGTCGGGTCTGCAATGAGGATTCCGGTATTTGCAGGAACCAAATGATCGCAATGATGGGAATAAGGCTGATCAGCACCTTGAAGTCCGTGCGGATATTTTTCAAGCGCAGGATGAATACCATCAGAGCCAAGAGTATGGATAGCCAGGAAGCGCGGTTTCCGCTGATCAGGGAAAGGTACAGGGCGATCAATACGCCGATGATGAGAAATGCGCGGTATCTGCTGCTTAAACGCGTGTTCAGCCAAAGGTCAACGCTGCTGATCACGAATACAGCACATGCCCATCCATACTGATTGGATACAAAGAACTGTCCTTCCTTACTGCCGTACCCGTAAATGTTGAATTGCCTGAATCCAATACCGGAAGCAATGAAAGCCAGTACGGGAATGAAGTAGATCAGGTTCATCGTTCGGATAAACGCTTTTAGCAGATCCAGTGCTGGATATTTATTTAGGAGATTGTGTAAGGCTATATACAGATAGATGAACGGGAATAGGAAGTTCATTGACTTCGATATGGAATAGGCTACGTTTTCAGCGAAGAACGCCATAAGGAATATCCAGAAGCTGAAAACCATGACATACAGGAAGGTCGGCGAGGGGATCGGGTTTCTGCTGAGCTTAATGTCTTTGAATAGAATAAGACAGGATAGCGCCAAAAAGAAACTCTTGACCACTTTCATGATAGTCACCGACTCCAGTTGTGTATACACGGCAATACCATATCCGACGATCACCAGCATGGCATTGATATTCAAGAGTATAAAATCAGGATCTCTGAATATGCGTTTTTGTATGGTCAACTCAGCGGACATATTGGTGCATGATCTGCATAAAATTGGTCAATAATCTCTCTTTTTGAAACCGATGCAGGGACGCCTGTCCTGACCGTATTTTTTCTTCTCGTAATTCGGGATTGGCGATCGCCTGTTGCAGGGCGTCAGCGAGGCTATGCGGATCGTTCGGGGGCACGAGCCATCCATGCTTGCCGTTTTCTAATACTTCCGGTATCCCGCCAACAGCGGTGCTTACTACCGCGCATCCGCAGGCCAGTGCTTCCATGTTGGCCACCCCTAATGCTTCCTGCCGGCTTGGCACGCAGAAGACATCTGCCTTTCGCATGTGTTCAAATACCTGGTCCTGTGTCAGAATGCCCAGGAATTGCAGTTGTATGCCCGCCTTGGTAGCAACTTCTTGAATGGGTATGGCAGCAGAGGAGGGTGGACCTGCAACCTGGAGGATAACCCGGCGATCCATTTTCCGTATGGCGTCAATGAGTGTAAAGAGACCTCCTCTTACATAATCGTTCTTGACAAAAAGGATGATCGGCTCCGGATTGTTTCTTTCGCCGGTGTATACCGGGATATCGATCGCCTTGTAAAGCCTCACGATCTTTTCGGGCTTTGCATGATACCGCGTGATGAGGTGGTTACGCAAATAATCTGAGTTTACTACAATGGCACTGCACAGTCGTGTGGAGAGCCATTCGGTAAGAAAGAATACATGCTTCCGCGACCATCTGAAGCGCAACCAGCCATCGCGCCAGGAGACGGAGGAGTTGTTATCGTCATTGATAAATCCGATCACCGGATTGAATGTCAGCGCGCTCCTCAGGCTTACAATAGCGTTATTATATACTAATACATCAAAAGGATAGAGGGTCGAACGGATGCGCATGGCAGCGCGATGATATTGCCACATCCTGAGAAACATGCCTGCGGGCCTTAACCATTGGGGAATGGATAAGGAAACCGGGGTCACTCTTTCTGATGCGGATGGTATGTCTTCAGTGAGGATCTCGACCGAGTCATCAGTGCCCCGTTTGTTTACATCGAGCAATAAATGCGCAAATTTGGCCGGACCATTGGTCACATGTGTAAATGCGTTCGTGCAAACCAGTACCTTCATGTATGATGGGCTTCCAGTAGAATGTGTTCGATGTTGTCCCAGGTATAGGTGTTCTGCAGATACTCGCTAAAGTTGAAGGTATTGCGTTTTGCCTTCAACTCCTTGATCAGGGCATGTTCATCGAAATGATAGTAATCATCGAAGGTGATACCAATGGCTTGTTGCTCAACAAATGCTGCGATCCGGATCTCGCGGTTGATGATCACCGGCGTTGCGGTCTGTATGGCGTCATAGATCTTATTCGGGCTGGCATTGATGTTATTCTCATTATTCGGGGCGTAAACACATAGAATATAATCCCCCTCCTCCGCAGCGATCGTAAGCGATTCCTCCTGAGCCATAATGCCGCGATAGTCAACTCGCGGATGCTGTGCTAATTGACGGGACGCATCATCGGCAAACCAGCCGGCCATGATCACATGCAGATCGGGGTCAGCCGCCAGCAGTTTTTCCAAAACTTCAGTTCCCCGGTGCTGACCAAGCCACCCGCTATAGATTATGGTCAGTTTGTCGCTGTTGGTTTTTTTTCGAACAGGAAATGTGAATCTATATGGGAAATTTTCCAGCACCCGGATCTTATTTTGGGTGAAGTCAGGCATCAATTCCTGCCGATTCCGGTCGGTGACCAGTATTACATCTACAGGAGCGTATACCAGTTTCTTCAGGGCCTTCCATCGATTCCGGCTTTTGTTCCACATGAGGAAGATGGAATCGAAAATATCCAGTACTACATGGCGTCCGATCAGAAACGGATAGAAGAACACCATTAATTGCTCGTTAATGATATGTATCGAATCAAAAGTTCCAGGTTTTAGCTGCATGACCCGGTAGATCTGCCTGATCATGGTGGATGTCGTGTTTCTCCTGCCTATGATAAGATGAAAATACTTGCAGTGTTGGCGGGCGTAGCTATCACCGTTGCCTGTACCCACGCCTACAAATGTGATCTCGTACATGGTGGAAAGGGATCTGAGCTCCTTGTTGATCCGCATGTCACTCCCGTCGTTACTGCATATATACAGAATGCGCTTTTTCTCCCGTTTTTCAGGTGTGCCCTGAGCTGTGTATTTGATGCGGCCTGGAAAGAAATAGTTGAGTATATGAAAGAAACCGAATATACTTATGACATAGGCGCCGAAGTGGTAGGCCTGAATGGGTGGGTAGTAGAGGCAAAAGGTAATGGCGGATAAGCATATGCCGGTGACTAGTGCAAACTGACCGGAAATGAGCAGGGCAATAAGAAAGAGTGCGCCAATGATCGCACTGCCCAGATTGATACTGAAAATACCCAGATTGATATAACCGATAGAAAAGATCTGCAGGCTGTTCAAAAGGGCATTACGGATGAACATGAAAGGCTCTTCACGCGCAATTTCTGTCACTTCGTTGCGCGTGATCTCTGTGTACTTTGCTATGACAGGGTCAGTATAATAGTTGCCGCCGAAGCTGGCATTCAGGGTGTCGCCGGTTTTTTCCAGGTACAATGCATAGGCTTCGTCATCCGACATGATCCCGACATGTTCATTGGGGTAGGCTGCAATTCCTACATATACAGTGTGCCAAATATTCTTCTTGCTCGGCTCGTGGAGCCATATGAAGAACAGTATGCAGGCGGCGGAAGAGACCAATGCAAAAGCGCCCGGTGCTCTTTTGAACACATACACCAGGCAAAAGGCGCTCAGTAATATAATAGTTGGCCGGGCCAGGGTCGCAAACACCAGGACGATCAATAGAGCCCCAATGATACGCAGGTCAGGTTTGCCGGTTGCCATGAGATACATCAGCAGAAATCCCGGAATGCATTGCCAGAAGTAGTAATAATTAAGTACGACGATGTTCAGTATCAGCGGATTGAGCGCATATAGAATTGTGAACAGTATGGTGAATGTCCTATTTTGCATGGTGCTGATCATCAGCAAACACAGCAATACATGCATCAGCACCTGCAGTAGTATCAGTGCGTAGTTGTCGCCGGTAAAAGGAAATAGCGTAGTGGCAGATCGAACTATGTAAGCAAATCCTATTGGGTTGTGATTGTAGTAGGTGAGGTTGTCACTCTCCCTGAATTTATAGGCATACTGTGCTTCAATGGTGGTGTCTTTGAAGGTATTCACATCTTCGGCATCAACCATGAATTGACCACCCATTTGAAGATTGGCTGCAGCGCTGAAATACGGACCGGTCCAATTGTCATTGTTGCGGTCGGCATAAGTGATCCTGAAGACCACAAATGCCGCCAGTGCAATACATAAAGCGATCAATATATAGCCTCTACTGCGCATTCAGATAATGCCCTCCGCTTGTAATAATTGGTGTAACCCCTCCTGCATGGAGTACTTCGGCCTGAAGCCGGTATATTGCCTGAGTAAATGGGTGTCTCCCATCTGGCACTGCTTGTCGGCTTTTCGCCATTTGGCAGGGTCTGTTTCAACCTGTATGTTTCGTCCGCTGATATTGGTGATCATATGAATGATGGAATCCATGGAATAGGCCTCTCCTGTGCAGGCATTCAATGTAGACAGCTGAGGGAGGCTGCGGCTGAGTAAAAGGGTTCCAATGATACTTGCGGCATCCTCCACATGTATAAAATCACGCCTGGGAGTGATATTGCCTAACCGTAAAATATTGCCGGTCCTTAATTGCTGTATGATCTCCGGTATGATATGCGGATTTGTCTCACCCGGACCATATACATTGAATAGCCTGAGAATGGTATATCGGCTGTCCGGGTTCCGGCCGGCATAATACTGTGTAAGGTGTTCGGCATGCCATTTTGTGAGTCCATAAATATCTACAGGCGATATGGCAGAGTGGTTTTCGTGCAAAGGCGCCTGACTGTCGGCATATATGGCACCGCTCGATAGGATAATGACATGCTTTACACCTGCCGATTCTGCCGCATGCAGCACATGTAAGGTGCCGTCAACATTCACCGCATGCGCCCTGACCGGGTCTGCATTGCAGGCCGGTATATAATGCATGGCGGCAAGATGCACACAGGCATCCGGTTTTACCTGATGCAGACATGCTGTGACGGCAGCGGCGTCAGTGATGTCATGCGCATGATGTGCAACATTATGTATCAGGTCCTTGGCCAGCGGCGATACGCCCTGCATATTGTCAAGCACGTGCACCTCAGCACCGGATGCCAGTAATTGCCTGACAAGTGTATGGCCGACGAATCCAAAGCCGCCTGTGATCAGTACTTTCATGCCTTGAGCTGTTTATAAAAGGAGGTAAGTTGTGCGCCTACTTTTTCCGGTGCATGCAGGGCCAGGTGTTTTGCAATATTCGCTTTTGCAGGAAGCGGTCGGGTGTTTGCTACCTGCCGAAGTGCCGAGAGCATCTGCCCCGACGGATATAATATGCAATCACCCTCGTCTAATGCCTGCAGCGTTGGTGTCATAGGCGCAATGATCCTGACACCAAAGCCTTTGGCCATAATGACAGAACCCGGATTCAGCGGGATATCCTGATAGTTGAAGATGGCCGCATTTGCAGCATTGAAATACACTTGCACCTCATCGTTTCGGATGAACCGATCATGTAACTGAATACGTGCATCCTGGTTCGCGAACTGTCGGAGTTGTTGAAGGTAACCGGTATCTGTAGACCGACCGGCAATGATCAGTCGTGCCTCCGGATGAGGTAATTGCATGAATGCCTGTATGGTCTCCTCAATCCCTTTGTAGGGAGCGATCCGCCCCAGTACCAGAAATACGGTAGCATCCGTCGGTAATTGCAATTCTTTGCGCGCTTCCGCTGAAGAAATGGTGTCCGGATATACCGAACAGAAATGCACATGGGGGATGATCAGGCTTTGTTCAGGCAACCGCTGATAGTATGCTTTGAAAATATCCGGGGCAACCGGGTTCATGAAAATGATGCCGCGGCACCTGTCTAGTATGCGCTGTATCCACCTGAGTTCATTTACGGCGTAATCTGTGCCGTGCATATGACCGGCTACATTTTCAGCTGAATACACCAGGATCTTGTTTCTCAGCAGAGGCAGGCTCAGTCGCAGCATGATCGCCTTAAGGATCGCTGTGACGATGTTTCTGCCTATATATAGGTCATGTGGCCAAAAAATATGGATCACATCCGCTTTACTGCGAATGACGGGTAGCAGCGGAAAGAACTTTCTGCCCGGGATCTTTTCCACTTCAACGCCGTTCGATGTCAGTCCTTCTATCAGCAATTGCTGATACGGATTCTCCTGCGCTGTGCCATATGGAAAGAATGCTACACGCATCACTGGAACCAGGGGCGATGAAATTTAGTGTAAGTGAGTGCACTCGTTCTCGTGCCGATCACTTTTGCCGGCACTCCGGCCACAATGGACATGGGTGAAACATCTTTCGTCACCACCGCACCGGCTGCCACTACCGCTCCTCTGCCGATACGCACACCGGGTAAGATGGTAGCGCGACTGCCGATCCAAACATGATCTTCAATGATCACATCGCCCGCTCTGTCGGCGAAATCGTCGCTGTTAGGGTCATGCTCCAGCGTCCAGATATATGTTCCGGTGGCAATGTCTACCTGATTGCCGATCACCAGTTTACCGTTGCGGCCATCGAGCAGGACGCCGCCATTAATGACGTTGTGATCGCCTATTTGGATATTCCTCGGATTTCTGAACGTTACACCCATTAAAAAGGAGTTCTTGTTGCCAAGCGCGGCCAGCATTGGCCTGAAAAATAATAGTCGTATGCTGTGGAACGGACAATAACTGATCCATCGGTTGATCATATACAACCAAAAGGCATAGACGATATAGTTGATCCGTTGCATATATATAAATTATTCGAGCAGAGCGTCTGCCATCTCTTCAAATGTCCTGACCGTGAAAGTCTCCTGCACCTCGTGATTCAACCGAAGATATTGAGGGTCATGGAGGTCATGCAGGACGGCCCTTAATTGTAATTCGGTGGTTATAGTATTCAGCGGATGGGTGTCGATCAGGTATTTTGTATTCTGATATTGATGCACAAAGTGGTACAGGCTTACCGGTGCACCGGTATCAGGTGATAGATCCAGCAGGAAGGATGGGGTGGAGGTAAAGCACGCTTCCAGTCCCAGCGTGGTGCCTACATGAAAGAAAGCAACGGCACTATGGATACTTTCGAATTTCTGCAGAATATCTGTATCCGCAATACTGAGGTCCTGTTGACGGTAACTGTTATCCAGTCGGATATTCGGGTAAGCGCTCAGCGCATTATATAGATCCCAGTTCCTGCTGTTCGGGTACAGCCGAACTACTAATGTGTGATCGGGTAATAATTGTCGCATGTGTTCGGCCAGAATGATTATAACCCGCATCTCTTCCATGGCCAGGGAAGGTAACCCAACGCCACAACCAAAATAGATGGTGTGTGATTTACGGGGCTGGGGTACACTGTTTTGTCTGAACCAGGCCACATAACCCAGTTGCGTGGCCCCTGCCACTCGTATGGAGGAGGCCGGAATGTGCTGCAGTGTTTCCACATCCCGGGCAATGGCCGCATTCCAAACTAAATACTGCACGCGGTCACTGAACCGCACATGTTTGCAGGCGTGATCCCATGAATACACATACACTTTTACCGGGATACGCTCCCGAATACACCTGATGAGAAAATGATCATCATAGATCTCCGTGAATGCGATCATCTGATCAATATCGCTCAGGTCGGTCTGTTGAGTGCAAACCAGCCGGTTTAGGTAACGGTCATACGACAGCCATTTGGGTAGTCGGCGTTGCCACTTTAAAATGGATAATGCTCTTTGACGTTGTTCTCCATCCAATGCCTCAGCCTTGAACTGCTCCATCAGATAGTAATTCTGTTTACTGGCCGGTAGTTTTCTGAATAACAGGAAGGCTATCGTAGCCAGTCGGTCTTGCGCGTGTGTGCCCTTTTCCTGGATGATGCGATAGGTAAATCCGAGGTGCGTATATTGACGGATGAGCTCTTCGTGCTCTTTCCGGATGAACAATACCACCGGAGATTTATTGCACATGGCCTGTATCACTTTCCGGACGTCATTCCGGAAGTCGAAAAAGGTGAGCATGATGCCGGTAGCCATGATACGTTAATGTGTGCCCGAGGGTATGGGTGTATGAAATGGTTTTTCCGCAATCAGGATACGATAACAGATGTACCCCATCGCCAATAGTGAAAGTGCCATATACATATAGGTGGCAGGATGCCAAAGTTCTGCGCTATACATCATTCGGGAAATGGCTAGGGCAGCCAGTGTCAGCAGGATGCACATGATCCATTGTGTCCCGCTTAACGGAGACCTGCTGATTTGCATGTGTCGTTTTGCCAAATATTGGACATAAATGCCTTCGGCAGCGATCTGCACTGCGGTGCCGATGATCACGCCCTGAAATCCAAGATAGTGGGTCAGTATTACACTCAGCGCTACATTGACCGGTACGCTGATATAGCTGAACCTTACAATATCCTGAAGCGCATGGCTGTGAACTAACGTACGATAATGCGGTGTATACAGCATGGCCAGACAGGCAATGGCTAAACTGAGCATACCCCAGATGGCAGCGGGATGATAAGCACTGGTCTGCACCCAGGCTTCCAGTAAAGGATAGAAGAATGCGCAAAGAAACAGGCTGATGCAAAATACGACCATGAACGCGCTGCGGATCACCCGCCTGCTGAAATTCCGATATGCTTCCAGGTCACCACGCAGATACAATGCGGAAAGCGATGGTTGAAATATCGGATAACCGGATGCCACCAGTCCTCTGAGCAGGAAGTAGGGTTTAGTGATGATGGTATAGGTGGTCACAGCCTGAACATTCAACACACTGCCGATGATCAGTCGGTCTGCCTGTATACTGAGAAAACTGATCGCAGCATGGATGAAGGAGGCATTGGTGTACCCGGTGGAAACATTTCTTTTCAACGTGAAACGGAATGATATCCCGGATAATATGCCGGCATGGCGTGTCAGCAGAAGATCGATCAGCAATGAAATGCCCGTTGTGCCGATCAATCCCAGGCAATACGGCAGGATGGAAAGCCGGCCGGAAGATATCCATATCAACAGAAGGATGTTACCGGTAATAGGGATGTATTGCCAGGCGTTGCGTACATGGAATTGATCATGTGCGTTCAGTAACTGGATATACATGGCCTGTATGGTCAGCAGGATAGTGTTAACAGCTGCACAGATGAAGATCGACATCCCGTAGCCGGATACCGTCGGACTTAAATGAAATAAAGTATCGCTGAAAAGTCCGATGATGATCATGGTGATGGCAACACCGGCTGCTGCAACCATGCTCAGGCTGATCGCGCTGTTGATCGCTTCTGTATACTTCTGCTTGTCATTATCCGCCTGATATTCAACACTGAATCTGAAAGCGGATTTGGATGCGCCCAGGTCAAAGGCCGTAAGGCTGGACGACAAGCCGAAACCGATCAGGAATAATCCATATAATTCTGCACCGAAAGCATGCATGCACACCGGCACGGCGGCAACACCCAACAATAGCTTTACAACATAAGCAGCTATGTTGCTGGTGATGTTTTTCAGTGCCATGCCCCCTTTATGCATCCGTCAATATCAGTCCTTCAGTATATAAGTGTCAATGAATTCACGAATAGCACCATCGCCGCCATTTTTCGATAGCTGTATGATGCCCGGGATGGCCTTTACTCTTTTTGTGGCATTTGCAGGACAGGCAGCCAGTCCGACCGCACTGAGAAGTTCCAGGCAATTGATATCATCACCGATATACGCTACTTCCTGCAGCGTAATACCCTCTTTTTCACAGATCTCTCTGGCTGCCGCCAGCTTGCCGCCAAAGCCAACACCCTGATAGAGATAATCAACTTTGAGTTTTTCGGCACGACGAGTCACGATACTGGTGTTCTCTGTGGTGAGTATACCGGTCTTAATGCCGGATTCGCGTAACAGCACCATGCCCATGCCATCATGCGTGTTGAATTTCTTCATTTCTTCACCGGAGGTACTATAGTACATGCCGGCATCGGTCATGACACCGTCTACATCGGTCAGGAAAACTTTTATCTGATTCATAGTTGTCAATTACCAGGCGGTCCATCCGCCGTCTACTGTTAAAATACTGCCGGTCATATAACTGCTGGCATCGCTGGCCAGAAAACAGAAGGGCCCGATCAGTTCGTCGCGGCCCGACATTCTGCCCATAGGGGATAGTTTTTCAAAATTCTGCACAAAGGCCTCCGGATGATTGTTGAACACACCATGCGGTGCGATCGCGTTGCAGCGAATATTGTCCTTTGCATAAAAAGTGGCCAGATAGCGTGTGAAATTGGGGATCATGGATTTGGTGATGATATAATCCACCGGCTTATATTGAATATCACCGGTACCATAATCATATAATTGCTGGTTGGGCGCTACCAGCGAATAGGTGGAGGCTACGTTTATGATATTTCCATATCCCTGTTTGAGCATCTGACGCACCACCGCCTGCGTGATCTGCACGGTGCCGGTTATATTCACCTGCATGCTGCGCTCCAATTGCGCTATCGGGAATTCTTCAAAGCGTGAAGCGTTCACTTCTACATTGGCCTGTGCATCGAATTTTGCATCTATGGCCGCATTGTTGATGAGCACATCTATGCGGCCGTATTGATTGATCGCTGTTTGTGTGGCTTCTGCACAGTCAGCAGCGGAGGTGATATCTCCCATCACTATCAGGGCATTGCGCGCATGCAGGGAAGCGGAGAACTCCTGTTCGACCTCCCGCTGCAGCGCATGATTGCTGTCGCATATTACCACCCTGGCACCCTGCTCCAGAAAACCGCGCGTCAGGGTTCTGCCGATGAGACCGAAGGCGCCGGTGATGAAAATGACTTTGTCGCTGAGTTCAAATGGATTGCTCATAAGCACATGTTGATGATGCGTGCAGATGCACTGATCTGTTCGCGTGTAAATGAGGTGTGGTCACTATCGTGATCAATATGGTCGATAAAATCGGAAAGCTCTGCTATAAACAAGTCGTTCCGGTCGAAATGCGGCAGTGTTTGCGTGCGCACGCCGGATGCGGAGGAAATGGACATCGCCCCCGCAAAGAAGTCGATCATTACCACCCCCTCCTCGAAAATGAAACGGTAGTCTCTGCGTTGCGGACGTTCAACATAATTCAAATGCACATGGGCTATGATGCCGTTCTTATACGTGATCTGAAAATCGGCAATACCTTCTGTATCTATTTCGAGATGTGGAGGATATCCGTATTGCTTTGAATAATGCGCCATTTCACTATTCGCAAGCCAGTGCACTACATCCAGGTCGTGGCTGAGCGTGAGGGCAACACCACCGCCCATATCACGACGCGCAGCATAGGAGTTGCGGTGGTCTTCCCACGGATGCCAGTCGGGCATATAACTTCCCCAGTGCGTGGCGATGTGGAGCAATTTACCCATGGTGCCGGCCGCGATCATTGCTTCCACCGCCTGCAAATGCGGATGATACCGCATCATATAGGCAACCTGCACACGCAGATTGCGCTGCTCGGCGATATTTTGGAGTTTGATCAAGTCTTCTGTGGTGTGCGACAACGGTTTTTCTACGAGCACATGCATGCCGCGTTCAAGACAGCTTAGCGTTTGCTGTGCATGCAGCATCGTGGGCGTGCAAATGATGGCAAAGGCATAGCAGTTTTCCGCTATGGCATCAGGATCGTTGATGATGGTGACTGTTGAGGCATCCACCGTGCGCATAGGCAATTGCCTGCTGCGCAGCACATGTATCTGTGTGAAACCCAGATGCTGCAAATTGCGGATATGCCGCTCTCCGATAGAGCCGGCGCCGATCACTAATATGGGTGTATGCTTATCCATCGAAACGCAGACAGTCGAGCTGTTGCATTTTTATTTCTGTGTTTCTGAAACTTTCCAGGTCATCGATATCCGCAGCATAGGCATGATCCACGATGAAAGGTAAAATATGTTTACCGCTCATGCTACCGTTCTCAATGACCGCCGTGCGTATCACATCCAGTGTGCCGATCTGCCAGAAGGTTTGTGGCAATGCCTGTCGCGGCATGTTGAATGGCTCATCCATACCCTCTACGGTAAGTAATGGTTCCATGGGTGCGTGCAGATCCTGTATGCGCCACATTTTATATGGTGTGATAGGGGAGGGGGTCACCACCCGCAATGAATCGGCTGTTGAATTCACGAGTGAATCGATCGCATGATCTATCCATCCTGCTTTTCGCAACGGCGAAGTGGGACGTAACTGCACGATGAGTTCCGGACGATAATGTTCATTCGCCTTATGCCATTCCAGTGCATGACGGAATACTTCAAGGTCAGTACTATTATCCTGCGCAAATTCCGCAGGCCGCAGAAAAGGCACTTCCGCGCCATAGCGTCTTGCAATGTCCGCTATTTCGGCATGGTCGGTATTTACGACAACACGCGTGATCTGCCGACACTGCTGTGCAGCCAATATGCTATAGGCGATCAGGGGATGACCGTGCATCATTCGGATGTTCTTCCCGGGCAATCCCTTACTGCCTCCTCTCGCCGGTATGATCGCTAAAATTTCCATGATTTAATACCACATATTCCTCCGCGCTCTCCGCTTCTCCGC
>DAIMYJ010000009.1:32523-50554 GCA_036734545.1 Chitinophagales bacterium
CGCACCAGTTTTTGCAAACCCGGTATCTCCAGACTTGCAGCATGGTCAGTGCCCTTCCACGTTCTGTCTTTGGTAAAATGTCTTTCTATCCATCGCGCACCGAGTGTATACGCTGCAATATCAGCAGCAATACCCAGATGATGTCCGCTGAATCCGATCTCTTTCACCCGATCGCCAAACTTTGCATAGAGTTTGGATATCTCCAGTAAACAGATCTCCGAGAATTGTATCGGATATCCGCTGGTGCAGCTATATAACACCAACCGCTCACGCGCTGCATGCTTCTCTTCAAATAATTGCACGAGTATTTCCATCTCCGCCGCCGTGGTCATGCCTATCGAAACATGCACATCACCGCTATACGTATCGCGCAATAAGGTCAGTAATTCTGTATGGTTATTGCATGCTGAAGGCACCTTGATGAATTCAGGTTGCAGACTGATCATTTCCTGCGCACTCGTCATATCCCATACGGAGGCCGCATACCCGATGCCCACCGATTCAGCATAGGCTTTCAGTTCGGCGTGCTGTTGAATGCTGAATTCCAAAAATTCACGGTGCTGTCCGTAAGTAGCGCCATAGCTCTGCCAGGGCTCCGGATGTGGCGCATGATACTGATCGTCGCCAAGCAATTCCTTCGGATTGCGCTTCTGGAATTTCGCATGATCGGCACCGCACTCTTTTGCCAGCCGGATGAGTTCCTTCGCGATCTCAAAATTCCCCATGTGGTTACACCCGATCTCGGCGATCACTTTCGGTGGCTGATAATCCAATTGAAACATAATGTCCTCTTACAGCTTCGCCTCCTCAGTCACAGATGTGCTAAGTGGCAGTGAATGAAATACGTACTTACTCGGCCACACCGTTCGACCATAACACGATGGCCGATTCCAGTATGCCGTTTTGTTTATGCTCAGCAAACGCCTGCTCGTCCACTACCGTGGTGAGCACCTGGCGTTTTATTAAAGCTTCTGTTTTTTGCACCCAGTATTGCAGGCGCTCGGGATCCACGGCACCAACGATCATCAGATCGATCGTGCCGCTGTCTTTCCCCTCCGCATAGTCGCCGGTGATCAGCGCGTATTTGATCTCACCGATCTGATGCACGATGTTCTCCACGATCTTGTCGATGCCCAGATACTTGCGCACCAGGCTGTTGAGTTCCGGAAAGAGGGGGTGTTGTTCGTTGGCCTTATACTGAATAGTATTGCCCGCGCCATAGGAAACCAGGAATCCGGCCTTCGACAGCTTGTTCAGCTCCAGCCGAACCGCATTGGTCGATTCGTGCATCTCCTTGGCCAACCCGCGCAAATGGGCGGTCGACCGCGTATTGCTGAAAAACTTCAGCAATAGCTTGATGCGTGTCCTCGATGTGATCAAAGATTCTAACACCTTGCCGGGTATGAGTAACAAATTTACTCATTTTGGCAAAAGAAGTAAATAGAATGAGGGATGAGGGATGAGCAATCCGGGATATTAGCCGGGCAGGCTTTAGGATAACTGCATGATCGCCCGCAGGGTTTTGAGCAGGTTCTCCATTTCGGCCAGCGGGATCATATTGGGGCCGTCGCTCAGCGCTTTGTCGGGATCGGGATGGGTTTCAATGAAGAAGCCGTCTACCCCCACTGCTGCCGCCGCCTTGGCCAGATAGGGCGCAAACTCGCGCTTGCCACCGCTTTTGCCGCCTGCCCCGCCGGGCATCTGCACGCTGTGGGTCACATCGAACAGCACCGGTGCATACTGCCGCATGATAGGCAGCGACCGCATGTCCACTACGAGGTTATGATAGCCGAAGGATGCTCCCCGCTCTGTCAGCAGGGTATTGGTATTGCCAGTCGAGGCCACCTTCTCCACGGCATACGCCATGTCTTCCGGTGCCATGAACTGGCCTTTTTTTACATTGATGACCTTGCCGGTAGCGCCCGCTGCGAGCAGAAGATCTGTCTGGCGGCACAAAAATGCCGGTATCTGGAGTATGTCAACGACCGCTGCCACAGGTGCAGCCTGTTCGGGCAGATGGATGTCGGTGACCGTTGCCACGCCCAGCCGCTCCTTAACCTCCTGCAATACCTTTAGCCCGGTTTCCATGCCTTCGCCGCGGAACGAACCGCCGGCGGTCCGGTTGGCCTTGTCGAAACTGGCTTTAAAAACATACTGGAATCCGGTGCGCTCTGCTACACCCATCATGGTCTCGGCAACTTCCATGCACAGGTCGCGGCTCTCGATCACACAGGGTCCTGCGATCAGCAAGGGCTTTCCGGGCCCAACCACAATAGCCGGTGTTACCTGAACCGGATGCACATAGGTACGCAACATGCCTCAAAGGTACATAAATACCCTTTGTTCTGCGTTCAGCGCACACCGACAGCCATCGGCGTCTGTGCCAACTGCGCTCCCTTGTATTTTAATTCTCTCCGGATAACGGCGATCACCTCCTTCACATCCGCAATGGCATCACACGGCAACTCGATCACCAGCATGCCGCGCATCTCCAGTTGAGTTTTCGCCCATGCCGACAACTCCGCCGATTCCACGGTCACTGCCTCGCAATTCACGATGCGTATCACCACCCCGGCATCGAGGCAATAAAAATCAGCCATGCACACCACCCGCTCACCATCGGCACGCTGCAGATAAAACGGATATTGCCGGACAAAAGAAAATCCGTACACCTTGCGCTCTTTTAATTGCTGCCAGATCAGTTCCTCACCGATCGCGATGCGCTGTCTTGTGGTAATAATGCTTTTTGTAGCCGTCATATCCGTTTGTTTTTGCGTTATTTATTGAGCCGACGATCCCCCGCACCGGCTCCCGTGAGCGGTGTCAGGTCATCTCCTGAAAATCTGTTCAAACGCCCGGCAGAAGAGCGGTTGCAGCGAAAAAAGATCTACCAAATATTTTTTCCAACGGCAATCCGCTCTCTACTTTTCCGGGGTGTTAAGTTGTGTTTCCGCCGCGGCGGATTTGTGTGTTCATGTGTGCAGACCGAGTGCTCGGGATCAGCACATCAACACATTAATTTCTCTCTAGCTGATCCAACCTGCTCTTCAGCATATGCAGCTGCATCGTCAGGTCGCCGATCACTTTATCCAGGTCGTTCTTCTTTACCGGCATATAACTGGATATCTTGCTCTTCACGAACCAGATCTCCCGCACATCATCAATATCCACTACGATCTCCGGATACGCTTCATTGTCGCTGATCAGCCAGAGCTTATGTTCACTCTCGGCCTTGCTGATCACACGCTTCACCAGTACGTTGTCGTTCGTTACCACCACATGCACATAGCCGTCGCGCACATCCTTGAAGTGGTTGTCGCAAAACCGGCCGATCACGAAATCGCCGTGCTGGATGGTATCCTGCATGGAATCCCCCTCCACCTGAAAACAGCGGAACGTGCCGTTGCGATAATCTGAGCCGGGCAGTTTGAAGGCTGGAAGCTCGCGGTAATACTCGGGCTCCAGATACCTCGTAGGGTATCCCGCCGCCGCCTTGGTGTCAACCATCACGATGTTCTCGTCGCCATGCTCATCCACCGTTACCACCACCGGCTTATATAATATGCCCGCGACCGGCTTCTCGGCACCCCGTCCCTCAATGGTCAGGTCGGTATGCAGTAACTCGTCAATGGAAATGTCAAACACCCGGGCGATCTCCACCAGGGTCTTGTGCCCCGGATTGGCAATGTTCGCCTCTATGTTCGCGATCGTGGTGCGGCCGATACTGATCTTGTCGGCCAGCTCCTGCTGACTCATCCGGCGCTCGCCGCGCAGATGCCTGAGGTTGGATGCTAAGTATGACATATGCCTGTTTTTGTGTTTGCGAATGTCAGTAAATATGACTTTATTTGTCAAAAATAATGACAATTTTGGAAAATCCAATACCTGACGAAAAAAAATTTTCCAAAGGCCGCGGTGCCCAGATCAACCCGTTCAACCCTTACCACACGGTAAACTATACCCGCGAACACTACGAAGGGCTGGACGAGGAATGGCCTGTGCAGACGCCCACGCAGTTCTTTACGGAGCATCCGAAACAGATTGTCAACATCATTGACACCCCCGATGCCCCCATGCCGGCCTCGGTGAACCCCTACCAGGGCTGCGAACACGGCTGTATCTATTGCTACGCCCGCAATTCCCACCAATACTGGGGTTTCAGCGCGGGTGCCGATTTCGAATCGCGTATCATCATCAAACCCAATGCCCCGCAGCTCCTCGAAAAGACCTTCATGGACAAGAAATGGCAGGTGACGCCGGTAACCTTCTCCGGCAATACCGACTGCTACCAGCCCATCGAACGGAAGATGCAGCTCACCCGCAAACTGCTGGAAACCTGCCTCCGCTTCGGTAACCCCGCCGGAATCATCACCAAGAACCGGCTGATCCTCCGCGACATCGATATCCTCGAGCCCATGGCCCAAAAAGACCTCATCCAGGTCTACATATCGATTACCACCCTGCATGAACCCCTCCGCCGAATGATGGAACCCCGCACCTCCACCGCAAAAGCAAGGCTCGGGGTGGTCAGAGAACTCAGCGAGCACGGCATTCCGGTGTCGGTCATGATCGGACCGGTCATCCCCGGTCTCAACGACCACGAGATCCCCGATATCCTCGAAGCCGCCGCCGCCAACGGAGCGCGGAATGCGGCGTTCAATATGATACGACTCAACGGCAGTATCGCCGGCATCTTTTCCGACTGGATACACAAAGCCTATCCCGACAAGGCCGAACGCGTGCTTAATAATATCCGCGCCGTGCATCAGGGCAAACTCAACGACTCGCGCTGGAAGACCCGCATGCGCGGCGATGGCCCCCTCGCAGAGTCCATCCACCAGCTCTTCCGCCTCTCCCGCGATAAATACTTCCCCAACCGCCAACCGTTCGACTACAACCTCACCCATTTCCAAAGGCCGGGGCAGATGTCTTTGTTTTGAGTGGTAGTGGGTAGTGAGTAGTGGGTAGTGAGATGAATGCAGGCGTTCTTGCTTTGTATGGAGTTGCGTTCGTTTCCTTGTCATTAGGATACTTTTATGCCTGTATGTATGCGCAAATAGCATAGTTAAGTAAATGCAAACCCCTGATACAGCATCGAACAGCTGTTACAGAGTGAATTAGGCAAGGTTTTACGGGCAGTGATCTTGATTTAGTGATAATTAGTTCCACTTCCTCATTGCACCATTGCATGAGTCCCACTACTCACTACCCACTACCCACTACTGCCCACAAGGCATTACTTTTACATCCCGATGCCCTCCATCAAGAACAGCTGGTTCCGGACCTTTCGCAGGCGTTTTGAAAAACGTTCGGTGAAGGAGTTCATCCGGGCAGGCGGACCGCCGGTCATTTTTCCGTTCTATCATGTCGTCAGCAATGACGCACTGCCGCATATTGATCATTTATATGCATTTAAGAACGTTGCAGAATTTGAGGGCGACATGGATTTTTTACTGCGGCATTTTACGCCCCTGCATTACGATGATCTCGTGCGCGGAAGATTCGAAAAGGACAAGCCGTATTTTCATGTGAGTTTCGATGACGGCCTGTCGGAAATGTATCACATCGTGCGCCCCATGCTCCTCGAAAAAGGCATTCCCGCTTCGTTTTTCGTCAACAGCGCTTTCGTCGATAATCGCGCAATGTTTTATCGTTACAAGGTGAGCATTCTTATCGATCAGGTGCCTGCTGATGAATTAGCAGCGGCTATCGCCGGGGTGGGGGAAAATGAACGCATACGTGTGCAGGATCCAAAACGGTTTCTCCTCAGCCTGCACGTAGATAGTGAAAGCCTCATTGATCGCATCGCTGCCACCGCAGGCTTCGACTTTGGGCAGTATCTGGCCTCCAACAGGCCGTATATGGATAGCAGTCAGATCAGCGCCCTGCAGCACGAAGGATTTTCCATCGGCGCGCACAGCGTAGACCATCCCGAATTCTCTTACATCGCACCCGCATCACAGCACGAGCAGATCAAACAAAGTGCGGAATACGTACGCGCACATTTTCAGGTGCAACAACCGGCATTTGCATTCCCCTTTACTGCCGATGGCGCAGATCCCTCCGTGTTCGAAAAAATGTATTCAGATTACAACGTGTCGCGCAGCTTTGGCACCGGCGGCATGCAGAAACAGAAATATCCGTATCACATCGACCGCATTCCGGCCGAGTATGACAACTGGCCGCTTGAAAGTATCGTCAAAGCTGAATATCATTATTTCCTCGCCAAAAGAATGCTCGGCCGATGAATAAGGTGAATACTATCATCATCGGCGCCGGCCGCAGCGGGACCACCTCAGTATTTGCGTGGATGGAACAGCATCCCGATATTCAATGCAGTATCACCAAGGAAGTGCATTATTTTTCACTCACCGATCTGTATCAGCGCGGTGAAAAATATTTTCACAGCCTGTTCGAAGGTGCCGATAAAAAAGTGATCGCCACCGCAGATACCTATCTGCTCATGGATCATGATGCGCCAGCCCGCATCCGCGCCTACAATCCCGATATGCGCATCATCGTCATGCTGCGCGATCCGGTGGAACGGGCGTATTCGAATTATCAGTACAGTGTGCAGTTCGGTCATGAACGCGCGGATGTGCAGTTTGCCGATACCATCGCACTGGAACAGGAGCGACTGAAAATTCCGGACATCGCCGCGCGCAATAATTTGTGTCACTGCTATGGCAGTTTGTATGCTTTGCATCTGTCGGTATGGGCGCAGCATTTCCACAGATCGCAATTCTTTATTGGCACACTCAATGAATTGCGCACTGACCCTGCACAATTATATACACGGCTCTCCGCATTCCTGGATATCCCCTACGTGCCCTTCAGCGAGCAGGATAAGGCCTTCAATACAGCCACCGGTGTAAAAAGTAAATGGCTGCAGCAACTCCTGCTCAACCGCGAACACCCGCTGCGCAGGACCTTAACATTTTTCATCCGCCCCTTCCGGAACCTTATCATCAAAAGTGGCATTATTGACAGGATATACGCACTGAATAAAAAACAGGTCCAACTCCCCAAACTCACACCCGAAGAAAGAAATAGTGTTATACCATATTTTGAACAAGATCTAAAACAATTGCGGGACGAGTGGCAGATAGATCCTAAATGACCTTTGCGCCTCTGCGTCTTTGCGTGCAAAATATATGCGAGTAAAATTTATTCTTTTTGTGAGTGCATTTTCCGTGGTGACTGCCTGCACAAAGTCTGATGAATCAACATCTGTAACAGCTCCCGCAGGTCCGCCGCCCGCACAACCCGTTAAAGCCGTTGTGGCCGTCACCGGGTCCCTCGATCACCGCATAGAAGCCACCGGCACCATCCTCGCCAATGAAGAAGTGGAGATACGCAGCGAGATCGCCGGCCGCATCACCGGTATCTATTTTAAGGAAGGCGATATCGTGAACGCCGGTAGCACCCTCCTGACCATCGACGACCGCGAACTGCAGGCGCAACTCACCAAGACCAACCTGTCCATCGATCTCGCCAGCGATGACGAACAACGCAAAAAGAAACTCCTCGATGCAGGCGGTATCTCGCGGGAAGAATATGACATCGCCCGCAACTATCTCCTGAAATTGGAAGCCGACAAGCAACTGTTGCTCACACAGATCGCCAAAACAAAAGTGATCGCCCCGTTTACCGGTAACATCGGACTACGCTACGTGAGTGAAGGCGGCTATGTATCACCGTCCACACTGATCGCCGGTCTGCAGCAAACACATCTGGTGAAACTGGAATTTTCAGTGCCGGAGAAATATGCTTCCTCCATTCAAAATGGCGCCGAAGTGAACTTTACAGTGGAAGGCGACGGTCATACCTACACAGCCAAAGTATACGCCCGTGAACCGAAGATCGATCCGCAAACGCGCTCCGTTAAAGTGCGCGCACTGGCACAGAATCCGGACCGGAATTTATTGCCCGGCGCATTTGCGCGACTGGCCATCAATCTCGGAACGGTAGCTGAAACCATTGTATTGCCATCAGAAGCCATCATTCCCGCTATCAGCGGACAAACCGTGATGCTGGTGCGCAACGGTGTCGCCACCGTGCAACCCGTGAAGACCGGCATTCGCACCGGCACCACCACGCAAGTCACCGAAGGCCTTGTGCCCGGTGATACCATCATTACCTCGGGACTTTTAACCGTGCGTCCCGGCATGCCGGTGAAACCTGTGATCATGAGCGATAAAAAAGATTGACGGCATGAATATTTCATCTCTTTCCATCAATCGCCCCGTACTGGCCTCCGTGATCAGTATCCTGATCGTGCTCTTCGGCATCATCGGATACTCGTTCCTGGGTGTGCGCGAATTTCCGAGTGTAGATCCGCCCATCATCACCGTTACTACGAATTATGTGGGCGCTAACGCCGACGTGATAGAATCACAGATCACGGAAGTGCTGGAAGAAAATATCAACGGTATTGCCGGTATCCGCTCCCTGAGTTCCATCAGCAGCGACGGCCGCAGCAATATCACCGTGGAGTTTGAACTGGATGTAGACCTCGAAGCCGCCGCCAACGACGTGCGCGACCGCGTGAGCCAGTCGGTACGCAACCTCCCGCCCGACTGCGACCCGCCCATCGTTGCTAAATCCAGCGCCGATGCCAACCCCATCGTGTCGATGACCATTCAGAGCGATCAGCGCTCCCTGCTGGAATTATCGGAGATCGCCAATAATATTTTTAAGGAGCGCCTGCAAACCATTCCTGGTGTGAGCGAGATACGCATCTGGGGTGAAAAGAAATACAGCATGAAATTATTGCTGGATCCCGTGAAACTCGCCGGCTACGGTCTCACCCCGCTGGATGTGCGCGACGCCCTCAACCGCGAGAACGTTGAACTGCCCACCGGAAGAATAGAAGGATATACCACAGAACTCTCCATACGCACCTTCGGCAGGCTGATCACGGAAGATGATTTCAATGACCTCATCATCCGTGAACAGAACGGCGCCGTGATCAAACTGCGCGATGTGGGAGAAGCGAAACTTCTGCCGGAAAATGAACGCAGTATCCTGCGCGGCAATGGCGGTATCCCACAGGTGGCAGTGGCCATTACCCCGCAGCCCGGTTCCAATTATATCGATATCGCGGATGAATTCTATCGCCGCGTCGACCAGATCAGGGATGAACTCCCCGCCGATCTGAAATATGAGATCGCCCTCGACACCACCACCGGCATCCGCAAAGCCATCACCGAAGTGCGCGAAACATTATTCATTGCTTTCGGCCTTGTGGTGCTCATTATCTTCTTGTTCCTGCGCGACTGGCGTACCACATTGATCCCGGTGATCGCTATTCCCATATCGCTGATCGGTGCATTCTTCATCATGTATGCGGCAGGATTTTCCATTAACGTGCTTACCCTGCTGGGCATCGTACTGGCAACGGGCATCGTGGTGGATGATGCTATCGTGGTGCTCGAGAATATTTACAGCAAAGTGGAGCGCGGCATCAAACCGGTGGAGGCTGCACACAGCGGATCGAAGGAGATCACCTTCGCCATTATCTCCACCACCATCACCCTCGCCGCTGTTTTCCTGCCCATTATTTTCCTGCAGGGACTCACCGGCAGACTCTTCCGCGAATTCGGTATCACTGTTGCCGGCTCGGTCATCATCTCTGCCATCGTCTCCCTCACCCTCACACCCATGATGAGCGCGCGACTGCTCAAGCACCGCGAACGCCATAACTGGTTATATCGCACAACAGAGCCCTTCTTCGAAAAATTGAATGCCCTGTATACACGCGTGCTCGAAGCGAGTATGCGCATCCGCTGGATCGCTTTCGTGCTCATGGCCATCGCTGCGGGTATGATCTGGTATTTCGGCGGCGGACTCGCAGAAGAGCTGGCGCCGATGGAAGATAAAGGGCGTTTCGTGATCAACGGCACGGCACCGGAAGGCACTTCCTTTGAAGCGATGGATGCCTTTAACCAGGAGATCATCCGCATCGTGTATACGCTCCCGGAAAAGACCAATATCATCGCCGTGACCGCACCATCGTTCGGCAGTACCATCGCCGCGAATAATAGTTTTGTTCGGGTGTCGCTCGTGGAACCGGAAGAACGCACCCGCTCGCAACAGGAGATCGCCGACGAGATCGCGGCCATCGTGAAGAAATACAATTTTGCACGCACATTCATTTCGCAGGAGCAAACCATCAGCAGCGACCGCCGTGCGGGACTGCCTGTGCAATATGTGATACAGGCACCGGATTTTGAACAACTGCGTACCGTGATCCCGCAGTTCATGGAAAAAGCATCACAGGACCCGCGTTTTCAGGTGGTAGACATCAACCTGAAATTCAACAAGCCGGAACTCACGGTAGAGATCGACCGCGACCGCGCGCGTGCACTGGGTGTGACCGTGCGTGATATTGCCGAGACACTGCAGTTGTATTTCAGCGGACAGCGTTTCGGGTTCTTCATATACAACAATAAGCAGTATCAGGTGATCGGTCAGGCCACACGCGATAATCGCGACGAGCCGCTGGACCTGAGCAAGGCGTATGTAAAAAATGATCGCGGTGAATTGATACAAATAGATAACCTCGTGCATCTCACCGATAAGAGTTCGCCGCCGCAGTTGTTCCGCTACAACCGCTATGTATCGGCCACCGTATCGGCCAATCCGGCGCCGGGCTATACCATCGGTGATGGTATCGAGGCCATGGACGCGATCGCCGGAGAAGTACTCAACGATGATTTTTCTACCGCACTCGCCGGCACATCCAAAGAATTTGCCGAGAGCTCCAACAGCCTGCAGTTCGCTTTTTATCTGGCACTCATTCTGGTGTTCCTCATCCTGGCCGCACAATTTGAGAGTTTCCGCGATCCGCTTATCGTGATGTTCACCGTTCCGCTGGCATTGGCAGGTGCTGTACTGACCTTGTCGTTATTCGGACAAACACTGAATATCTTTAGTCAGATCGGCATCATCGTTTTGGTGGGTATCGTTACCAAGAATGGCATCCTGATCGTGGAGTTCGCCAACCAGCGCAAAGAGGCCGGCATGGATAAGTTTGCAGCCGTGCTCGACGCTGCGCGCCAACGATTCCGTCCTATCCTGATGACCAGCCTGGCCACCGTACTCGGTGCACTGCCCATCGCGCTTGCACTGGGCGCTTCCGCCAAAAGCCGCGTGTCCATGGGTATTGCGATCATCGGCGGTTTGCTGTTCTCACTGGTACTGACACTGATCGTTATTCCTTTGCTGTATACCTACATGTCGTCAACCAAAAAACATACCCCGCATGAAGAGGCTTAATTGGATATGTGCAGTGGTGGCATTGTGCACAGGCCCGATGGCGTATGCGCAGGATATGACCCTGCAGGATGCCATTCAGATGGCATTGCAGAATAATTATGATATCCGCATCGCCCGCGCGCAACAGAATATCGCCGATATACAAAATACGGCAGGGCAGGCGGGTATGCTGCCTACCGTGAGTGCAGCTGCCGGGTATAGCGCAGAACTCCTGAACAGTGAACAGCAATTCGTGACCGGCGATGAGCGCATCGTATCCGATGCAGGCGCCGATGCGCTGGACCTCGGACTGTTCCTCAATTACACCGTATTCGACGGCATGAGCCGCAGTGCGCTGCGCGATCAACTGCAATTACAGTCGGCGATCAGCGATCTGCAAACACGCGACGCCATCGAGCGCACCGTTTTATCGTTGAGCAGTGCATGGTATACGGCGATCCAGTTGCAGCGGTCAGCAACTGTTCTGCAACAAAGTATTGCCGTCAGCAATGAGCGCTATCGCATTGCCACTTACAGAGAAAGTATCGGCGCCGGTTCGCGACTGGATATGATGCAGGCCCTGGTGGACCTCCGCAGTGACAGTGCCCGTCTGGCGCAGATCAACATGCAGATCGCGCAACAGATGGGGGCGATCAATACCCTATTGGCCCGGAAACCGGAGACGGTATTCTCTATAACCGATACCCTGATGCTCCGCAACAACCTGCAATATGCAGATATCGTCAGCGCTGCAGAAGAAAATACTTCCGTGATCGCTGCCAACGCACAGAAAGCCTATATGGAATCGCTGGTGCAGACCGCCCGCTCGGCATTGATGCCCACCTTGGGTGTGAGTGCCGGTTACGGCTATTTCAGGTCTACCTCTGAGGCCGGTTTTGTCAGCTCCAACATGCAGATCGGCCCCTCCGCCGGCGTGACCCTGCAGATACCTATATTCAATGGCGGCGTAAATAAAAACAACATCCATATCGCTGAGCAACAGGCCGGTATCGCACAGGACGCTCTGAATAAACAATTGATGGATGTGTATCAGCAAACCTATGCCGCCTGGCAATCCTATTCCACCGCACAGTATCTCACGCAGTTAGCCATCGCCAACGAACAAACAGCCATCGCCAACACGGAGATCGCCCTCGAAAAATTCAACAGCGGCGCCATCAGCAGTATCGACCTCCGCGCCATCCAACAATCCCGCATCGACGCCGGCGATCAGGTAGCCATGTACATGCTCAATACCAAATTGGCTGAGCTGGAATTGTTGTATGTGTCGGGACAGTTGTTTGTGTCTCAATAGCGGAAGTTACCCGGTGTCAGGCGGGTAGTAATAAAATGAACCTTTGTGCCTCTATGTGCAGGTGTTTCCCGCAGATCGCGCGGATCTTCGCAGATCAATTCAGAAGTCTGCTATAACTCACGCCTGCAGGTGATCGAAGGCATTTTGTGTGTAACAGCTATTATAGGAGAGAACAAGTGATCGCGCAGTTTGCATCCGCAGGTAAAATGTCTGCCTTTTAATGACTCTTTTTTGTGCAGGACAGTTATAAGCGTGTTCAGGCCGGTAAGCGGGTATGCACGGGTTGATCGAAGTTCTCCTGCTGAAAAGCCGGTAATTCTGCGATCATATTACTCGTCATTTTATCTATCTGCTTGCGCAGGTCAGGTACGGCAAAGCTTTCCCAAAGTGTTCCTTTGATCACAACGCCGGTTGCATAGATGGCTTCGGCCTGTCCTTTTTGGGATATGACCCTGAAGGTGTCATCAACCACCAGTCCAAGATCGATGACATCGGCTACCCCATAACCCTGCTCGATCATACTGCGGATCAGCGGGTTCGTTGTGTGCTGATAGCTGTCTCTCGGGCCGGTGCAGTTAATTATGGTATTTACGGTGATCTCCTCTTTACCATTTGGCGTGTTGAATAGCAACCGCACGCCATCGTCTGAGCGTTGCATGCTCGCCAATTTTCCCCCTGCAAAGCGCAACTTGTTTTGTTGCATGGCCAAATGCAGAGTTTGATATATCTCATCCGCAATACGATGACGGGCAACATTCCACGGCGTTCTCAGGAAGCGTAAGAAGTATTTTTTCTCCTGTGTGGTAAATTGCTTCCAGATATCCTGCGTGATGGGTCGAAATTTATCTACAGCCAGATATCCCGGCTTCCCTTCACTTTCTAAACGGGCATGCCAGTATTTGTACACACCGATCAGGTCTTTTAGCCGCAAAGAAGGCAGATCCTCTAAGCTTAAGAAGTCACTTTTGATGTGATCCTGATGCGACAGAGGCAATAAACCTTTTCTGCTGTGAAACCATATCTTACCCGGATAATCATTGCTCAACAGAGTGACCACGGCATCCACCATGGTCAGGCCACTGCCGAGGATACAAATGTCGCCGCCTCGTTGAAGACATGCCTTATACATATCTGTCCACGGATCGGAAATAAATGCGCCGCTTTCCAGAATGTCTTCAGCTATGTTCGTCGGTGTTGTGGGTATGGCGTGGCCGGTAGCCAATACTACGGCCGGTGTGTTTACCACATGGGTGTTCGAAAGGTGTAATTGGTAATTACCTGAACTGCCGGAAATGCCCGTTACGGTATCCCTGATCAGGTCCACTTTATGGCCGCGTGGTATCGCTTTTTCCAGGGCCTTATGCCAGATGGCTGTCAGGTATTTCCCATACGTTTTGCGCGGAATGAATAATGGCCTGAGTGTTTCAATAGGGTAGTGCGCATACTCGGATTGTTCCTGCAGCCATTGCACGAAATGATCAGGCTGATCGGGAAATGCCGACATGTTAAGGGCACGTACATTCAGTAAATGTTCCTTGTGCGGGGTAGAATAGGCAACGCCCAGTGGAAAGGTTCCCTGATCAATGATCGCGATGTGCAAGGGCCTCTGTGCTTTGTTCAGCAGCTGAACGGCACTCATGAGTCCGCTGAATCCTCCGCCGGCGATGGCTATGGTATAGGTTGACATTATTGCGGGAGTTTGTCATTTACGGCATTATGCAGCATTACACCGAGCATGGCACTCACTAATACGACGATGAAGGGCAGGATGCCATTTCCGATCAGTGCGTAGATCGGTCCGGGACATGCACCGGTTAGCGCCCATCCCAATCCGAATATGGTGCCGCCCAGGATATACTTGTATTTAAAGAATTGCTTAGGCTTGATATCTATCTCCTCTCCGTCCAGGGTCTTGATCCTGAATTTTTTGATCGCCCACAATCCTATCATCGCGGTGGGTATGGCGGTGCCCAGCAACCCGAACATGTGAATGGATTGAAATCGGAACATTTCCTGGATACGGAACCAGGAGATCGCCTCTGATTTGGTCAGAATGATGCCGAAGTAGATGCCAAAAAGGAAAAAGCGAAGATTGCGCATACCGTATCAGAATATAAGTGGGAAGATCAGGTAGGTCATGGTGAGGCCACCGATGAAGAAGCCGATAACAGCCAACAGACTGCCTTTGCTAAAGGTGGCCAGGCCTAAAATGCCATGACCTGAAGTACAGCCGCCGCCGTACCGCGTGCCAAAGCCAACCAACAGGCCGCCCAGCACCATAAAGAACCAGCCTTGCATGGTCAGCAGATTCGACCAGTTGAAGATCTGTCCGGGAACCAGTCCGGTGGTGTCGGTGATGCCCATTTCGTTCAGATCCCGCACTGTTGCAGAAGAGATCGCGACCGGCTCAGGGTTGAATAACAACCACCCATGCAGAATGCCGCCGGCCAGAATACCCGCCGCAAACCATAAATTCCAGGCGTTGGCTTTCAGGTCGGCCCGGAGGTCGCCTTTCAGCGTGGGAATGCAAATGGCACAGAGATCCTTTAAGGTAGATGAAATACCAAATGGCTTATTGCCCAGTATCAGCAATACCGGCGCTGCCAGCCCGATCAGAGGCCCGGCAATATACCATGGGAGTGGTGCATGCAGGATGTTTTCCATAAAAGACTATAAAAACGATAGGACAAATATAATATAATTTTCCAAGACAGGGAGCATTATGCGGGAAACGGCATGTAACCTTCTTCAGTGCGCTCCGCCGGCGCCATGCGGCGATCCCGCATCCACGCTGGAGATCACGCGGATACATATTTGCTTAACCTTAAATCGGCCAAATGGACTTTATAGTATGGGTAAGAGAAACGGTAGGTAACTGAATTGCAGAAGCAATCCGTTCTCATATGAGTTGTAAAAAATGACCCTTTGCGCCTCTGCGCCTTCGCGTGAAACCAATCAATAATTCACCACCGGCCGCAACCACTTCTCCATCTCCGCAAAGTCTTTTCCCTTGCGTTTCGCGAGGTCTTCCACCTGGTCTTTACCGATCTTGCCCACCCCAAAATACTTTGCATCCGGATGTGCAAAATACCATCCGCTGACACTCGCCGCAGGATACATGGCCATGCTCTCCGTTAATTGTATGCCGGTGTGTTTGGTCACATCCAGTAAGCGGAATAAGGTGGTCTTCTCTGTATGATCCGGACAGGCCGGATAGCCCGGCGCCGGGCGAATACCCTGATACTGCTCACTGATGAGCGCTTCGTCGGATAACTGTTCGTCAGCTGCATATCCCCAATATCTGGTGCGCACCTGTTGATGCATATATTCAGCACAGGCTTCTGCAAGACGGTCGGCTAATGCTTTCAGTAGTATACTGCTGTAATCATCATGTGCAGCCTCAAACTCTGCAAGCTTTGTTTCTATGCCAATGCCCGCAGTAACGGCAAATGCACCCATGAAGTCTTTTGTGGCGCTATCTACAGGTAACACAAAATCACTCAGGCAATAATTTGGTTGCCCGTCTGCCTTTTTATTCTGCTGGCGGAGGTGATGCAATCTCGTTTGCGTTTGTGCATGCTCAACCACAATATCATCCCCTTCTCTGTTGCACGCAAATAATCCGATCACTGCTTTCGACTGTAGCCATTTTTCGTTGGCTATCTTCTGTAGCATCTCCTGCGCATCATCAAACAGTTTTTTCGCTTCCTCACCGATCACGGTATCTTCAAATATCGCCGGATATTTTCCATGTAATTCCCAGGTAGTGAAGAATGGCGTCCAGTCGATATACGGTATTAAGGTGTCAATGGCAATATCCATTACATGAATACCGGGTTGTGCCGGTGTGTAGGGATAGTGTGCAGCTTCTGTCAATCTAAAGGCATTATTCCGCGCTTCTGCTAAAGAGAGATATCCTTTGAATGATTGCCGTGCCGCATGTTGCTGCTGAACGATCACATACTCATCGGCGATCTCTTTTACGAATGCCGCTTTTTCTCCCCCCAGTAATTTCCCGGCGATGGTCACACTGCGCGAAGCGTCGGTCACATGCACCACAGGTTGCTGATACGCCGGCGCGATCTTCACAGCTGTGTGTGCGCGTGATGTGGTAGCACCGCCTATAAGCAGGGGTATCTCCATCTTGCGCTCCTGCATCAATTGCGCCACATGCACCATCTCGTCCAAAGAAGGCGTGATCAGTCCGCTTAATCCAATGATGTCGACCTGCTCCTGCGCGGCCGTCTGTAATATCTTCTCCGCCGCCACCATCACCCCCAGGTCGATGATATCGTAATTATTACACGCCAGCACAACACCCACGATATTCTTGCCGATATCGTGCACATCGCCTTTTACAGTGGCTAACAGTATTTTCTTTCGGTTACTGCTTTGATTGTTCTGCCGTTTTGTTTGTTCGATGTAGGGCTGGAGGAAGGCCACGGCCTTCTTCATCACACGTGCACTCTTGACCACCTGCGGCAGGAACATTTTGCCGCTGCCGAACAGATCGCCCACCACCTGCATGCCGGCCATGAGCGGCCCTTCGATGATCTCGAGCGGACCGGGATATTGCGCCAGCGCTTCCTGCATGTCTTCCTCCACATGATCGGCGATACCTTTTACCAGTGCGTGCTGAATGCGCGCTTCCAGCGTACCGGTGCGCCAGGCATCGGTTTGCACCGCAGTTTTATCTTTTTGTTTGAGTTGCTCGGCAAAGGTGATCAGTTTCTCCGTGGCGTCGGGGTGACGGTTCAGCAATACATCTTCGATATGCTGCAGCAGGGCAGGATCGATGTTCTCATAAATATCGATCATGCCGGCATTCACTATGCCCATGTCCATGCCGGCTTTGATGGCATGATACAGGAACGCGCTGTGCATGGCCTCACGCACAGTGTTATTGCCCTGAAACGCAAATGAGATATTACTTACGCCACCGCTCACTAATGCACCCGGCAGATTTTCTTTTATCCATGCCGTCGCTTGGATAAAATCAACAGCATAATTATTATGCTCCTCAATACCCGTTCCAACCGTGAGGATGTTCGGGTCGAAGATGATATCGGTAGGAGAGAAGTGCAATTCCTCCGTCAATATCTTGTAGGCACGTGCACAAATGGCAATGCGATGTTCAAAGCTCGTTGCCTGACCTGTTTCATCAAAGGCCATCACAATAACGGCAGCTACGAAACGACGGGCTTCACGGGCGTGATGTTTGAATACTTCTTCACCTTCTTTCAGTGAAATGGAATTCACCACACCTTTGCCCTGAATACACTTTAACCCCGCTTCGATCACTTCCCATTTACTGGAGTCGATCATCACAGGGACTTTGGAAATATCTGGTTCGGCGGCAATGAGATTCAGGAAGGTGCGCATCACCGAAACGGAATCCAGCATGCCCTCATCCATGTTCACATCGATCATCTGCGCGCCGTTCTCCACCTGCTGACG
>DAIMYJ010000010.1:0-6633 GCA_036734545.1 Chitinophagales bacterium
CGCTTTGATTCGTATTTTTTCATTTCTGTTAAGGTAGTTCGTACTTCCTTTATCTTTTACGTATCCATTCAGTCACCCCTTCAATCCTTCGAATCTTCAATCCTTCAAATCTTCCTCCCCCTCCTTCGAATCTTCGATCCTTCAAATCTTCGAATCTTCCTCTACCTCTACCTCTAAGTCTTACGATAAACTGACGTTCTGAGCAAACTTTCCTATCTTACCCAACGTAATATCAAGTATGAACTTCCTGTCGCACTACTATCATGAGCATCCCTGTGATGATCCGTATTTTGCGGCGGGACTGATGTTGCCGGATATCCTCTCAAATTACAGTCACCGCGCCGGAGCCGTGGTAAAGCTCCACCCCTGGCGCATGGCCGAGCCGCAGACGGCCGAATTGTCTGCACTCACGGCCGGCGTGAAGCAGCATTATGCTGTCGATGGGGCCTTTCATCCTTCGGATTTTTTTGAGGAGAACACACATTTTATCCGCGGGCTGATGGCTGATTTTCCGTTCAGCTGCTTCGGACGCCGGGAGTATGCCGTGGCGCATATCCTGCTGGAGATCATCCTGGACCGCGCGATCCTGCGGCATTCAGAGGAGGTATGCCACCTCTTATACGACCTTTTGCACCGGGTGGAGGAGTCGCATGTGGAAGCACTGCTTGCACAAAACGGGCATAATGGTCACGCCCGCGGTGCAGCCATCCATTTCGACCGTTTTCGGATACAGCGGTTCATATACGATTACACCGACGACCACCGTTTAGTGGAGCTGCTGGGGCATATCAACGGGAGGCTGGGCAATCCGCCGCTTTCGGATGATGACCGCCGGCATTTGAAAGACCTCATTTATGCCATTGAAAGCTCACTCCACCATCAAAAATTCCCTAAATTTCGGACGGATTCGTGACCACCGTATGAGAAGAACCGTTGTATGTGCAGTTTTGGGGTTGTCGGCCTTTACCGGGTGGACACAAACCTCGACACCCAAGTATTCCAATGAATTTCTGAGCATAGGCGTTAGTGCACAGGCCATGGGCATGAGCAATTCCATGGTGGCGCATGTAGATGATGTGACCAGCGGTTACTGGAATCCCGCAGGATTGCTGCTGGTGAAACCGGATATTCAACTGGGCATCATGCATGCCGAATATTTCGCCGGCATTGCCAAGTACGATTACGGTTCTGTGGCCATCCCGCTGCGGGAAAAGAATGCAGCCTTAGGGTTCAGCATCATACGATTCGGTGTGGATGATATTCCCAACACTCTTTTTCTGGTAGAGCCTGATGGCAGTATCAATTATGATAATATAACCGCTTTTTCGGTTGCGGATTATGCATTCATGGGCAGTTATGCCCGGCAGCTCAAATGGAAAGGGTTGCGCGTAGGCGGAACCGCGAAGGTCGTGCACCGTGAGGCCGGCAGTTTTGCCACCGCCTGGGGTTTCGGACTGGATGCCGGTGCTCAGATGGATGTCAACAAATGGAAATTCGGAGTGCAGCTGCGCGATATCACCAGCACCTTTAATGCCTGGAGCTTCTCTTTTACGGATGAAGAAAAGGAAGTGCTGATCGCCACCGGAAATTCGGTTCCCGAGAACAGTCTGGAGATCACCACACCCAAAATGATCATCGGCGCGGCACGCGATTTCACCCTGAACGAACAGTTCGGGTTGCTTGCAGAAGTGAATGCCGATATTACCACGGATGGCCGCCGCAATGTGCTGGTAAGTGCCGAGCCGTTCAGCGTTGATCCGCACATCGGTATTGAAGCAGACTACCGCGATTTCATCTTTTTACGCGCAGGTTTAGGAAATGTGCAGCGATATATTCCCGATGACCTCTACGAAGAAGCCTGGACAGTGCAACCCAACATGGGTTTAGGTATCGTAGTGGGACCCGTGCAACTGGATTATGCGTACAGCAACATCGGCAAACAGGCTGAGGTGCTGTATTCACATATATTTAGTCTGACATTTGATGTGAATAGGTCGGTGAGTGGGGAGAAGTGAGTGGTGAGTGGTGAGTAGTGAGTAGTGAGTAGTGAGTAGTGAGTGGTGAGTAGTGAGTGGTGAGTAATGGTATTGTGCAGAATGGGCATGACGAACTAAGACCCCTGCATTTGTCTTGATACTCGATACTCGAAACCAAACACCGGAAGAGCCTGCATCAAAACAAAATACACACAGATGAAGCGAATTATACTTGGCTTTATCGTATTCTTTTCTGTCATCAGGTCGTTTGCGCAGTCATATGGCAACGAATGGATAGCCTATGACCAGCAATATCTCAAGTTCAATATCACGGCTGACGGTATCTATCGTATCGATCAGCCCACGATAAGTGGCGCACTCGCCGCCATAGGGGTGCCGCTGGCATCTGTCGATCCGCGTAATTTTCAGCTATTCAATAAAGGGGAGGAGCAATACATCTTTGTTTCCGGAGAAGCGGATGGAGATTTTGGTCCTGCCGATTTCATTGAGTTCTTCGGCGAGAAGAATGACGGCGAAATGGATACACCCCTGTTCGACAGCGCACAATTCCAGTTGCACACATTCGAAAGTATCATCAATGATACGGCTGTGTATTTTCTCACCTGGAACACCTCTCTGGACAATAACCGCATGGAGCCGGCGATCAACGACCTTACCGGTGCGCCGGCGGCTGAACCCTATTTTATTGCACATAGTCGTATTGTTTGGGGTGCCGGTTACGGTTCGGCCTATTTTAATGCCGGTCCCAGTTACCTGGAGGTTTTCAGCAGCAAGTATGAAGACGGCGAAGGCTTTACCAGCCCAAGGTATAACCTGAGCACCTTCACCGTGAATCTCAACACACCGAATTTTTATACAGGCACAGCGCCTGCACCTACCCTGAAGACCATCGCCATCGGCACCAATACTTCTGATCATCATGTGGTGATCAATTTCAATGGATCTGCTTTGGTCGACAGTTCTTTTACCAACTATCGTGCTTTACGCATAGAGGAGACTCTTCCACCGCTTACTGACGTGAGTACGCTGCAGTATATCAGCGGACCCTTGTCTACCGACTATCAGCGATACAGCTTTGCCGATATCACATATCCCAAACTGTTTGACTTTGATAATGCCTCCCGATTCCGTCTGATCCTGGATGAGGTTACCGGTCCCACCACCTATCTCGAATTGTCGGATATGGACGAAAAGGCAACTTCCCCGATCTTATACGACTTCACCAATAAGCGCCGGCAGGCGGCGGTGGTAGAAGCCGACATATCAAAATTCCATCTTCCGTTCAATGCCACCGGTCATCGTTTATACGTGAGCAGTCAGGATGGTTCCGACATTCAGGCTGTCACCCAACTGAACCCCGTCACCTTCGTGAACTTCACCGACCCGGCCAATCAGGGTGATTATCTGCTGATCAGTCACACCTCCCTCTTCGACGACGGTGCAGGTGTGAATTATGTGCAGCAGTTTGCCGATTATCGTGCATCGCTGGCGGGAGGAGGGCATGATCCCATCATCGTGGATGTTGACCTGCTGTATGATGAATTTTATTACGGCATCAAGAAGCATCCGCTGGCTATCCGCAATTTCATTTTGTATGCTGCCGATCATTTTACCATAGACCCGAAATATGTTTTTCTGATCGGGAAATCCTATAGTTATGATGTAACGCGTGCTCCCGGTACACCGGAGTATACCGGTGATCTGGTGCCCACCTTTGGCCATCCCGGTGCCGACAATCTGCTGGCTGCGCGCCAGGGTGATGTGGTGCAGGTAGTACCCATCGGCAGGATCGCGGCAAAAACCGGTAATGATGTGCGCATCTATCTGGAAAAGGTCATTGAGTTTGAAGCACAGCAGGCCGATCTTACACAGACCGTGGCGAATAAATTGTGGATGAAGAACGTGTTGCATTTCGCCGGCGGACTGAATACCTATGAGCAGTCGCTGTTCAACAATTTCCTGTTCAACTACGGCTCTTCCATCAAGGACACCCTGTTCGGCGGGAAGGTGATACAGTTCAACAAGCTGAGTACCGATCCGATCTTCTACAGTGAAAGCGAGTACATTGATTCGCTGGTGAATAGCGGTGTAACACTCATTACGTTTTTCGGGCATTCATCCACCGGCAGTTTCGATTATAATATCGGAGAGCCCGAAGAATTTGAGAACGCCGGCAAGTATTTCACTGTATTTGGTAATGGATGTAATACGGCGGCCATACATGGCGAGACCTATACTCTGGGTGAGCGCTATATTTTTGCCGAGGATCGCGGGGCGGTTTCCTTTATCGCAGCCTCGAACTTCTCGTTGGCTTCGAGTTTGAATACTTATGCCGGCATGTTCTATAAGCAGTATGCCAATCATGCCTACAACGAGCCCATCGGCGATGTGCTGCTGAAAACCGCCGACACCCTCTGGCCCAGCCTGAATATCTATGAACGCCTCACGCTTGAGCATACCACGCTACAGGGTGATCCCGCATTGCGACTGAACACACATCCGCAACCGGATTATGACATTGAGGCACCATTGGTATCATTCATCCCGGATGTGGTAACGCCCGGAGTGGATACTTTCCATATGCAGCTGATCGTCAGCAACCTCGGGATGGCCATCGACAGCTCCTATTATATCGAGATCAAGAGGACAACACCGGATGGCACTGAGGTGACGTATTTTGAACGGTATCCTTCCACCTATTATCAGGACACCCTGTTGATACCTTTCGCTACCGGCGGACCGGAGGCGGTGGGATTGAATACGTTCAATATCCATGTAGACAAACTCAACGAGATCGCCGAGATCGATGAAATGAACAATATCCTCGGCACATCGATGAACATCATTTCCGATGATGCGATACCGATCTATCCGGTCGAGTTCAGCATCATGAATCACATCCCGGAATATTTCGCAGCCTCTACGGCCTATGTGTTTGCCGAAAGCCGCCTCTATTTCATAGAGGCAGATACGACCATGCAGTTCAATTCACCGCTGAAGCGTTCAACCACCGTGATGGAATCCGGCGGTGTGGTGTATTGGTATGTGCCTCCGATGACATGGCTGAACAACACGGTCTATTACTGGCGCATCACACCAGATACCACGGATGGTTCTGAGCCATTGTGGCGTTCCAGTTCCTTTTTATACCAGCCCGGCGATATCACCGGATGGAATCAATCCCATTATTTCCAGTATCAGGAAGACACCTATGATAATATAGCGCTCATGCCTTCCCGCGCATGGGAATTCGTGCCGGATGTAGTCACCTATGAAATGGCTACAGGTATTTATCCGACTACGAACTGGACCGAAGTGACCAGTTATGTGGATGGCGAATTGATGGCCGTGGGTTCATGTGCCGTTGCCGGTTTTGTGGTGATCGTTGCGGATGCCAATTCCGGTCAACCGTGGACGACATCAGAGGTAGGCACCAGTAACACGGGGCCCTTTGGCGATATTTATTGCAGTGCCGATCCGTATGAGCGCGTGATACAGTTCAATACCAACACACCGGAGAAACGTGAGATACTGTATCAGTTCATGATGAGTACTGTACCTGACAGCAGTTATTTCATGTGTTATTCCAATAACTATCCGGAATTCAACACCTGGCTGGACGATACCCTGATCTATGGCCATAGTTTGTTCGATGCCTTTGTTGCTTACGGTGCCGTCGATATTTTAGGCTTGTCGGTATTTGATTATGATCGCAGCTACATATTCTCCGCTCAGAAGGGTGCGCCGGAAACCAAATTTGAGCTGATCGGTGATGAGGAAGGGAACAAGATCGAAGCCACCTTTGTGATCGAAGGAAACTGGAACTCCGGTTTTGTGGAAACGCCGCTGATCGGTCCGGCCTATGCCTGGGATAAAGCCCAATGGTCATTGTTCGCACTCGATGATCCAACTACAGATGACGCTTCCATTTCCATCATAGGTGTAGACACTGCGGGTGTCGAAATGGCGCTGTCGGGAACGCTCTTCAGCGGTGACACCACACTGTCGTGGATCGATGCCGATGTCTATCCGTATCTGAAATTGCGTCTTACAGCTATCGATGATTCGCTGCGCACACCAACGCAGTTTGATTATTGGCGCGTGATCTATGATCCTGTGCCTGAGGCTGCGCTGAATCCGAATGTATATTTCACGTACAATGGCGACAGCATCGTGCAGGGCCAGCCGGTAAATCTGAGCATAGCCGTGAGTAATGTCAGCGATTACGATATGGATTCTCTGCTGATCGGTTTTTATGCACGGGATGCAGCCAATACGCTGCACCCGATCCCCTATGCACGGCAGGATAGTTTGCTGAGTGATTCGACGAGGATCGCTACACTGCAATTTAGCAGCGGCTCTGTGCCGGCAGGAAATAACACACTGGTGATCGAAGTGAACCCGAACAAGGATCAGCCGGAGCAGTATCACTTTAATAATATCGCGTATCTGCCGTTCTTTAACGGGCCTGATGATCGTGATCCGCTGCTGGATGTGACCTTCGATGATATCCATATCCTGGATGGTGATCTGGTAAGTGCTAAACCAGAGATCGTGATCGCACTGAAGGATGACAATCCCTATCTCGCACTGAACGACACAGCACTGCTGGAGATCGAGATCGAATTTCCGGATG